>NZ_CP015249.1:317615-635231 GCF_001632775.1 Dokdonella koreensis DS-123
CCACGCGGAGCTGACCAGCACGATCGGCCCGGGTTCGAGGTAGCGGCGGATCTCGCCTAGCGGGAAATCGGTCCTGACAGGCAGTCTCATCGGCGGGCTCCGCGGTGGTCGCCGATCAGCTTAGCGCCTACCGCTGCGATCGCCGGCCCGACTCTGGCCCGGGCTGGCGTCATCGTACATGTGTCGGCGCCGGCTTGAATTCGCCGGTGGCCGGCCCACGTTCAGCGCTCTGATCCGGAGAAACGCCATGAGCACGACATCCGCTGCCCGTTCGGGCCGCTTCACGATCGGCGGCGACCTGGCCGTCAACCGCCTCGGCTTCGGCGCGATGCGCGTCACCGGCCGCGGCATCTGGGGCGACCCGGCCGACCGCGCCGAGGCGCTCGCCACGCTGCGCCGCGTGCCGGAGCTGGGCATCGATTTCATCGACACCGCCGATTCCTACGGCCCGGACGTGTCCGAACCGCTGATCCGCGAGGCGCTGCATCCGTATGGCAACCTGGTCGTCGCGACCAAGGGCGGCCTGGCGCGCACCGGCCCGGACCGCTGGATCCCGCTCGGCCGGCCCGAGTACCTGATCCAGCAGGCGCACAAGAGCCGGCGGCTGCTCGGCGTAGAGCGCATCGACCTGTGGCAGCTGCACCGCATCGATCCGCAGGTGCCGCGCGACGAGCAGTTCGGCGCGGTCAAGGAGCTGATCGATACCGGTGTGATCCGCCATGCGGGCCTGAGCGAAGTCTCGGTCGAGGAAATCACCGCGGCCGCGAAGGTGTTCCCGGTGGCGACCGTGCAGAACCGCTACAACCTGGTCGACCGCACCAGCGAGGCCGTGCTCGACCATTGCCAGGCGCAGGGCATCGGCTTCATCCCGTGGTTCCCGCTGGCGGCGGGCGACCTGGCGCGCCCCGGTTCGCTGCTGGACCGCCTGGCGCGCGCGCACGGCGCCACGCCGAGCCAGGTCGCGCTGGCGTGGATCCTGAAGCGCAGCCCGGTGATGCTGCCGATTCCGGGCACCGGCAAGGTGGCGCACCTGGAAGAGAACGTCGCGGCCGTGGACATCACGCTGACGGACGCGGACTTCGCCGCGCTCGACGCCGAAGGCCGCGCCGCGTTCGCGCGCGGCGGCGTGGCCTGAAGCCGCATCGGCGCTCGCGGCGGCGGAACCGGATGGCCCGCCGCCGCTTGCCGGAGGTTTCCCGCCGCGCGGCGGCTCAACCCTTGATGCACACCACCTGGCGCAGCGTGTGCACGACCTCGATCAGGTCGTCCTGCGCGGCGATCACCGCGTCGATCGGCTTGTAGGCCGCCGGCGACTCGTCGATCACGGCCTTGTCCTTGCGGCATTCCACGTGCGCGGTCGCCTCGCGGTGCTGCGCCAGCGTGATCTGCTGGCGCGCGGCGGTCCGGCTCATCACGCGGCCGGCGCCGTGGCTGCAGCTGTGGAAGCTCTCGGCGTTGCCCTTGCCGCGCACGATGTAGCTGCGCGT
The DNA here is from genome assembly GCF_001632775.1 of Dokdonella koreensis DS-123. Taxonomy (NCBI): domain Bacteria; kingdom Pseudomonadati; phylum Pseudomonadota; class Gammaproteobacteria; order Lysobacterales; family Rhodanobacteraceae; genus Dokdonella; species Dokdonella koreensis. Next base: position 319,103 of record NZ_CP015249.1, read on the forward strand.
GCCCATGCTGCCGGGGATGATGCCGAGCTCGCCCGCGCGGGCGCTGACCGCGCCCTTGCGCGTCACCAGCAGTTCCTGGCCGCCGTGCACTTCCTTCTGCACGTAGTTGTGGTGGCAGTTGACCGCGCGCGCATCCATCTGGAACGCCGGCAGCCGGCGGCGCATCTGCGCCAGCACCCGCGTCATCATCGCCTCGCGGTTCTCGCGGGCGTAGTCCTGCGCCCAGGAGACGGCTTCGACGTAGTCGTCGAACAGCGGCTCGCCTTCCAGGAAGAAGGCCAGGTCCTTGTCCGGCAGGTGGAAGCCGAGCACGCGCCGCGCCAGTTCCTCGCGGGCGCGTTCGATGAAGTAGGTGCCGATCAGGTTGCCGGTGCCGCGCGAGCCCGAGTGCAGCATCACCCAGACCGCGCCGGCTTCGTCCAGGCAGATCTCGATGAAGTGGTTGCCGCCGCCGAGCGTGCCGATCTGGCGGTCGAGCTTGTCGGTGCGGATGCGCCGGTGCTTGGCCTTGATCGCCTCCAGCCGGCCGGCCAGGTTCGACCCGGCGACGCGCGTGGCGATGCTGTCGGGCAGGCGCCGGTGCTCGCCGTCGCGGCCGTTGCCCACCGGCACGTCGCGCTCGATGTCGGCGCGCAGCGATGCCAGGTTGTCGGGCAGGTCGGATGCGCGCAGCGTCGTGCGCACGGCGGCCATGCCGCAGCCGATGTCGACGCCGACCGCGGCCGGGATGATGGCGCCGCGGGTCGGGATCACCGAGCCGACGGTCGCGCCGATGCCCAGGTGCACATCCGGCATCACGGCCACCCACGGCCCGACGAACGGGATCGCGGCGATGTTGCGCAGCTGGCGCTGCGCCGTGTCCTCCACCGGCACGCCGCGCACCCAGGCCTTGATCGGCGTGGCGCTGCCTTCGGCGTGCAGCAGTTCGTAACGGGATTGGGTACGCATGGTGTTCTTCTACGCTCTTCTTGTTCTTCGTTGTCCCGAGGCTGCGCGGCGGATCCGTCCGCCGCGCAGGGTTGCTACTTGATCGTCACCAGCTGCTTGAGCAGGCCGTCCAGGCCGCCGAACACGGTGAGCGTATCGACCTTCTCGGTCACCTTCTCCAGCGCCTCCAGCTCCTTCAGGCGCATCAGCACCGGGCTTTCCTCGATCAGCCGTGCCGTGTTGAGCAGCGAACGGGTGGCGTTCGCTTCCTCGCGACGGCGGATCACGTTGGCCTGGGCCGCCTTCTCCGCCTGCACGACGCTGTTGAGGATGTCCTTCATTTCACCCGGCAGGATCAGGTCCTTGACGCCGACACCGAGCACCTCGACGCCGAACGGTGCCACCTTGCCGCGCACGTAGCCGAAGATGTCGGCATCGAGCGAGGCCTTGTCGCCGAGCAGCTCGTCCAGCGTCTTGGACGAGACCGCACGGCGCAGCCCGAACTGCAGCTCGCGGTAGACCTGCTCGCCGAACTTGGCGACCTTCGTGCGCGCGGCGACCGCATCGGTCACGCGCATGCTGGCGGCCAGGTTCACGCGCAGGCTGACCTTGTCGCGGGTCAGCAGCTCCTGGCCGGCGACCTCGATCGCCTGCACGCGCAGCTCGACCACTTCCGCGGCGACGTTCTTGCGGAAGTTCCAGAACGCGTGCGCGCCCGGCGCCAGCGTCCCGACCAGCGTGCCGTCGACGAACAGCAGGCCGATCGATTCGGTCGGCACGTCCACCGCCACGGCCACCTTGGCCAGCAGGCCGAGCTGGCGCAGCCGGCCGACGATGTCCGCGCGCACCGCCAGGCCGTCGGCGAGCGTCACGCGCTCCACCGCCACCGGCACCAGACCCCGCCAGTACAGCCGGCGCGTGCCCGGCGCGAGCACGTCCTCGAGCTTGCCGTTCTTGTAGACGAGGCCGACCTCGTCTGCGCCGAGATCGGCGAGCACGAAGTGGGCGCCGAGGCCGGCACCGAGGCACGCCACCAGTGCATCGGTGTCGCGTCCGCTGTATTCGGGCTGGGCAATGGCGTGCACGGCGACCTCGACGCGCTTGCGCGCACCGAAGAAGCGGTAGACGCCCGGATCGAGCACGCGCTCGAACCGACGGTTGCGAAACACCAGGCCGCGCTCGCCGTCACCGATCACGACCTGCTGGGTCCAGAACATGGCTGTTTTCTCCTGTTTGGCTCTGGTGGTCCGGTCCGTTTCGTCGCACCGCCGCGCCGGACCGGTCTGCGCGGGCGGTGTCGCCGCGCAGGGGCGCGACGCGTATGAAGCGCAGCGCGCCGGCAAGAAGGCGCGCAGCGATCGAAAGGGATGGAAACGCCCCTGGCATCGCGGTCGCGGAGCACCGTGCGTGCACACCGTGGATGAGGGCCGCGCCTATCGACGCATCCTGCGGCGATACGGTGGCGGCCTCACGTACGGTGCGCGGGCACAGGCCCGGCAGCCGATCCGCTGCGGACGTTCCGTTGCGCGGCGCTTTCGCGCCGCCCGGCGGAACGCCGCACGGGGCGTTTCCGGTGGAGGGACCCGAAAGTCCCGGTGATGACGTTTACACGTCGGCAGTTTTGGAGCGGGAGTCGAACCCGCGTCGTCGGTTTAACAGACCGATGCTCGACCACTGAGCGATCCAAAGGACGTGCCGGAATCGAACCGGCAACCCGCGAGGTGTACTCGCTGCTCTCCCGATTGAGCTAACGTCGTGCGAAACGATCCCGGTCGATTCGGGCATACGCCACGGCAGCGCCGCGCGCACCGGACGGGCATGGGAACCCGTACCGCAGGACATCGATCGACGATCGCTTCGTATTGGCGCCTGTTCGCACGCGCCAATGCGTCGCGCCGCAAGCGGCCGTGCTCGCGCACGCGCCTGGACGCTGGATTTCTTCTCCGATGCGAACGCCGGAAACAAAAAACCCCCGGATTTTCAGTCCGAGGGCGTTCGCGTTCCTCGGAGATCGGGGCGACCGATCTCCGCGTAGGGCGGGATCAGTCGATCGGGCAGGTGGCGAGCGGCCGCCGACAGTCGGCACCGTACGCGCACGCTTCCGCGCCGCGCACGGTGCGCGAATGCAGGGAAGGCTTGGCGAAATTCGGCGGGACGTTCATCGGTTTCGGCGAGTTTGCGTGAATGGCCACTGGGGCGAGGGGCGCGGACGATACGCCGCTGGTTTCCGTTGTGCAAGCGTTTTTTAACAATCGTGTTTTGTGCGGATGGACATTGGTGCTGTCGCGCTTTTTTTGGTGCGGCGTTGATGTTTCACGCGGTGTGATTGCGAGTGACCGTGGAATGCGTGGCGACCGCTTTTGATGCTGGCGGTTCGTGTTGCGACCTGTGATCTGGCCCGGATGTTTCCGACGCGCTGTGCGCTTGGGTGGACGGCATCCCTGCCTTCTTCCGCTCGCCTCCCGGGCGAGCGGGTCACTTTCTCTTGCGTGCCCACTGCGCCGCAGGAGCGGCGCGAACGGCGAAGCCGGCCCGAAGGGCGGAGCGCAGATGCGCGGAGTCAAGAGAAGTAACCAAGAGAAAGGGCACCCCGGTGCCGCGGTCTCCGGGCATCCTGCCCTCCGACGGCCCGAAGGCGCTCCGGGGGTCCGCTGACGGCGCTTCGTGCGCCGACAGCGGACTGGGCCACGTCCTGCGGCCCACCCTGCGGGCCTTTCCTGCGCACCTTCGCCGCGGCACAGGAGCCCCGAGGGCGCGCGTCCTGCGCGCTCAAGAAAAGAAGCCGCGGTTTGCGCAAGCTCCATGTGTCGGCAGCTGTCTTGGCGTTGCTACTGGTTTCTGCTCTGCGTGCGGGATGCACGTGCTTCTCCAAGTCCCGTCGGCAGCGGCGGGCTGGCGGAGGAAAAGCCCGCAGGGGGGGCCGGCACGATGCCGGCCCGTTGGCCGTCAGGCCAGGGATGGCCTGTCGGCCAACCCCGTAGCCGGCCCGCGAACCCGTCGCACAGGCACTGTGCGGCGGGCGCGTACGTCGGGTGCCCTTCTCTTTGGTTACTTTCTCTTGGGCACGCAAGAGAAAGTGACCCGCTCGCCCGGAGGCGAGCGGAAAAAGGCAGGGATGCCGTCCACCAACGAAGTGCAACCGTTCCGAACGGCAAGCGAGAGCGCTTCAACGGAACAACGAAGGCCCCCACACGCCCGGAGGCGAGCGGAAAAACACGGACGCCGCCCACCGACGAAGCACGACCTCTCCGATGGCAAGCGAGGACGCGTCAAGCGAACAAAGCAGGACGTCCGCCCGAACACGCCAGTTCAGAGATGCTTGGCCGACGGCTAACGTGTCGCGATGCGAACCATCAGCAGCGGCCCGCGAAAAGCAAACCCCAAGCCGGCACGCCACGCAAACCGAGGATCAAACCCCCGCCGCCTCCAGCCGCTCGCGCAGCGCCGCCAGCTCCCCGCGCAGCGTGTCCACCTCGGTCTCCAGCTGCGCCACGCGCTCGGCCAGCCCGCCGCGCGCGCTGCCGGTGGCGTCGGCGGTTGCCGTCGTCGCATAGGCGTCGGCGTCGACCGGCCCGCACAGCAGGTGCATGTAGCGGTCCTCGCGCTGGCCCGGCGCGCGGCCGATGTTCACGACCAGTGCCGGGGTGCGCTGTGCGAGGCGGTCGAGCGTGTCGCGCACGTCGTCGATGCCGGGGAACTCGGCCAGGCGCTCGCTGCGCATCAGCAGCTCGTTGAGCGTCTGCGGGCCGCGCAGCAGCAGCAGGCACAGCACCGCGCGCTGGCGGCCGGTGATGTTGTAGATCGCGTCGAAGCGGTGCTCGTAGCGCGAGACGCGCTGCGAGGAGGGGGCGACGCGGACCAGCTCGCGGTCCTCGAGGCGGCGCAGCGTGTGCGCGACGGCGCCGGGTTCGAGCTGCAGGACCGGTTCGCGGCTGGTCTTCTGGTTGCTCGCGGCGACCAGCGCGTTGAGTGTGAGCGGGTAGACCTCCGGGGTGATCGCGGCCTTCTCGATCAGGCAGCCCAGGATGCGGGCTTCGGTGGCGTCGAGCAGGGCGAGGTCGGCGCCTCCGGTTTCGGTTGATTCGTCCAAGGGACACTCGCGGCAGTGAGGCGGGGCCGGAGTGTACCCGAGCGTGATGATCCGACGGCGTGGCCGGTGCGCGCAGCCTGCAGGCGGCCGTGCTTCGCGTGTGGCCGGCCTCCTGTGCCGGGCCGGCCGGGTGCGGGATGCGGGAAGGGCACGTGGGCGGGACGAGGACGATCCGCGGCCGGCGGCGTCCAGCCAGGCTGGCCTCACGCGGCCGCGCGTATGATCAGCTTCCCGTTCGTCACGAAGAGGGTCTGTCATGAGCTATGTCGATGGTTTCGTGCTGCCGGTGCCGAAGGACAAGCTGGCGGCCTACCGCGCGCTGGCGCGCAAGGCCGGCAAGATCTGGAAGGAGCACGGCGCGCTGGCCTATGTCGAATGCGTCGCCGACGACGTGAAGCCGGGCAAGGTCACCTCGTTCCCGCAGAGCGTCAAGCTCAAGCCGGACGAGGTCGTCGTGTTCTCGTGGATCGTCTATGCCTCGCGCGCGCAGCGCGACCGCATCAACAAGAAGGTGATGGCCGACCCGCGCCTGGCCGGCTTGGACATGAAGAACGTCCCGTTCGACGGCAAGCGCATGTTCTGGGGTGGCTTCAAGCCGATCGTCCAGCTCTGACGATTGCTCGAGCGCGGCGTCCGGGCGCTTCGCCGACGCGCAAGGAGGCGCTCGGGCCGCTGCTTCGCGATCGCGCGATCCGGTCCATCGACCGCCCGCGGCGTTTTCGAGGAAGGACGCGGCCGGGGGGGCGGCTCGACGAGCGAGGGCGGCGTCGAGCCGGCTGGATCGGTCGCCCTCGCTCGCGACGTTCGACGATGGACGCTCGCCGGATTCAGCGCGGCTCGAAATCGTCGGCGAACAGCGTCTCGCCGCAGGCGCCATCCGCATCGTAGCGCTGCACCACCACGCTGCCGGCGTCGCTGGTTCCCACCACGGTCCATCCCTCGGCGGCACCGACCACGGCACCGAGACTGCCGAGGTTCGGCAGCGCGCTGCGCTGGCGGCACAGCGCGCCGTCTGCGTCGAACTCGGCCATCGTCGCGTGGGTGCGGCCACCGCCGCCCTGGATGTGCGCGTAGCCGACCAGCAGGCTGCGTCCGTTCGGCGCCACCGCCTGAGCCATCGGCAGCCCGGGCACCGCCGAGGCCACGTCGCTGCGCGTGGTGCCGGTGGACGCGTCGACGCGCACGAGACGCAGGACCTGGGGCATGCCCACCACTGCGACGTGCAAGCCGCCGTCGGGGCCGAGCGCGGTCGCCCAGCTCGTGAACGTCGTCGCCGTCTGCGACTGGTCCGACAGCGTGCGCGTCCACAGCCGGGTGCCGTCCGGGGCGATCTTCCAGGCCATCGCGCCCGGTACGCCGAAGCGGGTTTCCGGGGAGGCGACGACCAGGGCGGCGCCGTCCGGTGTCGTCGCCAGCCAGGCTGCGCCGAGCGGGTTGCCGAGTTCGCCGAGCTCGGCATCGGCGTAGACGAGGCTGCCGTCCGCGGCGAAACGCACGGTACGGTAGCCGCCACCGATGAAGTCCGCGCGCCCGGCGACGATCGCGCCACCGTCGGGCAGGGCGGCGATCGTGTCGGCCGTGGCCACGTTCAGGCCGGTACTCCAGTGCCAGGCCGGCCGTGGCTGGCCGTCTGCGGTGAAGCGCGGCACGACGAAATCGGCACCGTTGTCGGCACGCATCAGCAGGTCGCCGCCCGGCGCCTGCGCGAGCTGCCGGGTCTGGTAGTAGCTCGGTTCGACCCACAGCACGGCGCCGGTCGCTTCGGTTTCCCAGACCAGACTGCCGTCGGTGGCGTCGAGCGTGCGCACGAACGGCGCGGTGAACCCGCCGACCAGCGCGACGCGGTCATCGGCCAGCAGCACGACGTCGTCGGGCGTGGCGGGACGATCGGGGCGCTCGTGGAACCAGCCGAACCCGCCGTCGGCTTCCAGTCGAAGCACGCCGGCGCGGGCGCCGCTGGCGCGTGCCGCCTGGATGCCGACGAACAGGGTGCCGTCGTCGGCGCGGCGCAGCACGCCCGGGTACGTCGCGAACGCGTCCGTGGCCTGCCAGGTGGTGGTCCAGGCCGGTTCCCAGGCCGTCTGCGCGCCGACGGGTGCCGTCAGAAGCGCCAGCCATAGCGCCTGCGCGCGAATCGACATGCGGTGTTCTCCCTCGTCGGTGGATCAGATATACGCACAGATATACGCAACACGGCCCGCTCGACCCCAACGCACGTGCGCTTCGAGCGCGCCGGTTGTGCCGATCCGGCACCGCGGTCACCAGAACGGGCGGATAGCGCCGGCGCGGACGGCCGGGCCGGCGCGAAGCCGGGGCGCGCTCAGTTCTCGAAGCCGTCCGTGAACAGCCCGTCGCCGCAGGCGCCGTCCGCGGCGTAACGCTGCACCGTGACGCCGTCGTCTCCGATACCCAGCACCGTCCATCCGTCGACGGCCCCGACGATGGAGGTGAAGCCGTACAGGTCCGGCACGGTTCGTTCGCGGCACAGCAGGCCGTCCGCATCGAACTCGGCCAGGGTCGCATAGGTGCGGCCGCCGCCGCCGGGAACGTGCGCAGAGCCGCCCAGCAGGCTGCGGCCGTTCGGTGCGACCGCCAGCCTGTCGGCAAATCCGGGCATGGAGGCGGCGCTGTCCCAGCGTGTGGCGCCGGTGGCGCCGTCCACCCGGATCAGGCGCAGCACCTTCGGCGTGGTGCCTGCCGTCGCGATCCGCAGATCCCCCTCGGGGCCGAGCGCAGCCGGGCCGTTGGAGAACGTCGTCGACCCGCTCGCCTGGTCCGACAGCGTGCGCGTCCACAGGCGCGTGCCGTCCGCCGCGATCTTCCAGGCCATCGCGCCCGGCATGCCGAAGCGGGTTTCCGGCGAGGCGACGACCAGCGTGGCGCCGTCCGGCGTCGTCGCGATCCAGGCCGCACCGAGCGGATTGCCGAGTTCGCCGAACTCGGCGTCCGCGTAGACGAGGCTGCCGTCGGCGGCGAAGCGGACGGTGCGGAACCCCCCGCCGATGGCGTAGGTGCGGCCGGCGACGATCGCGCCGCCATCGGGCAGCGCGACGATCGAATTGGCCCAGACCGCGCCGAGGCCGGAGGTCCAGCGCCACGGCGGCAGCAACTGCCCCTGCGCACCGAAGCGCAGTACGACGAACGCATCGTCGTTCTCTGCACGCACGAGCAGGTCGCCGCTTGGTGTCTGCGCGATCTGGCGGGTCGCAAAGGAGCGCAGCACGACCAGCATCGCGCCCGGCGCGCTGGTATCCCAGTCCGGGGCACCGCTACCGGAATCGACGGTGCGCACGAACGGGATCGCGGTGCCGCCGGCCAGGGCGACGCGCCCGTCGGCCATCGGCAGCACGTCCTCCGCCGAGCCCGGGCCGGGACGCTCGTCCGCCCAGCCGATCGTGCCGTCGGCGTCCAGTCGCAGGACGCCGGCGCGTTGCTGGCCGGCCCGCGCCGTCTCGACGCCGACGAAGAGCGTTCCGTCATCGGCGCGGCGCAGTACGCTGGCGTGCGTCGATGCGGCGTCGTCGGCCGCCCACGTCGTCGACCAGACCGGTTCCCAGGTCGTCTGGGCACCGGCCGGTGCCATGGAAGCGGCCAGCAGCAGGCAGCCAATTCGGATCGACATATGCGTGACCCTCCCGTATCGGTCGGTCCCGTATACGCAGGACGGTCCATCCGACCCCAATGGCCGGCCTAGCCTGGCAGCGATCGCCGTCGCATGAAAGCGAGGGCGCGCCCTGATCGACCGGCGCCTGTGCCCTCGCCAGGAGCGCATCCCGGATCGATGCGCTGTCGTGAGAGCAGGGGCGCATGGCCCTTTCCTGCCGCTACTGCCACCGGCGACCGGCCACCCGGCACCGGTTGCTCGCCTTGCTGGCCTGGCCGCTGGCCGGGTTCGGGGGCTCGCCGGCGGGCTTTCGGGCCTGCCGCGACTGCGGCGCCGGCCTGCTGGCGCTGACCTTGATCGCCTATGCGGCGCTGGCCGCGGCGCTGCTGGTACTGGCCGTGATCGCGACCTGAGGGTCCGGCCGGCGCCCGCGGGGTGCCGGCCGGTCGCGCCTGCCGTGTCTGGATCGGGTGTTGTGCGTTCAGGCGCGGCGCCGCCTGTCAGGCACCGCAGCGAGAATCGCCGATCAGTTCACCGGAGCTGCGACGCCGCGCGCGATCGCCTGGTCGAGCAGCGCAATCAGGTCCTGCTGCATCCGGGCGCTGGCGGCCGTCATGCGGCGGCTGAGCTTCTCCTGTTCCTGCGAGAGGGCCTCCATGCGCGCCGACAGTTCGTTCATCTCCTGCGTCAGTTCGTTCTGCTGGACGTCCAGCGCTGCCCGGCGCTCGCTGCGGCTGTCCTCGCGCGCCGCCGCGAGCCGGCCTTGGGCGATGCCGACCTCGCTCATGCGGATCCCGATCTCGCCCTGCTTGGCGCCGATCTCGCCCTGGCGCGCGCCGATCGTCCCTTGTTCCCGGCCGATCACCTGCAGCGTGCGGTAGGCGGTGCGCACGCGCTTGAGCGTGGCCGCGTCGCGCACGACGTAGGCCGTGCCGTCCTTGCGCGCCCACCACAGCGGCTTGCCGTCGTGCAATGCGCGCGCCGCGGACAGGTCGTCGGTGCTGCCGCTCATCTGCGCGCGGTCCTCGTCGAACAGCAGCACGTTGTCGATGCGCACGTCGCTGCCGGTGATCGTGGTACTGGAGGTCGTGCGCACGTCGCTGCCGGCGATCGTGGTGCTGGAGATCGATCGTGTGGATGCGACGACCGGTGCAGCGACCAGGCGGTACGGCAGGGTGCCGAGCACGACCAGGGCGACGGTCAGTGCGGTCATCGCCGCGGGTGCGGATGTGGTGCGGGCTTGCAGCATGAGGAGCCTCCGTTTGAGCGCGGTGAACGTGGGGGACGCGCCGGTGAGGCCGGCGCAGGGACGTGGACTGGTGCCCAGGCGCACCAGCAGGCGGCCATAGGCCTGCGCGTGCTCGTGGGCGCCGGCCAGTACGGCGGCATCGCAGGCCGCCTCACGGGCCAGGGCGTACTCGCGCGCGGCCAGGCGGGCCAGCGGATGGAAGAAGAACGCGCACTCGGCCAGGGCCGGTATCCAGCCCCAGGCGAGGTCGCGCCGCCGCAGGTGCGCCAGCTCATGGTGCAGTGCCAGGCGCAGGTCCTGCGCGCTCCAGTCGGCGGCCTCCGCCGGCAGCAGGACCGTCGGCCGCCACAGGCCGAGCAGCTGCGGCGAGCGGATCTCGGACGAGACGCGCAAGGCCGGCGGATGCCGGATCGCGAGCGCGTCGGACAGGTGTCCCAGCTGCGCGACGGCGTCCGGCCAGTAGCAGGCCCGTGCGTGCCGCAGTCGCCGCCGCGTCAGTGCCAGCGCACGCGCGCCCTGCGCCAGCCGCAGGCCGACGCCGCCGAGCCAGGCCAGGCCCAGCCAGGTCAGCAGGCCCGGCGCGCCGGTCGCGGCCGGCACCGCGGCGCCGGGTCCGGCCGCGGCGACGAAGGCCGGAGACTCGGCCAGCGATGCCGTCGCGGCAATCGGGACCGATGCGGCGGCCGGCAACAGCGGCAGTTCCAGCGGCGCCTGCCAGACCAGGCCGGCCAGCAGCTGCAGCGACACCAGCCACCACAGCGTGCAGCGTGCCGTCGCCGGCAGGCCGGGCAGCCAGCGGCAGGCCGCCAGCACCAGCGCGCACAGCGGCAGCGACTGCACCACTGTCGCGGCCAGCGCCGGCAGCAGGGTCGATTCGACGAAGGCGAGCATCGTCAGCGCTCCTTCCGTCGCGACTGTAGCGTGGCGACCAGGGCTTCCAGCTCGGCCAGTTCGGCATCGCTGACCTCGCTGCGCTCGGACAGCCAGGCGACGAACGGGGAGACCGATCCCTGCAGCGTCTTCTCGACGAACTGGCCGACCGCCCCGCGCACCACCTCGTCCTGCCCGGCGGTGGCGGCATAGCGGTAGACGCCGCCGGCCGGGCGCCGCGTGAGGAAGCCCTTGGCGCGCAGGCGCTCCATCATCGTCAGGACGGTGGAGCGGGCCAGCCCGCGCGGCTCGCCGAAGTCGGCGGCGACCTCGCCGACCGAGGCATCGCCGTGCGCGGCGATATGGTCCAGCAGCGCCAGTTCCTGGTCGCCGATCGATTTGCGTGACATGGGTGCACCTTGACTACACGTGTCGTCACGGTAGCGATGACTACATTTGTAGTCAAGTGCTGCCTGGCTGCCGCGCGCACCTGCCGCTCCGGGCTTGCCGGTTTCGGCGCCCGACGCGGATGCGTTCCCCGAACGACGCCATGACGGTGGCCGCGCCCTCCTCGCGCACAGCGCGCGCCGTGTGCGACGAAACGAGGAACGCAATCGGCCGGCGGGCGATTCCGCCGGTGGTGCCGGTATCGGCATGTTCGACTCCCGGAGCGGCGCCACCCGGGTGTTCGGCCGCGGATTCGAGCCGCAGCTGCAGGGGGGCGATCGCACCGAGTTAGGCAAGGATTGCCTAACTCGGTAGACTCGCCGGCGGAGTCAGCCAGACAGTCGCGTCACGCTTGCGTGCCGAGGAAAGTCCGGGCTCCACAGAGCAGGGTGCCAGGTAACGCCTGGGCGGCGCGAGCCGACGGAAAGTGCAACAGAGAATAGACAGCCGAACGGCATCCGCGCCCGCCACGGTCCAGCCTCGTGCTGGAAGGGTCGTGACACTAGCGTCGGCGCGCAAGCGCTGGCGCTCAAGTGCTCCCGGCATCTGCCGTGGTGAAAGCGGATGTGCGTGGTGATGGTGAAACGGTGCGGTAAGAGCGCACCGCCTGCGGGGCCAACGCCGCAGGGCACGGCAAACCCCACCCGGAGCAAGACCGAATAGGGGGGCTATGGCGCGGCTCGCGTTGCCCCCGGGTTGGTCGCTTGAGCCTTGCGGCGACGCAAGGCCCAGAGGAATGGCTGTCCACGACAGAACCCGGCTTACCGGCTGACTCCTCTTCTTCTCGCGCATCCCCGGCGGCCAGGCCGTCACCGGGGATGCGCGCCACGGTCGCGAATGCCGCCGTGCCGTTGTGACACACTTGCCGGCCTTCCGGCTGCCGTCTTTCGCCATGGATCGCTACGAACGCATCCTGACCCTGCATCGCATCCTGAAATCGGCGCGCTATCCGGTGCCGATGGCGCGGCTGAAGGACGAGCTGGCCTGCTCGCGCGCCACGCTCTACCGCGACGTGGCGTTCCTGCGCGATGCGCTCGGCGCGCCGATCGAGAGCGATTCGGACCAGGCCGCAATCCGCTACGCCGACGACGAGGGCGAGCGCTTCGAGCTGCCGGGCCTGTGGCTGACCAGCGAGGAGCTGGCCGCCCTGCTGGCCTTGAACGAGCTGCTGGGGCGTTCGGATCCGGGCGTGCTGGCCGGCGCGCTGGCGCCGTTCCGCGCGCGCATCGAGCGGCTGCTGTCGGACCAGCACAGCGGCCGCACGCTGCCGATCGAGCGCATCCGCGTGATCGCCAGCGGTGCGCGCCGGCTCGACCAGGGCGTGTTCCGCGTCCTGGCTGGCAGCCTGCTCAACCGCCAGCGCCTGAACTTCCGCTACCGCGCCCGCTCCACCGATACGCTGACCGACCGCAGCGTCTCGCCGCAGCGCCTGGCGCACTACCGCGACAACTGGTACCTGGACGCCTGGGACCACGGCCGCGACGGCCTGCGCAGCTTCGCGCTCGACCGCATCCGCGACCCGGTGGTCCAGGCCGAGGCGGCGATCGACCGGCCGGCCGAGGAACTGGACGCGCACCTGGCGTCCAGCTACGGCATCTTCTCCGGGCCGCCCAAGGCCTGGGCCACGCTGCGCTTCTCGCCGCACGCGGCGCGCTGGGTGGCCGACGAGCACTGGCATTCGCAGCAGCAGGGCCAGTGGCTGTCCGACGGCCGCTACGAACTCAAGCTGCCGTACTCCAACTCGCGCGAGCTGCTGATGGACGTGCTCAAGTACGGCCCCGATGCCGAGGTCGTCGCGCCGGTGTCCCTGCGCGAGGAGATGAAGATCCTCCTGCAGCTCTCGCTGGGCGCCTACCTGGCCGGCGGATGAACCCGCTGGAGGCCGCCAGCGGCGCCGCAGGCACGGGCCGCGTGATCTCGCTGGTCCTCGGCTCCGGCGGCGCGCGCGGCTATGCGCACATCGGCGCGATCGAGGAACTGACCGCCCAGGGCTTCACCATCGCCTCGATCGCCGGCAGCTCGATGGGCGCCCTGGTCGGCGGCATCCACGCGGCCGGCAAGCTGCCGGTCTACCGCGACTTCGTCATCCCGCTGCAGCGCATCGGCATGCTGCGCCTGCTCGACTGGACGATGCGCGGCGGCGGCTTCATCAAGGGCGATCGCATCATCGGCGTGCTCAGCGAGCTGATCGGCGATGCCGCGATCGAGGACCTGCCGATCGGCTACACCGCCGTGGCGGTGGACCTGGACACCCAGCGCGAGGTCTGGTTCTCCCGCGGTTCGCTGTTCGACGCCATCCGCGCCTCGATCGCGATCCCGACGATCTTCCGGCCCCACCGCTACCAGGGCCGGCTGCTGGTCGACGGCGGCTTGCTCAACCCGCTGCCGGTCTCGGCGACGCTGCGCGACCTGACCGATTTCACGATCGCCGTGGACGTCGATGCGCCGGACGACCTGCCGATCGAGCCGCCCGCGCCTGCGCCGTCCCCGGCCAGCGGCCTGGCCGCGCGTTTCGGCAGCCTGTTCGGCGGCCTGCTCGAACGCGGCGCGCCGGCGGCGCCGCGCGAGCGCGAGCTGGGCATGGTCGAGCTGTTCGCGCGCTCGCTGGAGACCGTGCAGGGCACCATCAGCCGCCTGAAGCTGGCGGCCCAGCCGCCGGACTTGCTGATCTCGATCCCGCGCAGCGCGGCGGCGTTCTATGCGTTCGACCGCGCGGCCGACTTGATCGAGGTCGGCCGCCAGCGCACCCGCGAGGCGCTGGCCAACTGGCGGCCGCCCCCGCGCCGGTGGCCGCCGCACCTGTGAGGCGGCGGCCGCACGGCTGAAGCGGTCAGTGGTGCTTGCCGTTGGCCGGCTTGGCACCCTGCATCAGCTTGTCGGTATAGGCGATGCCGATCGCCGACAGGATGAATACGCAGTGGATGATGGTCTGCCAGAGCACGCCGGTCGGCGTCAGCGAGCTGCAGCTGCGGCTGGTGACCGCCGACGTCGCGTCCTTGATCGCGGCCAGCATCTCCGGCGTGCAGAACGGCAGGCCTTCCAGCGTGCCGGCGGCGATGAAGGTCTTGAGCAGGTGGATCGAGGAGATGCCGATGATCGCCATCGCCAGCTTGACCTTGAGCACCGACGCGTTGACGTGGCTCAGCCATTCGGGCTGGTCCGGGTGGCCTTCCAGCCGCAGCCGCGAGACGAAGGTCTCGTAGCCGCCGACGATCACCATGACCAGCAGGTTGGAGATCATCACCACGTCGATCAGGCCCAGCACGATCAGCATGATTTCCTGCTCGCCGAGGCTGGCGGCGCCGAGGATCAGGTGCCACAGCTCCTTGACGAACAGGACGACATAGACGCCCTGGGCGACGATCAGGCCGAGGTACAGCGGCAGCTGCAGCCAGCGCGAGAAGAAGATCAGGCGCGGAAGGGGGCGCATCGAGTGGTGTGCGTCGGGCATCGGGGCTGGGCTCGGGAGGGGCGAAAGCGCGCGATTCTAGCAAGCCGTTCCGACACGCATGCCAGCCCGTTTCGATGCCCGATCGCTGGGGCCGGGCCTGCACCTGCGCATCCGGGCACGGTGCTATGCTCGCCGGACCCGCCGGCCGGGGCGATCGCAGGCGGTCTTGTTCATTTTTCCACAGGAGCCTGCATGCGCTGGTCGCGGCTGACCACAAACGCCGAATTCCCGCTGCGGGTGGTGCTGCTCGCAGTCGCCGTGGCGGCCAGCCTGATCCTGCCGTACCTCATCCTGCAGCGCAGCGCGCAGACCACGGCCGAATCTTCCGCTTGGGTGCTCCACAGCGCCGACATCAAGGAAACCGTCCACGAGCTGGTCTCGGCGGTGGGCGAGCTTGAGGCCGTCGCCACCACGCGCTACGCGGACCTGTCCAACGGTGACGTGGCCGCCCAGTATGCCGGGCGCCGCCTGCGGCTGGTGCCGCTGCTCGATCGGCTGGCCGAGGCCACGCGCGACAATCCCGCCCAGCAGAACCGGGTCGGCAACCTGGAGACCCTGATCGAGGGCCGGGCCCGGCTGATCGACGAGGCAATGCGGCAGCTCGACCAGGGCGATCGCACCGCCGCCGGCACCACGCTGCGCCAGGCCGGCGAGCTGTTCCCGTTCCGCAGTTCCGCCGGCGAGGTGCTCGCCGCCGAGGACGACCTGTACACCGAGCGCAGCGCGGAATGGCAGGACAACCAGCGCCGGGCCGGCTGGGCCACGCTCGGCATGCTGGCCGTGCAGCTGCTGCTGATCGGCTCGGTCATCTACGCCTCCGAGCGCCAGGTGCGCCACCGGCTGAACGCCGAGTCGCGTGCCCGCCAGGCAGTGGCGCGCTCGCGCACCATCCTGCAGAACATCCGCGAGCCGATCCTGCTGCTCGACAACGGCCTGCGCGTGCTGTCGATGAACAAGGCCTTCCGCGAGGTCTACGGCGTGGACGGCGAGGAACCGGTCGGCGTGGCACTGGACCAGGTCGGCCAAAGCGCCTGGTCCGACGCGGCCCTGCACCAGCGCCTGATCGACGTGGCGGTGCGCGACCGCGAGCTGTGGGACTACGAGCTCACGCAGCGCACCGGCGAGGACATCGAGCGCATCGTCTTCGTCAATGCGCGCCGCATCCTGCTGTCCGAGCAGGAGTCGGCGATCCTCCTGACCGTCAACGACGTCACCGCCAGCAAGCGCGCCGAAGGCCAGATCCGCGACCTCAACCGCGAGCTGGCCGGGCAGGTGGAGCAGGTCTCGGAGGTCAACCGCGAGCTGGAGGCGTTCAGTTATTCGGTCTCGCACGACCTGCGCGCGCCGCTGCGCCACATCGCCGGCTTCGCCGACAAGCTCGAGCGCCACCTGGGCGAGGCGAGCGATCCGACCGCGCGCCACTACCTGGAGGTCATCGTCGAGTCGGCGCGGCGCATGTCCTCGCTGATCGAGGACCTGCTGCTGTACTCGCGCCTGGGCCGCAACGCCCTGCGCATGCAGCCGGTGGACATGCAGGCGCTGGCCGAGGAGATGCGCGGGATGTTGATGGCCGAGGCCGGCGACCGCATCATCGAGTGGCGCATCGGCGGGCTGCCGGTCGTCATCGGCGACGAGGGCATGCTGCGCCAGGTGTGGCAGAACCTGCTCGGCAACGCGGTCAAGTACACGGCGCGGCGCGAGCGCGCGCTGATCGAGGTCGGCATGGAGGACACGGCCGAGGACGGCCGGGTCTTCTACGTGCGCGACAACGGCACCGGCTTCGACATGGCCTATGCCGGCAAGCTGTTCGGCGTGTTCCAGCGCCTGCACAAGGCGTCGGACTTCCCGGGCACCGGCATCGGCCTGGCCAACGTGCGGCGCATCCTCGGCCGCCACGGCGGCCGGGTCTGGGTCCGGGCCGCGCCCGACCAGGGCGCCACGTTCTACTTCTCGCTACCTGCGCCGAACGGTTCGGTGCCCCTTCCAGAGAGCGTCCGATGAATCGAGAGATCCGCACCATCCTGCTGGCAGAAGACAGCACCGCCGATGCCGAGATGGCGATGGACGCCTTGCGCGAAGCGAAGCTGGCCAACCCGGTCGTGCACGTCGAGGACGGCGTCGAGGCGCTGGACTACCTGCATGCGCGCGGCGCCTACGAAGGCCGCCCGGCCGGCAACCCGGCCGTCGTCCTGCTCGACATCAAGATGCCGCGCCTGGACGGCCTGGAAGTGCTCAAGCGCATGCGCGACGACGCGCGTTTCCGGCGCGTGCCGGTGGTGATCCTGTCCTCCTCGCGCGAGGAGAGCGACCTGGTCCACAGCTGGAACCTGGGCGTCAACGCCTACGTGGTCAAGCCGGTGGACGTGCGCCAGTTCTTCGCCGCCGTGCAGACACTCGGCCAGTTCTGGGCCGTCCTCAACGAATCGCCCGACACGCATTGAGCGCCGCATGACCGAGTCGACGCCCGCGCTGCGCCTCCTGGTCGTCGAGGACGACCCGCTCGACGCCGAGCTGATCCTCGACGAACTGCGCGCCGACGGCCTGGTGTTCGAGGCGCGCGTCGTCGACGACGAGCCGCGTTTTCGAGAAAACCTTTCGGTGTTCGCGCCCGACATCGTGCTGTCGGACCTGTCGATGCCCGGCTTCAGCGGCTATCGCGCGCTGCAGATCCTGCGGGACGAAGCACCGCGGACGCCGTTCATCTTCGTCTCCGGCACGATCGGCGAGGACGCCGCGATCGAGGCGCTGCGCAGCGGCGCCACCGACTACATCCTCAAGGGCCGGCTGGCACGCATGGCTTCGGCCGTGCGCCGCGCGCTGCGCGAGGCCGACGACGCCGTTGCGCGCGACCGCGCCGAGTCGGAGCTGCTGCGCGCGCAGCGCTTCGAGAGCCTGGCGATGCTCGCCGGCGGCCTCAGCCACGACCTGCGCAACATCCTGCAGCCGCTGCTGCTGACGGCCCCGATGATCGCCGCCAGCGACGACGCCGAGCTGCGCAAGCACGGCGAGCTGGTGGGCGACTGCGCGCGCCGCGGCCTGGAAATGGTCGCCTCGATGCTGTCGTTCGCGCGCGGCGCCCGCGTGGAGATCGAGCGCGTGCGGCTGGCCGCGCTGTTCGACGCGCTGGCGATGCTGCTGCGTGGCAGCGTGCCGCGCAACGTGACGCTGGTGTTCGAGAAGCCCGACGAGGAACTGCTGCTCGAAGGCAACCAGACCGAGCTCCAGCAATGCCTGTTGAACCTGTGTCTGAACGCGCTGCAGGCGATGCCCGACGGCGGCACGCTGACGCTCTCGGCCGTCGCCGCGCAGCTGGAGGGCGACTTCTTCGGCGAGGACGAGTCGCCGGTTCCCGGCGCCTATCTCCGGCTGGAGGTGCGGGATACCGGCATGGGCATGTCCGAGGACGTGCGCCGCAGCCTGTTCCGGCCGTTCTTCACGACCAAGAGCGACGGCACCGGCCTGGGCCTGCTGTCGTGCAAGCGCATCGTCACCAACCATCGCGGCTACCTGCGCGTGGCCAGCGAGGTCGGCACGGGCACCACGTTCACGCTCTACCTGCCGCTGGCCACCGTCGAGGGCGCGCCGGAAAACGCCGCGCTGCCGCGCGGGCGCGGCGAGCGCATCCTGGTCGTCGCCGAGAAGGCCGGCAAGCTGACGATGCTGTTCGACTGCCTGGACTTGAACGGCTACTCGGCCACCACCGCGCAGAGCGGCACCGAGGCGCTGCAGAAGATCGACGCCACCGGCATTCCCCAACTGCTGGTCATGGATGCCGACCTCAACCAGATGACCGGCGTGCGCACGATGGCGGCCCTGCTCGAGCGCGGCTTTTCCGGGCCGATGATCCTGCTGGTACGCCCCGACCGGCCGGTCGACCGCGACGGCCTGCCGCCGGTGGAGCGCATCCGCTTCGTCGACAAGCCCGTGTCGGTACCGGCGCTGCTGCGCGCCGTGCGCGAGGAACTGGACGCCGTCGCCGGCGACTGACGCCGCGCCGGCCTCAGCGCGCGGCCGGCGGATTCGGCGCCGGCGCGCCGAACAGCACCTCCGCCCGCTGGAACAGCACCCACGAGGTGGCGATGTACTTGTCGCCGCCCTTGGGGCGGTTGCCGCGGTGCGTATGCGTGTAGCTGGCCGGCGCGATCAGCAGCGAGCCGGTACGCGGGGCCACCTTGCGCTGCTGGTGGAAGAACTCCGTCTCGCCCTCGGCGAAGCCGTCGTTGAGGTAGACCGTCCACAGCACCGTCCGGTGCAGCGTCTCGCCGCCCGGGTCGCCCACCTTCGGGTACAGCTCGCAGTGCCAGTACGGATAGCCGCCCTGGTCGGCCAGGTACTTCTGGATGTTGATCGTGCCGGGCCGGAACACCTTCACCGCCAGCTGCTGCAGCAGCGTGTCCGGCATCGCACGCAGGTCGTCCGCGCCCAGCATGCGCAGGCAGCCGGCCCCGTCGGGCATGCGCAGCGACAATGGTGCCAGCGCCGTGTACGGGTACTTGCGCAGGTACGCCATCAGGCAGCGCAGCATCGCCGTGTTGAGCACGTTGAGCGCGTCCTGCCAATCGGGGTAGTCGTCGATGCAGATGTCCCAGCTGTCCTTGAGCTGGGTATCGACGCCGCCGCCCGTCGCACCGCGCACCGCCTTGCCGCTGGCCTCGAAACGCCGGACCAGCGCCTGGCAGGTGACCGCGTCGATCGCGTTCTCGTAGACCTCGATGAAGTCGTCAGCCATGGGGGTTCCACCGAAAATGCCATCGTAGCAGCCGACGGCTGCCCCTCGCTGTGGCTGGTGAGCGCGCGACCACAGCCGAATCGACGAGATCCGCGGCGTGCATGCACGCCGCGCGGATCTCAAGTCGGCCCTCTAGTCCTTGCCGCAGGCGACCCAGGGGATGCTGATGCCCGGCAACGGCTTGCCGTCCTTCAGCACCACCCCCAAGGGCTGGCTGGTCGGCTTCGGTCCTTCGGTATCCCCCAGTCGCGGCAAACCGCTGAAATGGAAGACGCGCAGATCGCCCGCGGCACTGGCCATGGCGGCCGTGCCCTTCACGCCCATCAGCTCGACCGAGGTGATGGCATCCAGCCCGCTGCCCTGGAGCGTGATGTCCACATCCTTGAGGCAGGCGCGCAACGCGCCGTCCTCGCCCGTCGCCGAGACCTTGTCGACCTTGGTCGGCGTGGCGGCCTTCGTATCGGCCGCCGTTGCGGATGGCTTGCTGGCGCCATCACCGCATCTATCGCCCGATCCGACCCGATTGACCTGGAACGACACCGGTGCGCCATCGCCGGCCACGTAGATCGGGAAGCTGTCGCGGCCCCGCAGCAGGGCGACATCGAGCCGGCTGGAGAACGTGAAATTGAAGCAGTGTCCTTGCGTGGTCGCCTTGCGCGTGCAGACCAGCGAGTTCACCTTGCTGCCGCCAACGTAGACCCGGGTTTCCTTTTCGCTGCGTGCGATCGGAAACTCAATCGAGAAATCGGTCTGGCCCGCGCAGCGATGGACCTCGGTGGGGACGATTCGGGCCAACGCCCTGGGGTCGCTCTGCGGCGCGCAGTGTGCGCCGACCACCGTTCGCTCGATGTCCAGCGGATAGCTGTCGACGCCGTTCTGGGTGAACACCGAAACCTGGGTCTGCGTAAGACCGGCCAAGGCCGAGCGCAGCGGCCCGGTGGCGAAGCTCACCTGCAGGCCGTCCATATCCGGCAGCACGCTGATGTCGGCGGATGCGGCTGGCATGCCGGCGATACTGACCTGGGCACCGCGCCACAGATCCGGTCCACGGATAGCAATGCCGATCTTCTCGGGACACAGGTTGATCTTCTGCGGCACCACCGCGACGATGCGCGCCGTCGGTGGCGCGCCGCCATAGCTGCGCGCTAGGACGCGTGTCAGCGCATCGAGGTTGCCGCGCGCGGCAGGCAGTTCGACGTTCACCACCGGCACGCCGTTAGCTGGGGTATCCAGCAGTGCGTTCCTGTCGCCGATGTCACCGATCCAGGCTGCCTGCTGGCGTAGCTCGACGCGTTTCCACCAGCCTGGCAGCGCCAGGTCCACCGTGACGTCGAAGCTCGCTGGCGGAAAATCGAATTTCACGATGTCGCGCACCGTGCCGGCCACGACGCGTTGCCGCGGGCCGAAGATCCAGCCGAAGCCCGGCGACTGGGCCGGCGTCTTGGCGCGGGTGTCTTCGCACGACGTGGCGGACGGGGGCGGGCGGCTTTCGTGCCCTGCCTGCGCGTAACCCACGACCAGCGGCAGGCGCTCCATGGCCTGGGCACGGCTCGTCATCTGTCGACCGAACGAGGCTGCTGCCTGGGCGTCGAGACCGCTGAGCGGCTTGGCCGCGCTCAAGGCAGCGGCCAGGGTGATCGCCTCGGCGGCTGAGGAACTGATCGACACGCGCTGCGCCAACTCATTGGGTGCCACCGAGTAGACGTACGGCGTGCTGTTGCCGGTCTTCTCGAGCATCCGGCGGAACCGGGTCAGCGATTCGTCCCCGCAGGCCGACACGGGTGCCGGCAGCTGCCCCGCATCGCCGGGGAACGCCTTAGTGAGCTGCAACAGGCTCAGCACCACGTTTTCCGCCCCGTTGCGAGCAACGGTGGCGATTTCCTCGCGTTGTGAGAGTCCCTGCAGGATCGACGCCGTGTAGGGCAGTGTCGCTTTCGACGAAAGCCGTATCTCCGCAAAGGCAGCGCTGTCGATCAAAGCGGCGAGCTGCGCGTCAGTCAACGTGTTGCGTGCCAGCAGCAGCATCGCATTGAGCCCGCCGGTCGCTTGCGATTGAAGGGAGGTCAGTTCGGACGTCGTGGAGAGGGGTTCGACCAATCTCTTGCGGCCGGCTACGGCCGCTTGAATGGTCTGTCGCTCGGATGGAGTTGATGCCAGATAGGAGTCCTTGAGCAGCGCAAGGTCCTGGGTCTTGAGGCTGAGCGTCATGAACGCAAGAGCGGCCGTCTGCTCGGACGTGCGGGGGGTGTCTGCGTCAGGGATTGGAGCGGGGGTTATCGTGCCGCCGGGTTGTCCGGACGTTTTGTTGGCATTGGAACCCCCAACCCGCTTGGTCGATCCGACAGTCCGTCGATTGTCCCTGATGTACGTCGCGCATGGATCGTGTTGCGCTTCATCGACATCTTTGCATCTGACTTCCATGTAGTCCTTGTAAAGGTCACCAGCCAGGCATTCCTCTTTGTCGTGTTCATTGGATGCTTTACGGCAATGATCCGCGTCGTTGGCCAGGTAGCTGATGGAGCGCGTCAGGACCGACTGATTGATGTAGGGAAGCGCCTGCAGCTCGGGCTTCATTTTCTTGCGAATCCGACTCGGGAGACTCGCGTCCCACAAGCAGAGGGCTCTGGATTTGTTGATGGTGTTGGAATGCAGGCTGTCCGTGCAGGCCTTTGCATCCGACGCCAATTTCTCGTCCAGCAGTGGAATGATCAGATGTTCGAGATGCGGGAACAGGCTGGTGAGTTCGATGCCCACCTCGTAAGGAAGCGCTGCCGTGAACGGAATGCAATCTGCGGCCACGGCGGCCGCTTCCACCCACGAAGCCGCGCCCAGGCAAGGGTCGACCAGTGAGCTGCGTGTCCGGTTGAGCGAATCGGCCTGCGGAGACACGTAGAAGGTCACTGGGTAGAACAGGCGGCTCGATACCCCGAAGAATTGCAGTTCCCGATTGGACATCTGCGAGGTGTCGCGGCTGTCCTGGCCCTGGTTCATGCGATAGGTGAGGTGTCCCAGCCAGCGCAGGTAAAGATCTTCGTAGTCCTGGGATTCGTGAACGGGCGCGTGGATCTGGTAGCTGAGGGCGGCGTAACGATCATTGGTGGCGCCCGGAACGATCGTCACCGGGATACGCAGCTTGTAGAGTGCACGCCCATCGGCGTCGTGCAGGTCGTCAAGCTGAAGCTCGTTGTAGAGCGCGTTGAGATCTTCGCGATAGGCCAAAAGGTCGCGCAGACGTTCGCGCGGGCCTGAGCCTACCGCCGCCAGCGGACTGTCCGTGCCGGCGCGCAGCTCGGCGAGCCGGGTGTCGAGCAGCTTGAGCAGTGCCTCGGCCCTGGCATTTGCATCGGTATCCGCGATGCCGGATGCGGGCTCGTCCGCGGCGGCCTCGCCCGTCGTTTCGGCCTCACCGACGTCGGCAGCTACGCCCGCGGCCTTTGGCGCCGCGGCTTGAATGCTGTTGGACTTGGCATCGCCCAATGCGGCGATACTTTGTCGCAGTTCGAGTACCGCCATCTCGTGCCGCAGGCGAGCCAGCTCATCCTCGCGACTGTTGCTGCGCGCGGCGCCTTGGTCGTAGTTGGCGCTCAGCGATGCGCTGATGGCGGTGATTGCTTCCACTTGCCGTGCGATATCGGCACCGAATTGTCGGTGGAATTCCGGCTCCGATGCTTCCTTTTGAAGTTTCTCGACCCATGCCATGTCTGCGCGCCTCTGGTTGATGAGGCTTTCGCGAGAAAAGACCTGCGGGCTGCCGGCCAGAATGACGGCGTTTGACTGGGCACCGCCGTGGCGGATGGCCGGTTCTTTGATGGCACAGCCCGCGAGCAGGCAAAGCAACGCCGTCACCGACGTTACGCGGCAATTGGATAGCATGATGGTTTCCCCCCTCCCGACGACCCGCTATGACAACGAATCTCGCCGGACCACCGCGAACGCGCATGGCATATTCCCGCGTTCACGCGGGTGATCGGGCTCCCTTGCCGAATGCCGTACGAAGAACCCTTTCAGAGAAGCATCGGCCGGGCTAGCTTACAACCAAGTGCGTTTCTGTGCAGGAATTCACCGAACGCGTGATATTCAAGTTGCGGCCAAAAGCACGAATAATGTTTCGCGCACAAAATGCGGTATTGCATCGGCCGTTGGCGTGAATGGCGGCCGTTCATTGCCGGCGATCGAGGGGAATGCCTATCCGGCCTTGTTTCTGGAGCACCGGCTCTTGCGGTCATCGCGGTGCCGTCGCGGCGTGCGGGACCGCTCCCGGGAGCTGGGATGGCCCATATCTGGTCGGCGCTCCTGCCGCTTTCGGTGTGACGCTTCAGGCACGCTGCGAGTCCGGTCAGGCCGTGTCGTCGGCTGCGGCATCGCCAAGCCGGCCGCACCGAAGGCGGGGCGGCGCCGGCCCGTTCGCAGCCATGTTCGCCAGGGGCTGCGCCGTACCTGCAACCGGCGAACTCGGTACGGTACGAATCTAGGTCGCCGACCGCAGAACCGGCATCCGGTCATGATCCGGCACGATCACCGACGCAACCGGCAGCGAACGGCCGGGGATTGAGAGACTCGGGTGAGCGGCGTGCAGCGCGATCGGGAGCGCGCTCAGCTTGCGTCAGCCTCGGTGTGGTAGCGCGTGGCCCGCTCCACCTCGTTGCGCGAGCCCAGGAACACCGGCACGCGCTGGTGCAGCTTTTCCGGCTTGACGTCCAGGATGCGCGCGCGGCCGGTGGTGGCCGCGCCGCCGGCCTGCTCGACGACGAAGGCCATCGGGTTGGCCTCGTACATCAGGCGCAGCTTGCCCGGCTTGGACGGGTCCTTGAGGTCGCGCGGGTAGATGAAAATGCCGCCGCGGGTCAGGATGCGGTGCACGTCCGCCACCATCGAGGCGACCCAGCGCATGTTGAAGTCGCGCCCGCGCGGGCCGGTCTTGCCGGCCAGCAGTTCGTCGATGTAGCGGCGCATCGGTGGCTCCCAGTGGCGGATGTTGGACATGTTGATCGCGAACTCGCCGGTGTCCTCCGGGATCGTCAGGTTCGACTGCGTCAGCACGAAGCCGCCCTGCTCGCGGTCCAGCGTGAACGCGTGCACGCCGTCGCCCAGCGTCAGCACCAGCACCGTGCTCGATCCGTACACCGCATAGCCCGCGGCCACCTGGCGCGTGCCCCGTTGTAGGAACGCCTGCTCGTCCGGTTCGGTCACGCCCTCCGGGCAGCGCAGCACCGAGAAGATCGTGCCGACGGAGATGTTGACGTCGATGTTGGACGAGCCGTCCAGCGGATCGAACACCAGCAGGTACTCGCCCTTGGGATAGCGGTTGGGGATCGGATGCGGATCGTCCATCTCCTCCGATGCCAGCGCCGCCAGGTGGCCGCCCCATTCGTTGGCTTCCAGCAGGATCTCGTTGGACAGCACGTCCAGCTTCTTCTGCGTCTCGCCCTGCACGTTCTCGGTGCCGGCCGAGCCCAGCACGCCGCCGAGCGCACCCTTGCCCACCGCGATCGAGATGCGCTTGCAGGCCCGCGCGACCACCTCGATCAGCAGGCGCAGGTCCGCATTGATCTGGCCCTTGCTGCGCTGTTCCTCGATCAGGAAGCGGCTGAGCGAGACGGGTTTGACCGAAACCGGGCTGGGCGAGGTGTCGCTCATGGGCGAGATCCTGGGGGCATGAAAAAGAAGCGTATTGTCGCCACTCGCAGGAGGGGAAGCCAGCCGGCCCCCCGTGCGGACGGCCTGGTGAAGGTGCCTGCCGGAACGGCCCCGGGCAGGACGGTTGCCGCCGGCACCGCCTGGCGGTTCGCCATCGTGCGCCGGCCCAGGCCAGGCCGCGGGTCTTCAGCGTCTGCGGCCCGGAAAGAGGGCAATGAGGAAGAACGCCAGGAAACACACGCCGATCGAAGCGCTGACCGGCGCCAGCGCCATGCTGCCCACCCGGACCCCGTCCAGGAAATCCCCCGCCAGGGCGTTCTCCCGCGCGCCGATCACCGCGAGGCGCGGAAGCGCGACGGTGCCGAAGGTGACGAGCAGCGCGTAGAAGAACAGCAGCCAGACGCTGATGAGCCGGCCCACCACCCAGCCGCGATGGACGGCCAGCAACCGCACGGTGACCAGAACGGCGCAGACGGCAAGGGTTGTGAAAAACATGGGCATGGGTCATCTGCGTTGTGAAGAGAGGGATGCGCCGGCGGCTTGCAGTACGGATCATGCCGGCCGACCGGCGCCGCGGGTTCGGACCCGTGCCGGTCCGTATCGTTCCAGCCCGTATGGAATGCCGAGGCAGCGACGCTCACGCGACCGGTGCGTGCGTCCTCGCCCAGCGCAATCCCAGCGGCAGATGCGGCGGGCCGAACAGAAAATGCAGCACACGCCGCAGCCCGCCGCGGGTGGCCTTTGAAGACGCATGGACCGTCAACGGACGGAGGGCGACCACCCCACCGCGCGGCACGACACAGGCCATGGGTTCGGCATGCGCCCACAAGGACCCGATCGCGGACAGCGGAAGGCGTCCCCAGCGATGCGAGCCGCGCAGCACCTGCAGCGGGCCGGTGGCCGCTGCATCCGGATCGAGCTGCAGCCGGACCGCGAGCAGCGAGGCGAGGACGGATGCCGGCGGCTGGGTGAAGACCATCCCTTCCTTCGACGACCAGCCGGAGCAGGCCGCGTCATCCACACGCTCGGCGACCGGAATGCTGAGGTCCTGGTGCGGCGCAACCGACCAGTTGATCGCGGGGCTCTTGGCGAACACGCTGCACTGGACGGCCACCGCCCCGGTCGGCATCAGTGGGCGCAGCTGCGGATGCGTACGCAGATGATCGGCCATCGACCGCACGGCGGGATGCTCGAGCAGGCATCGGGAGCCGGCCCCGTCCGCCCCCTGCCCGAGCGCGGCCAGCAGGTCGTCGCAGTGCGCGTCGGAGCAGATCGCCGGAATCAGGCAGACGCCATCGCGGTCGAGCACGTCCGGGAAGGACGCCTCGGGTGGCTTGATCGTCTGGTGCATCACGGCTTTCGACCTGCCGAGCTGGCCGCCGGGTCACGCAGCGACCTTGATGCACGAAAGCGATGCATCCCACTTGAAGTAAGCGCTGTGTTTACTATGGCGTCGATCTCCGGTCCTTATGCAAGGCAGCCTTTAGTATGGGCCGGCGGACCGAGCCTTGTTAAAGGCTGGTAGCGACTGCGGTGTCCCGTCGCATCGGTCCATTCGTCAGGTTGAACGTCCGGTGCCGACGCCGTTTCGGGGCTTGCATTCTCGCCCCATGACCCTGATCCACGGATTCTCTGCGCTACGACCCATCCCATCGAGACGCCCACCATGATCGACCTGTACTACTGGACCACCCCCAACGGCCACAAGATCACGCTCTTCCTGGAAGAACTGGTCGACCTGGGCCAGCCGCTGCCGTACACCGTCCACCCGGTGAACATCGGCAAGGGCGATCAGTTCAAGCCCGAGTTCCTGGCGATCTCGCCCAACAACAAGATTCCGGCGATCGTCGATCGCGACCCCGCGGGTGGCGGTGACCCGATCAGCGTGTTCGAGTCCGGCGCCATCCTGCTGTACCTGGCCGAGAAGACCGGCCACTTCCTGCCCGCCGACGCGCGCGGGCGCGTCGAGGCGCTGGAGTGGCTGTTCTGGCAGATGGCCGGCCTCGGGCCGATGACCGGCCAGTACGGCCATTTCCATGTGTATGCGCCGGAGAAGATTCCGTATGCGCTCGACCGCTACACCAAGGAGGTCCAGCGCCTGCTCGGCGTGCTCGACCAGCGCCTGGCCGACCGTGCCTTCCTTGCCGGCAGCGACTACGGCATCGCCGACATGGCCACCTACCCCTGGATCAACCCGTACACGCCGGCGGCGCTGGATCTGGAACCCTACGCGCACGTGCGGCGCTGGCACGCGGCCATTGCCGCACGGCCGGCCACCCAGCGCGCCTATGCACTCGCGCAGAAGATCAATCCGGCCGCCGGGCAGCCGCTGACGGAAGACGAACGCAAGCAGCTGTTCGGCCAGGGCCCGCGCGATCGCGACTAGGCCTCGTCCGGCCGGGCGCCGTGCGGCCGCGTGAGTATGGCGAACGTCACGGCGATTCCGCCGGCCGCCGTGTCGTGTTCCATGCCAGCGCGAGCGCCTCGTGATGCGCGATGAAGGGCGCCCACCGTCACCATAAGGGCGTTCTTCAAGAGTCAGAGGCGATTTCGTATGTCCGGTACGGCTCTACCGGCATGCGCGTCGCGTCAAGCAAGCCAAGACGACGAGTCCCAGTGCCATGATGAGCAAGGCCTTCGATGAAAGAGCAGGAACAGGGGGCACCGGCTGAGCGGCCTCCGTCAACGTATATGTAAATACGTTGTTCGCCGGATTGGGGTCATTGTTGCTCCAGCTATACCAGGCGTACACATCCCAACTCAGGCGCAAGGGCGCTTGGGTCGTCGAGGCATATTCGATGTCGTACGTACAAGACCGCGATTCCCCGGGTGCTAGCGAATCAAAATAGTAGGCATAAAAGAGCGCAATTCCATTGCCGGGAAGCGGCTCGGTGATGAATCTTTCGATTGCGCACCCATGGATGGGCGGAATCACTGAATACGCTGCCGGGCTCTGATTTATGAAATAGCTTTCCCCATAGACGCTTACAGAGTAGTCCGTTCCGGTGTCGATCGTGTCCGGACCAAGATTGCGTACCGTCAACGTGATCGTGTTCCGTCTGTCTTGAGAAAAATAACACGGTGATATCGAGGCGCTAACGGAAAGGTCTGAATTAGTTATCTGTGCCGACGATGGGTTGGCGAAGAGCCCCGACAGGCACAGGCAGGTGGCGAGACAATGCAAAACCCTTTTGGATTTGATGATCATGTCTTAGTAGACGATTCCGGGACACGAGTTTGTTTCATCAAATCCGCTGTAGAAAATTGTTCCATGGCGGGCCTGCCGCCTAACCCGCCATCCACGTCAGTGCCAGCGCCTCGTGCTGCGCGATGAAAGGCGCCTTGCCGTCGCCGTAGCCGCCGATATCGGCCGGAAACTGCGATGCCAGGCGCGCCTTGAGCGCGCCGTATTCGCGCCGAACCTCGGGGAAGTGAGCCAGGTAATCCCGGAAGGCCAGGTGCCGCAGGACGTTCGCGTCGCCGCGCCGGAATGCGTGGATGTGATGGGTGCGGTTGGACCCGCCCTTGCGGAAGTAGCGCCGGCCGGGGATGCCGAACTCGCCCATCACCTCGTAGCCCAGCGCCTCGAACGCCGGCGCCTTGCGGTCCAGCGCGTCGAGCGCATCCACTTCCAGCAGGATGTCGATGATCGGTTTCGCCGCCAGGCCCGGCACGGACGTGCTTCCGATGTGGTGGATCGTGCCCGCGACATCGCCCAGCGCATCACGCAGCGCCGCGCGCTCCGCCTCGAACAGGGCCGGCCAGCGGGGATCGTAGGGGACGACGGCGATCTTCATGAGGGCATCGGGTAGCGAACTGCGCGGCGTCCAGCGGATGGGATGGCCGGTACACGATGACGGCTCTCGCGTCGGCTGACGGATCACGACGAATGGGCGCCGTAGCTTACGGCATGCGTCCCGGAGTCCGGGGCGGCAAGACCCCGATCTCCCCCAGCCAGTTCTCGACCAGCGAAGGCCAGATCGCAAGCGGGCGCTCCGTTATCCGGAGCGCGAAGGCGTGCCCGCCCTTGGCGAAGAGATGGACTTCCGACGGGACGCCCGCGGCATCGAGCGCCCGCGCATAGAGCGTGCTGTTGCAGATCGGGTCGACCGGATCGTCCCAGGCCTGCAGCAGGAACGTCGGCGGCGTCTTCTTGGTGACGCGGATGCCGGGATCGAGCGTCTTCCCGCCGCGACACAGGTGGCCCGGGTAGAGCGCGATGGCAAAATCCGGGCGGCTGCTGACGCGATCGATCGCATCGACCGGCGCATAGGCGGCCTCGAAGATCGTGCTGGTCTGCGCCACGAGGTACCCGCCCGCCGAGAAGCCGATCACGCCGATCTTGTGCGGATCCACATGCAGCGCCTGCGCCTGTGCGCGGACCTGCCTGATGGTGCGCTGCGCATCCTGCAGCGCGCGGGGCACCTTCGGCGTGACCGCGCAATCGCAGGCCTTGTCGTAGTGGTGATTGCTCTTGGGAACGCGGTATTTCGACAGGATGCACGTCATGCCCCTGGACGTGATCCAGTTGCAGATCTCGGTGCCCTGCTTGGTGACGACCACGGCCCTGAACCCGCCCCCCGGAAACACGATCATCGCGACACCGGTGTTCTCGCCCTTGGGTGGGAACACCGTCATCGTCGGCGTGCTGACGTCCCAGGCCGCCTCGGACGTATGCCCCTCCAGCGCATCCGGCGTTTCCGCAATCTCCACCCGCTCGCCGGGCTGGGGAACGCCCGTCATGTCGGGCGCCTCGCCGGGCCAGATCGGGACCTGCTTCAATCCGGCCGGTGGCTGCCACACGTCGGCCCTCCAGGTGTTGGGCTTTTGCGGCTCGGCCGTGGCGGGCGCTTGCGGCGGGGCGGCTTCAGCCTTCCGTGCCGTCCCGCTGCCGACGACGAGGCTCAACGCCACCAGGACACATACCGGAAGCGATCCGATTCGGAGCATGGTCGATCCTCTCTTGATCGAACGGACAGTGACGGCGGGCCCGTGACGAGCGCCCAGGACCTGGTTTCTGGAATGGCTTCTCGCGCGCCTGGCACCCAAGCCAGGCCAGGCGTGGCCGGGCGACAGGGCCGGGAGCGTGCGGCGAAACGCGACCGGCCACAAGATCGATCGGGCGCTGCCGAGGTGCGAGAACGGTGCCGTCATGAACCTGCCCGAACGCGGTCCGCTCCCGGCCATCGTCAGGCCATGCGGCAGCCTCGGGCGCTATCGGGACCATCGCCACCAGCACGCACGGCGCGCGGTGAGCCTACGGCTACCTGCGCCGCGTCCACTGCGCCGCATCCAGGCACGCGCCCACCTGTCGCGCCATCGGGCCGAAGCATTGCACCAGCATGGCCGGCGTCAGCGGCAGCACCGTATCGGGCCGGTCGTCGCTCGGCGAGCGCGGCGCCGCCAGCCGCTCCAGCAACTGATCGCGCACGGCACGCAGCGCCACGTAGGCCTCCTCCGGCAGGCGATAGTGGCTCGCCGGTGCCGATTCGTCCTCATCGTTCACGGGATTCTCCTTGGGACGCCGGGGCGTCCTCCGGGCCGACCTTTGCCGGCGTCGGGCAAGGGCGCACCGCAGCGGTGCGCCCCCGG
Organism: Dokdonella koreensis DS-123; assembly: GCF_001632775.1. Lineage (NCBI taxonomy): Bacteria > Pseudomonadati > Pseudomonadota > Gammaproteobacteria > Lysobacterales > Rhodanobacteraceae > Dokdonella > Dokdonella koreensis. Next base: position 349,699 of record NZ_CP015249.1, read on the forward strand.
TCCTTGGGTGGGCGCCTTACACCTTCGCCTTGCGCCGCCGCGGCTTCTTTTCCGGTTCCGGCTCCGGGATCGGCCGGTTGTTGGCGTCGAACTTCGGCTCCGGCTTGTACTTGCGCTTGAACACCGGTGCCAGGAACACCTCGTCGTACAGCGCCTGCAAGCGCTGGTGCGCGCGATAGGCCAGGCCGCACGCCTCCACCATGACCAGTTGGTGTTCGCTGGCCACGTCCATCCAGTCCTCCAGCATCTTCTTGCCGTCCGGGTACTGCACCGCCGCGCGCAGTGCATCCTCCGATTCCAGCAAGGCCGCCATCGCCCAGCGCCGCCGGCGCGACTGCTCGCTGCGCGGATCGACCAGGTCCTTCTCCCACGCTTCCATCTCCGCCACCGACATCGCCGGCGGATGGCAGAACAGCGGGGAGTAGCCCTTCATCAAGATGCCGTCCTCGCTCTGGATGTCCGGCGTCAGGTCCGTGCGCGGCGGCGCTTCGCGGTAGATCTCCCGCGGCCAGTTGCCCAGCCACATCGGCTTCTGGTTGGCCGTGACGTTCTTGGAAAACCGCACGATGCCGCCGATCGGCGGTGCGATGGTCATGTGCTTCATGGCGTTCACCTCGTTCCTTGGTGTGTGAAGGAATCCGCGAGGACAGCGGAGATTTCCGCATCCGGCGGAACACGCAACACGCCGGCGCACGCGCGCCGGAGTGCCGGGAGGCTAGAACCGCACACAGACGGTGGGCGTATTTCCCCTTGCGGGGTGTTGTATTGGCCGCCCTCCCGGCGCAGGAAATGCACCGAGACGTGCGCTCAAGATTCTGAGGGCACAAAAAACCCACCGGATTGTCGGAGGTGGGTGCCGCTGTGTGAAGGAGGTTCTAGACTCCGGGAACGACTTTGCGCGTGATGGGAGGGGTTGTCAATCCCGTTTGTTTCTTTGTGGCGAAGTTCTGAGCTGGTTGTGGCGAACCGCTATGAAGGGCTGGTTTCGGCCAGAAGCGGTCAGGCTGCAACGCCTGAGTCAAGCCGCGCCCCGAAGCGGCGTCGGCTTGAAAGAATTCTTATGCCCGACGCCTGCTCTCCACAAACCGCGCGGCAGCCCGCTTCAACGAGAACAAGCGCCCTCCCTTGCTGTTGTAGCTGAGGTCGAGCAAACCCAGATCCACCAATGTGGTGAGGTCATCTTCCAAGAAGCGCGGATCGTCCACTCGAAGGGCTACGTTTCCTGGACCATCCACCGCATAGAGTGACGTCCCAGCAAGGCTGTGACTTTCCAGTACCTTACTCGCGCCAGAATCGTAGAACTGCTCGAGCAAGGAGATCGCCTGAGCTGAAAGAGTAGATGCTGGATGTGCGGCCTCGGCAATTGCCCGATATGAGTCGAATCCGGCAGCAAAGCTGGCCATCGACTTGTCTAAAGATCGGAGGCGCTCAAGAATCTCAGCCTGACTCTCTCCGAGCAACGCTTTTATGCCGATTGTAGTGGTCGTGTTGAGCTCAAGAAGTGATCTAATCTCATCGTGACGCTGCTCGGACAGCCAGCTCATGAAGGAGTCGAATGACTTTGATTCATTCGCGCCACGATGAGCTACGAAGTCGGCCAAGAGGCTGACAATGGTTGCGAATGCTGTGGCAGCTGACACTGGGTCCATAGGGCATCACGCTTGAGTTAAGCTGCGCTGAGAAGCGGCGTCGGCTTGAATGAGTTGTTATGCGTCACTGCCACGCCAACGCATCTAGATCTGGATGTGTGCCAAGAAGCTTTTCTATCCGATCCTTCGCCTTTTGTGTTAACGGATGGCGCTGCCCCGGAGAGGAGAGAAAAGCTGCTGTCTTAGCTAGTAGCCATGCAGTGAACTCTTGCGCCTCGAGCTTTAGGAGATCACGCACCACCTCACCAAGATGATCTTTGCCTGGGTCTAGAACTTCTCCGTGCTCAGCAGTGAAGCCTAGCGCCGCGAACTTTGCGCTGTCACTTTGAGTGACGCGACCCTGATTATGGGAAAGCGTGTGACGCATCTGAAATACGCATTGTATGGCACGCACTCGGCCAGCAAGTGGGCCGTTAAGATTGCTAGGAGTGTAGCGCTTGGCTCCTATCATCATGCTGGTTGCGTCATCGACTGCGTCCAAGCTGTGAAACAGCTGGTGTTCGAAGATCAGAGACACAAACGATGTCGAGCCTTGCGCAAGCCACAAAACTTTCGCGTCAACGCTACCCTTCACCTTCTGCGGCGCCACATATCTCCGAAGTGACCTTGCCAAGGCGATCGCCGAGCTTTTATAGAACACTTCGAATCCGTTGATTGCCTCTAGGAGGGACTGTTGCTCCGTGTACCACCGATACTTCCGGTAGACACTGTCCTTAGGTCCTCGTCCATTCGGGTCAATTTGCCTCTTTGCTGTAGTCAGTTCGGTATGCCTGGTATCGATCCAGCGAAGGAAATTCTGCTGGTTCCGCAGAAGGGCTTCGAACTGAAGAAGTGGCGAGAGGTCGGATTGGCGCGCTAGATGGCGAACATCTTGTGCCGAGGTTGTTGCGACCTCGGTTCTTGAATCGAATGGCTGAATGTTGCCGGCACCTTGTGTCCTCGGCATTTAACCTCCCCTGTGACGCTAAGCCGCGCCGCGAAGGGGCGTCGGCTTGAATTAATTGTTAGCCATCTGCTCAACGAGCATAGGCCGCCACGTAATCATGTTTCTTCTCGTTCCACTGGAACCTCAGCTCACGCACCGCCGAAGAGTCATCGGCGAAGACACTGAAGAGCGCTATCAGGTCTTGGATGGCGAACTCGTATGCCCACTTGTGACGCATGAAATCCGAGAAGACGAGCATGCCCTTGAACGTAGTGCCCTCAGACCAAGTTTGCATCCAATAGTAGTGGATAAGCTGGTTGCAAACATCGAGGACGCCAAGCTCCGACGACTCCGGATTAGACATGTCGAATCGGTCTTCGGGGAACCCAGAACCTACGAAAGTGAAAGGCCTGTTCCCGATCTTCTTGTACCGGATCACCGGCATTCGAACATTCCGAGCGCGATCGTTCACTTTCGGTCTTTCAAGCAGCGAGCGCACTTGGAACGCAACCAGCATTAGCCGGCGCTCGTACAGCACAAGTTGCTTCTCTGACCATCTACGGTACATACGATGCTTCTTTAGCCAGACTATTTCTCCCCGCAACTCCTGACGCCAGTAGGTCGATTCGATCATCTGCTCAACTCTTTATCAGCCTGCGCCAAGACCCGCCCCTGATGGCTAACGCCGGAGTTAAGCCGCGCCGCGAAGCGGCGTCGGCTTGAATGAATTGTTAGCGCACACCGCGCAGGTCAACGCGGCCGTGGGCCACGAGGTCCGGAAGGTGGTGCCGGAAGGGGTGTAGGTGCTTCCCTCTCGCAGCAGCACTGATGCCCGCAGTTGGGGCAAGTGCAGAGCCAGAGGCAGGATGGCATGCCGCGAGGTGGCCTTCGCTCCTCGCAATCTTCAGGGCCTAACTGTGTTCGGCATTCCGGACAGAAGCGATCTTCACCATCCACGCCTTCACACTCGGACTTCCGATCTTCCTGATTCACGATGATTTCTCCTTGCTCGCTAACGCCGGAATTAAGCCGATCCACGAAGCGGGTTCGGCTTGAATGAATTGTTAGGGCTCACCCAACGCCCCTTGATACCGAGCAAGGTATTCCGAATTACCAGACGCCACCTCTTGCATGATCTGTAGCATGATTACAGGGCCTGGCACTACGTGCTCTTCCAGAATCTCTTGGCCGTCATAGTCCGGATTGGTGGGTATTTCTACATTGACCACCCACCATGTCTCAATCTTTCGGATCAGCCTTACCAGCTCAGGAAAGAGAGCCACGTGGCTCGGTGGTAGCTCGCCCAGCACAAGCCCCTGAAGGTTGTGAGCCAGTGCATTCCGAGCTGTTTTGACTTGTTCGAAGGCTTCGATGTCCGAAGCGTCAAGAACGGCGCTCTCTTGCAGCCAGCTCAGCGAGGCATAGAGACGGCTACGATTACGGGCTAAGACCTCGGACTGATACTTCGGATCGATGAGGTCGCCTGCCACTCCAAATCCGAAGCAGTAGAAGTCATGAATTCGGTCGCAGATGGATTGCTTGAGTATCTCGTAGGCGGCAATGTACAGCGATGCGGAGATAAGCCGCTCGCGAGTGATGTCTGGATTGAGAAGCTCTTCCCACCTACGCACGTGATCGCTCATGTGAGCCCTAACTACCTAATAGCCGGATCCCTGGGTCCGGTTATACGACTTATCCACAGCGCGCCGCATGGTGGGCCATCCCCTTGATATGGCTCGATCTTAGAGCGGCTCGGCCCGGCTAACAAGCCGATATATAACCGGACCCAGCAGGGGCAGAGCCCCCGCGGATGTCCGCTTTGGGTCTTGGATTCAACCGATCAACGCAACGGTTTGCCGATACCGCTCTGCTGGCGTTTCGTAGTCAAGAGTCTTGCGTGGCCGTTCGTTGAGCTGGCGTGCCACGGCATCCAGCTTCGCCTGCGAGACGTCGGTCAGATTGATCCCTTTGGGGAAGTACTGCCGTAGTAGGCCGTTGGTGTTCTCGTTGGTGCCGCGTTGCCAAGGATGGTGCGGGTCGCAGAAATAGACTTGGATGTCCGTGGCCATGGTGAAGCGACGGTGCGCCGCCATCTCCTTGCCCCGATCCCAGGTCAGTGATCGGTACAGCTGCTTTGGCAGGCGACGTGCGTTCTTGATCAGTGCATTGACCACGGTCTCGGTGTCCTTGCCTGCCACTTTCACCAGCATCAGATAGCGTGTCTGTCGCTCCACCAGCGTGGCGATCTGACTGTTCCGGTCGCCGAACAGCAGGTCGCCTTCCCAGTGTCCCGGCACGGCCCGATCTTCGGCATTGGCCGGCCGTTCGCTGATTGAGACGGTGTCGGTAATCCGGCCGTGGCTCTCTGTCTTCTGGGTATGGTGTCGCGAGCGACGCATCGCCCGCGTGCGCCTCAGATGGGCGAACAACTTCTGTTTCAGAGCCCCGCGCGATTGGATGTAGAGCGTGCGATAGATGGTCTCGTGGGACACCTGACGGCTCGCATCATCTGGATAGGTACGCTTGAGCCAGCCTGCCACCTGCTCGGGTGACCACTGCCGCTGGATCTTCCCTGCCACGAGAGCAGCCAAGGCTCGATGCAGCAACAGCTTACAGGGCTTGGGGCGTCGTGCCCGGTCCCAAGCGGCCCGGTCGGCCTGGCTGGCTCGATAGCCTTCAGAGCCTTCGTTGCGACCGATCTCGCGGCTGATCGTGGATGGCGCACGCCCGAGCAACGCGGCGATCATGCGGATCGATCGTCCCGCCGCCAGGCCGCGGGAGATCTCCTCGCGCTCGGCCAGGCTCAGCACCCTCGGGGACCTTCGCCTTGTCGGAGGACGAATGCCGCCATGCTCGGCCAGGATGTTCCGCACTGAGCTGTGGTGCCGGTCAAACAGGGACGCGATCTGGTGCAGGGGCTCGCCCTGCTGCCAGCGATCCCACATCATCGCCTTCTGGGTGTCGGTGTAATAGATCCTCTTCCTGCGCTTCATCTGCAACACCCCTGCTGCCTACGCAGCTATCTGTGTGTTGCATCGATCATATGAATCCGCGGTCGGAAGCCGACATTGCCATACTCGGAAGTCGTATTGGGCTTGCAGCGCCTCATTCGAGGCCATCCAATCTCACGATCGGGTGGCAGTTGTCCGGGTGGGTGGTGAGAAGCGGCTGCGAACCTCGGCCCTATTCGTATCCCGCCGCTTTGCCCGGCATCACGGCTTCGACCAGCCCCCGGCCTTCCTTGATCTTCTCCGAGTCTTTGCGTGCTCGTTCAATGCGTTCGGGCTGCTGCGGGATCGGCGTGTCGACGTCGATGATGGTCAGGCGGGCGCCGGTATGGGCAAGTGCCGTGCGGACGGCGGCCTCGTTCCTGCGTGTCGTGGCGACGTGGACCGACCGGCCGTCCAGGGCGGCAAGCGGCAGCCGCCCTGCTTCGCGCGAGAGCACGTCCAGGAGAACATCCTGCGAAGGAGAGCCGATCACGATCGACAGCGCTGAAGCGTCTTGGGCTGACCGTTCCAGTGCGCCGCGAAGCTCGTCCACGGTAGCCTCGAAGTCGCTGCTGTCAGGCAGCTCGATGGCGATCGTGGTGCTCCACCCATCCGATTCCAGACGGACATAGGCCCTCGCCAGATAGCGAAGCCAAGCCATGTGGTCGTTACCTACAGGGGCTTCCAGTGGCGCGACGAAGGCCGCAAGCTCGATGGCTTCTTCCTTCTCAAGGGCCTGGTGTATGGCCTCGGCGCGTAACAAGGCTTCGGCCCAGACGGGGCCGGTGGGCGGGAGTTGCCGGCCCGTCACCAGGTCGAAGCGAACATCGACGTAGTCAGGGGCGCCATTGATTCCCGGAGAGTTCCTGTCGGCGGTAGGTACCAGAACCGCGACGACGAGGTGCATGTCGCGTTCGTCGATCCAGGCTTCACCTCGCCATCTGATGGAGCCGACGCTGCGTGGCAGGGCGTGGACATACGCCACGGGCAGAAAATCGGACAGCCCGAACGCACGCACCAGCTGGCCTTGCGTACCGTAGAGCGTGACGACGTTGTCGCCCCAGCCGTAGTTGCCCCAGTTGTCGAGCGTTGCCACGTGACCGTCATTGGAAACGAGGACGTCCACGGGGGCCTCGGGATTGGTCAGTGGTGCGCTCCACACGGTCTGCCACTGCCCGTTTTCCAGGTGTTCCATACGTCCGATGGCACTGCGCGGCGTGGCGGTTTGACCGCTCACGGCCGGCGCACTCGCTTCCTTGAGTTGGGCGACAGGCTCGCGAGGCTGGACCGTGAGGCGCCAGGTGCTGTCCGCGGATGCGGTGGTTTTGGCCGTTGGCGACGACCAGCTATCACCCCGGGCCGTACCGATGCTTGTGGCGACCAGCAGGCCTGCCACCACCCAACGCATGCGTCTTGTCACGGCTCGCTCTATCGACCGGCCATCCGGCCGTATCGAGCGCAGTCTAGAACCGTGCCGAAGGCGTGGGAATACCAGCGTTCACCCGCGTGTATGCAGCGGGTTCTTTCGCGGAAGCGAAGCTCGCCAAACAAAAACGGCTGGAGTTTCCTCCAGCCGTTCCGGTTCCGCGTTGGCTTGCGCCGGACGCTAGTCCTCGAACCCATCCGCAAAGATCGTCTCACTGGCCGGTACGAACAGCTCGGCCTCGCCGGTGGGTTCCTGGCCGTCGCCGAACCAGCCGCCCATGAACAGGACACGGCCGTCGGCCAGCCGTTCGGCGCGGCCGCCGGAGCGGGCGACCATCATCTGGCCAGCTTCGGTGAAGGTCTCGGTGGCCGGATCCCAGATCTCGGAGGTGGCCTCGTAAAGCAGCTCGCCGCCGGTGATGCTGCCGCCGGTGACCAGCACGCGGCCGTCGGCGAGCAGGGTGCCCATGGCGTTGGCGCGCGGGCGGTTGAGTGTGCCGGCGGCATGGAACGTACCGGTGGCCGAGTCCCACACATGGGCTTGCGTGGCGTAGTTCCAGTCGCTGCCGAAACCGCCGAACACCAGCACGCGGCCGTCGGCCAGCAGCACGGCGCAGTGGTCGCCGCGGGCGTCGGGCAGGTCGCCGGTCAGCGAGAACAGGCCGGTGGCCGGGTCGTAGATCTCGACGGTGGCCAGCGGGCCGTCGTCGTTGTAGCCGCCGACGATCATCACGCGGCCGTCCGGCAGCTTCAGCGCATGGCCGTAGGTGTCGCGCGGATGGACCAGGCTGCCGGTGGCGACGGAGGTCTGGGTGGCGGGGTCGTAGATCTCGGAGTTGCCCAGTGTGCCGTCGGTGAAGTTGAAGCCGCCGGTCATCAGGATCTTGCCGTCGTCCAGCCGGGCCACGATGCCGACATAGCGCGGCGTCAGCACGGTGCCGCCGTCGGAGAACGTGCCGGTGACCGGATCGTAGATCTCGACGGTGTCGAAGATGGTCCCGCCGTCGGTGCCGCCGCGGCCGCCGGTGACCAGCACGCGTCCGTCGGCGAGGCTGATGGTGGTCGGGCGCATGCGGCCGTCGTTGGCGTCGGCGCCGGCGGTGAACGTGCCGGTGGCGGGGTCGTAGATCTCGGTGCTGGCCAGGATGTCGCCGGGGGAGGAGATGCCGCCGTACTGGAACACGCGGCCGTCGGGCAGCACCACCGAGCCTTGATGGGCGCGCGGGGTGATCATCGGGTCGGTCGCCACGAAGGCGCCCTGGGCACCCACGCTGCCCGTGGCGGCCAGCCAGGCGCAGGCGCCTGCAAGGCCGGTTGCGGCCCAACGCTTCATCAGTGTCATCTTCGGATCTCCTCGATCGTCGCGGTGCCGCGACGCCAAAGCCGCGGATCGCCGCCGACTATGGACGTCCAGACGGCCGCGGGCATGCCGGTTGCGTGAGCAAACCGTTTGGACGCGATGATTCGCCGGTGGTGGGCGGTCGGCAACGGTGCGGGGACGGTGTGTGGCTACGGAACGGCGTGTGCGTGCTGCGCTGCAGCGCGATCAGCGGCCAGCGGTCGCCAGGTGACGACGCGCAGCGGCCGCTTCCATCTGCAGGCCGTCGCCGCGCGCGACGGCGGGCGGCTCGGGCACCGGCGTGTCGGTGGCCGGCGGGGGAGCGAGCAGGGCCGGCGGGATGCGGCGTTCGCCGGCCAGGGTGCGGGTGGATTCGAGCGCGGCCAGCCAGGCGCCGGGCTGGCCGATCGCGCGGTACAGCGCCACCTGCAGCAGGGCGGCATCGAAATCGGTGGGGGCCCAGGCGGCGACACGGCCGGCGACGATGCTGGCGCGGGCGTGGTCGCCGCGCGCGATCAGGTGGCGGGCATAGGCATTGGCCGCCAGCAGCAGGTCGGCCGGTACGCGGTAGGCGTCGGCGGTGGCCAGCGCGCGCTCGAAGGCGGCCTCGGCGGTTGCGTCGTCGCCGGCGGCCACGGCGCCGTCGGCCTCGATCAGCGCCAGGCGGATGCGGGCGGCGGCGTGGTCGCGCTGCCGTCCCCAGGTGGCGGCGGCCTGCGCCACCTGGGCGGCTTCGGCATCGAGGCCGGCCTGGCGCAGCGCGCGCCAGTTCAGCAGGAAGGCGGCGGCGCGTTCGATGGGGTCGTCCTCGTCGGTCACGGCCAGGGCGCCGCGGGCCTGGATCACGGCGTCGGCGGCATCGTCGCGGACCAGGGCGAGCTGGCCGGCGACCAGCGGCAGCCAGCTGCGCGTCTGCTCCAGCAGCAGGGCCGGCTCGGCGGCGGCGGTGGCTTCGAGTGCGTCGACGATCGCCTGCGCCTCGGCCAGGTGGCCGGTGGCGGCCAGGCCGCGGGCGCGGGCCAGGTCGGCGTAGTGACGGCGGCGCGGGTCGCCGACGCGTTCGCCCAGCTCGGCCAGCCGCGCGTTCTGGGCCAGTGCCTGCGCCGGTTGCAGCAGGGCCAGGTGGGCATAGACCAGGCCGACGCGGGTGTGCAGCTCCTCGATCAGCGCATGGAAGGCCTGCAGGCGCTCGGCCGCGCCGGCCAGCACGGGCAGGGCGTCGGCGGGCCGGCCGCGGCTGATGTCGAGCAAGCCCTGGTAGGCATCCACGCGGGCCAGGGCCAGGCGGTCGCCGGCGGCGGTGAAGGCGACGCGCGCCTGGGCGTAGTCGGCCAGTGCCTCGTCGTAGCGGCGCAGGCCGCCATGGCCGCTGGCCAGGCCGATCAGCGCGCGGCCCAGCTCGAATGGCGCATTGGCACCATCCAGCGCCCGCACGGCGGCCTGTGCCTGTGCGATCACGGCCAGGTTGTCGCCGCGCACGTAGGCGAGGTTGCTGAGGCCGTTGTGGATCTTCGCGCGCAGCACCGGCGTGTCGGTGGCCGGCACGTCGCCGAGCAGGGTGTCCCAGGCGGCCTGGGCAGCGTCCAGGCGGCCTTGCAGGAAGTCGATCTGCGCCATCTGGTGGCGGACCTCGGGCCGCTGGCGCTGGTCGGCGCTGGCGGTGGCCAGGCGCTGGCGCGCGGCATCCAGGCGGCCGGCCAGCAGCTCGGCCTCCACCTGCTGGATCAAGGCGGCGAAGGCCTTCTCGGCATCGTCCGCCGCGGTCGGCGGCGGCTGGAAGCCGCTGGCGCGCGCGAACTGGTCGGCGGCCTGGCGTGCGGCGTCGAGCACGTCGGGCGCCTGGCCGACGGCGGACACCGGCGGTTGCCGGCCGTCGGCGGTGACCAGGGCCACCACCCAGCCGTTGGCGCCGGTCTCGGCGGCCACGGACACGGCGCGGGCGGCGCCGGTCAGGCGCAGCAGTTCGGCCAGCGCGGCGGGCTCGGCCGGGTCGCCGTCCAGCCGCTGTGCCAGCGCCACCACGTTGTCGCTGGGCACCACCGCCTGCCCGGCCGCACGCAGGCGGCCGGCCACCAGGTCCATGACGCCCAGGCGCATCCAGCCGTGCTCGCTGCCGGCCTGTACCCGCGCCGGCAGTACCAGCACGTCGCTGGCTGGGCCGGCGACGGCCGGCGGTGGCGCGGGCGGCGGCGGGGCGACGCGGCCCAGCGTCCAGCCGAGGATCGCCAGCAGCACGGCCGCGGCGGCGGCCAGGCCGAGCCGGAGGCCGGCGCGGCGACGGGGCCCGGCAGGCGGCGCGGCCGTCACCGGAAGGGTCGGTATGGCATCGGCCGGCGATGCGGCGGCCGGTGGGGGCGCAGTGTCCGCCGCCGGCATGGCGGCGGACTCCACGCTGACCGGCAGCGACCAGTGGTAGCCGAAGCGCGGCACGGTGCGGATCGCCTCGCCGGTGGTGCCGTCGCGCAGCGCCCGGCGCGCCTGCAGGATGGCCTGGGCCAGCGCGTTGTCGCTGAGATCGGCCTTGCCCCAGACCGCCGCGATCAGCTCGTCACGGCCGACCGCGCGCTGGCGCTGCTCGACCAGGTAGCCGATGCAGTCCAGCGCCTTGGGCGGCAGCGCGACCGGCGTCGTGCCGTGCCACAGCACGCGCGTGGCCATGTCGAGGTGGAACGCGCCGAATCGGTAGAGGGACTCTGCCATGCGGCGACATATGCGCGGCGGTGGCCGCGGCTGTCAACTGCGTGGCGGTGCGGCCGCGGGCGTGTCGAGCCAGGCCTGCCAGGCGCGGTCGAGGGCGTCGAGCGTCGAAGGCAGGCCGTAGTGGTCGCCTTCGCGGGCCAGCCACGCGCCGAGATCCTCGCCGCCGGCCGTGGCGGCGGCGATCGCGGCGAACACGTCGGGCCGGCCGCTGGCGGCGATCAGGAAGTCGGCGAACACGCGCGCCTGCGCATAGAACGCGCTGGCGCCACCGGCAAGGCGCCGGGCCGCTTCGCCGGAGACCACGGTCACCGTCGAGCCCGTGCCGGCCGGCCGCTCGGCGCGCACACGCGCGGCCAGCGGATGGTCCATGGTCACGAAGCGTGCGAGCGGAATCGGCGTCTCGTCGGACGCCTCGCCCCGGCGGATCTGCGCGAAGCGCGTGCGTCGCCCGTCGGCCATCGCCGCGTCCTCCATCAATACGGCGGCGGTCTCGTCGAGCCAGTCCGGCGCCGGACCGCCGTAGTGCGCGGTGGTCGGCGCCGCTGCGTCGGGTCGCCGCGGCCAGTGATCCTCGATCAGCCACAGGTGGCCCAGCTCGTGCCGCACCGCCGAGCGCAGCGTGGTGTCGCCGTCGGGACCCGCACTGCCCGCGGCGGCGAGCGCCCGTGCCACCGCCGCGTCGATCGCCGCCGCCGGCGCGCCGGCCAGCTGCCGCTCGACCTGGGCACGGATCTTCGGTTCCAGCGCGCGCTGCCGGTCGGCGGCGTCGATCCAGGGCAGGACCCAGGTAAGGCCCGCCGCCCGCAGGCGTCCGCGAACCGCCTCACCGACCGGCGTTGCCGAACCGGCCGACACCAGGGCGCCGCGCGGCGGGGGCCGGCCGAAGTGCGTCCGATAGGCGGCAGCCGCGGCCTGCTCGTCCTCGGCCAGGCGCCGAACCTCCTCGGTATCACGGCCGTAGATGATGCCGGCGACGCCTTCGCGGCAGACCAGGGTGCCGAGCTCGGGCAGCGGCGGACACGAGACCGGATCGGCCGCGGCAATCAGGAGGCTCAGCAAGGTGGCGGGATGCGGGGTCATGTCCGGCGTCGTAGTGGGTACCGGCGGGTATGATGCGCAGCCGCCTCCAACCGTCGCACCGCGCCATGTCCCGTTACTTCTCGCCCGCCACGTTCCGCTTCTTCCGCGACCTGGCCGCCCACAACGATCGCGCCTGGTTCGCCGAGCACAAGGCGCGCTACGAAGCCGACGTGCGCGAGCCGTTCCTGCGGCTGGTCGGTGACCTGCAGGCGCCGCTGGCCAGGATCAGCCCGCACTTCGTTGCCGATCCGCGCAAGCAGGGCGGGTCGCTGTTCCGCATCCACCGCGACACGCGCTTCGCCAACGACAAGACGCCGTACAAGACCTGGTCCGGCGCGCGCCTGGCGCACGAGCGCGCGCGCCAGGTGCCCGCGCCGTCGTTCTACCTGCACATCCAGCCGAGCGATTGCTTCGCCGGCGGCGGCATCTGGCATCCGGAGCCGCCGACGCTCAAGAAGATCCGCGAGTTCCTGGCCGACAATCCCGCCGCCTGGAAGAAGGCCACGCGCTCGCGCGCGTTCGCCGAGCGCTTCACGTTCTGGGGCGAGAACCTGACGCGGCCGCCGCGCGGCTACGACCCGGCGCACGAGCTGATCGAGGACCTCAAGCGCAAGAACTTCGCCGCCGGCACCGGCTTCACGCAGGCGGTGGCCTGCTCGGACGAACTGCTGCCGACCCTGGTCGATACCTTCCGCCGCATCGCGCCGATGATCGACTACCTCTGCGCGGCGCTGGATCTGGAGTTCTGAGGGGCATCGGACGGCTTCTCGGTTTGAGAAGAGTTGCGTTGCAGCGCTCGAGCGCCGCAGGACCGGTGATGTCTAGTTAGACAGTGCGCTGACGGTTGTCAGCCACGCTCGCCGGGTTCTTCCACAGCAGCAACCGGCCGGCCTGGCTGTAGAAGTGCATCGACGTGCCAGAGCTCGTCGTGGTGCGCGTGCGCTGGCCGAGACCGTTGTAGGTGAAGCTCTCGGTATCGGCACCGACCACCGCCGATCGCACCCGGTGGGCCTCGTCCACGACGATCGCCGTCGTGTTAGGCAGGAAGCCGGTCGCGCTGGTGCGGCTAGTTGCACTGCCGAGGGCGTCGTAGGTGTAGCCGATGACGGCGGTCGAGGGCGCGGCCGGATCGATGATCCGCGTCGGGCGGCCGTCGGCCGCGTACTCGTGCCGGTGGTTGCGCCCGTCGGGTGTCTTGTGGGTCGTGCGCAGGTTGTTTTGCAGGTCGTAGTCGTAAGTGAACGTACTGCCGTTGTAGGTGTAGGTCGCCGTCGACACAATTGGATCATCGATCTGCGCAGCCTGAGTCCGCTCGCGGCGCGCAAGAAACACCGTGCCGTGGCGCCGATCATGGCCGAGATGGTCAGTTTCCTGCGCGCGTATCGAGACCGACCGCCTGAGCCAAAACGTGCTGGACGGCAGCCGGCACAGCCGCCGACACGCGTGCTGGGAATCAGCACCAGTACCACGCGTCAGCAACTGGCGCAGGCCGCCGCAGATACGGGCGTGACGGACGTTACGCCTCACGTGGTGCGTCACACGATCGCAACGCACATGCTCCGGGCGCGCACCCTTGGTTGTCGTGTCGCGCATGCTCGGGCATCGCAGCATCAGAACAACGGTGGACATTTACGGCCACCTTGCGACGACCGATCTGGAACCGACTGCGATGGCTCTCGACGAACTCATCCGCACAGCCCTTGCCGCGAACATTCCAGAGGCGAGCGAGGACCTTGCATCATTCCTGACTGAAATCTGCTCGACCACACTTAACTGAGGCAAGGCCGCTCCGGGCGAACCGCGGGCGCATGGTGAGCATGCTTCCGTTACCCGCCAACTATTCCGCACCTATTTTAACTAATTTATTGTATTCCAAAGAATTGCACTTGGAGTGTTAATTCAACCCTCATAGGCAACCTTCTATGTAGCGAATGGACTCTTCCGTCCCTGCATAGAACTTTGTGACCAATCGTCCATCGGTTTCAAAGCGGATGCCGTAGCGGCCGTCGGGCGACCGAAGGGTCAAGTAGTGTCCTTCGGGACCAGTATACGCGTGCGATTCTTGGACGAGTTTGCTGCCGTATAGGCGCTTTAGCTCAGACTCGGACGTTCCGACACCTGCGCCAGAAATAGTAGTCACGCCAATCTCATATACATCAATGCGTGCCAAACTCTCATTGAGCATCATTAGGATCACGCCCTCGGGGAGGCCGCGACCCGCCGCGTAGTAGCAGCCTTCCTCTTCTGCTTCCGGAGCGACATGCGTCAGCGGAGCGCCAAGCGCGCGAACAAGTGCCTGCTCACTCATACCAACGCGAGCCTTGCCGATGGATGTGAAGGCGACTCGCTGAGGGCTGGCGGCAAACGCTGATCCCATCGCAGTAACCATCATTGCGAACACGACGAACTTGAACATGAACTCTAGCACCATCAATTTATGCCGAACCGCGAAGCATCGATTTGAACGAATTCTTAAGTTCCAAGACTAGAAACTACGAACACGAATCCAACTGAGCCCGCGCTAAGCAAACTATAGGTAGCCCGGAGGGGGCATGCCCTCACCAAACGAGAAGGCGACGTATCCCTCCCGGGGTGCGAGGCCGGAGAGGATGAACACTACAAAAATGGCTAGTTGGGTTCTTCGTGCAAATTATTCATACCACCGACCAGTTCTTCCCGGTATTTTTACGTCAACGACACGAATTTCCGCCCTGCGATTGCTTTGCCTCTGTAGTTCCGTATGGCTTAGATCGACAGGATCTCCAATCCCGCGCCCCATGTGCGCATATAACTGATCCTCGTTCACACCATTTGATTTTAGCCATTTGTAAACGAGCAGTGCGCGGCGCTCAGAAATCTCATTGCATTCAATTCCGGAACATTCTTCTTTGTCGGAAAATCCAACCACCCCGACTCTCAAATCCTTATGACTATTTAGAAAATCAGCAACACCTTTCAGTGAGTCGCGAACATAATCTTCGTTGGTCACGGAGTCCATCAGCCCAACTCTCGGCTTTGGCGCCCCACCTCTAAAATAAATTACATCGAACTCAAAACTGGCAGGATCGATAACTTTTGCACCATCAAGCGACTCCGCTTTTGCATTAGACGAAGCAAAGAGGCTCATCATTGCCATAGCTGCAATGAGAAAGAGGCGGAACGTATGGCTAATCAAGTAAATCATCTACTAACCCTCTCGTACTGCTAATTGCATGACGCAGACTGAGGAACTGGCGCGCATGAACTGTTTACAGAGTCATTAGCAGCGTCCAGAATTCCTCGCTCTTTAATGCCATGAATAGGCGTCCAGAGTCGGCCACTTCCTATATAATTTATTCCTTTATTAAATAACGCTTCGCTTATATAGGAATTTATCTCCGTCTGCATGCGCTCCGCTCTGGAATTAATTGACCTTCCTCGTCCAATATTATCTGCCGCATGCTGGCCCTCGTGAGCGATAGCACCACCCAGCCTCACCGCGTAATCTCCGCCGCCACTAATGTTATTCTTGCTTATTCTTATTTGTGTATACGCTTTTCCCGACTCACCATCCGTCAAATATTGAGCGCTCCCCCCATCTCTGCCCGCGGTATCCTCGAAGCTTATACGGACACTATCATCACCTTTTTCACCAAACGCAGAGACAACGGCTGCCAATGTTTTTCTCTCAATGTTACTTAGCCTAGAGCTTTCAGATGCTTGTTTAACCGCACCTAAGCCCGCCTCAAAATTCTCGCACTGTTTTCCACTGGCGGAGCACGTCCATCGCCCATCTGGATCAACGTACTTGTACGGATTGTTGTTTGCGTACCAATACCGATTGAAGCTTCCCGGGCTGGTCGCGACCGGATCGACCGCCAGGAACCGCCCCGCGTAGGGGTCATAGTAGCGCTGCTGCATATAGGTCAGCCGGGTTGTCCCGTCCTGGTAGTGACCCGCGAACTGCAGCCCGCCCCAGAACGCACCGCCCGCCGGGGCACCGTACGGCTCCCAGTGCGGACTGCTGCTCACCAGCGTCACCGGCGTCACGCTGGTCTCCGCCAGCAGGCTGCCGAGGTGGTCGGTATGCACGTACACCGGGCCGGTCGAGTGCCGTCTCGCGATCCGCTTGGTGCCCAGGTAGATGTTGTACTGCTGGCTCTTGGCCACACTCGCTGGGTTCTCCCACAGCAGCAATGTGCCGTCCTGGCTGTAGAAGTGCATCAACGTGCCAAAGCTCGTCGTGGAGCGCGTGCGCCGGCCCAGGCCATCGTAGGTGTAGGTCTCGGTGTCGGCACCGACCGTCGCCGACCGTATCCGGTTGGCATCGTCCACGACGATCGCCGTGGTGTTCGGCACGAAGCCGGTCGCACTGGTGCGGCTGGTCGCGTTGCCGCGGGCGTCGTAGGTATAGCCGATGACGGCGGTCGAGGGCGCCGCCGGGTCGACGAGCCGGGTCAGGCGGCCGTCGGCCGCGTACTCGTGCCGGTGGTTGCGGCCGCCCGGCGTCTCGCGAGTCGTGCGCAGGTTGTCCAGCAGGTCGTAGCCGTAAGTGAACGTGCGGCCGTTGTAGGCGTAGGTCGTCGTCTCTACCCTGTCACGCGCGTCGTAGGTCATGCTGCGCGTGCGCGGCTGGATCACCGAGGTGCGCGTGTCGGTGATCGAGGCCACGTTGCCGTTCGGGTCCCAGGCATAGCTGTCCTGCACGTAGGTGCCGTGGCTGACGGCCTGCGGCAGGCCGCGTGCGTTGGGCGTCATGCTGTACGTCACCCCGTTGCCGTAGGTGAAGCCGGCGATCTCCCCGTTCGGGTGGTAGGTGGCGTTGGTGGCGTAATTGATGCTGCCGGGCATGCCCACCGCCTGGGTCGGCTGGCCCAGCCCGTTCGGCGCGTACTCCACCCTCAGACCGTCCGGGTAGGTCAGGCTCGCCGCCTGGCCGCGGGCGTGCCAGCCGTGCGTGATCGTCCAGCTGCCGGCCGCCAGGCCCGTCAGCGTCAGCGTCTCGGTGAGCGGCAGCCGCCGCCGGGTATAGGTGTAGGCGCGCGTCGAGCCGTCCGAGACCACGGTGTTCAGCAGGCCGTCGGGCGTGTAGGTGCGGAAGATGTTCGGCGTCGACGCGCCGCTGTAGAGCGTGTCCTTGAGCCGGTTGCGGGCGTCGTAGGTCAGGTTCGCCACCCCCGGCAACGTACCGGGACTGGTGTTGTTGCACGTCGTCGTCCCGGTCAGCGTCTGGCCGGTCGCCAGCCACTGGACATTGTCGGCCAGGTCATAGGCCACGATCGTTGCGCCCGACTCGGGCTCCACCGTCTTGCACAGCCGCTGGGCCGTGTCATAGACGTAGCTGGTCGTGCGGCTCAGGCCGATCGGGGTGCTGGTGCCCGGGTAGGTGTAGCTGCCGGTGCGAACCATCGAGGTCGGTGCGCCCAGCACGTTGCGGTGAATCGTCGTGGTGCCGAAGACATCGTCGATCTGGTACGGCGCCTCTTCGCTGGGCTGGTCGAACACCTGGTACCGCGTCGTCGTGACGAAATTGCGCGGGTTGGTCACCTGCTTCTCGAAGCCGGACAGGTACGCAATCTGGGTATTGAGATTCCCCAGCTCGCTGTTGGCCTGGATCAGCGTCGGCCGCCCCAGCGCGTCGTAGGTCGTCCAGGTGCCCGTCGTGCTCAGGCCCGCGCTCGGGTAGGACGCGAAGGTCTCCCGCCCGGCATGGTCGAAGCCGCGCGCCACGTAGCGCCGGGTCAGGCCATTGCTGGTGTCTTCTTCCAATGTCGTCACCGGTCGCCACAGCGCGTCCAGATCGACCGTCTTGCGACCGGTGCCGGTCGTGACCGTCTGCCGCCAGTGCGTGCCGCTCACGCCCAGGCTGCTGTCGGTGGTCGGCACGAAGGCGACCGTGGTCGGCGTCCAGGCCACCGTGTCGCCGGCTGGATAGCTGATGCCCGACAGACGCCCGTCGTTGGTGTAGCTGTAGCTGGTCGTGTAGCCGGCCTCATTCCTGACGGAGGTGATCTGCCCGAAGGCGTTGAGGGTGGCTTCCTGATAGGTTCCGTCGGCGTAGGTGATCGTGCGCGGCACGCCGCGGTAATAGTTCGTCAGCGTCGTCTGCTGGCTGGCGCCGTCCTGCACCCAGTGCAGCATGCCGTCCGCGTGCCAGCCCAGCGTGCGCTGCGGCGTGCCGAAGCGCGTCTCGGTATTCCGGTCCAGCGTCGCGGCATGGTAGGTGTACGACTCGGCAGCCGCCCCGAACCCGCTGATCGTCTTCGTGCCGATGCGGCCCAGGATCCACACGTTGGCCGCGCCACCGGCCGTGCTCGTCTTGTCAACGTAGGTGATCGTTTCCGTCCGCGTGTAGCCCAGGCCGCTTGCGCGGGTCACCTGCAGCGGCCGCGCGAAGCGGTCGAACTGGCCCACCGGCGTGGACGCCGTGAACGTCACCCCCTGGCGCGTCTCCGAGCGCGACGTCACCGGCCGGATCAACTGCTGGATGTCCTCGTTGGTGCCGCTGGGAAAGCCGTAGCGGTTCGGAAACGGGCTGGCCGTCCCGGTGTAGTAAACCGTGTCCGTGCTGGCGAGCAAGGTACCGGTGGTGCCGGCCGCATGGGTCTCGGTCCCCAGCAACCGGCCGAAGTTCTCCTTGTACTTGATCCCGAAGCGGTACCGCTTCTTCGTCGCGTCCGGTTCGGTCACCTGCACCCAGCGCTCGGCGGGCTGTGCACTGCAGGGCGCCGTGGTGCTGTTGCACATGCCCGGCCAGCCCACGGTCGGGGTGCCCGCGTCATAGAAATACTGCCAGGTCAGCGGCAATAACCCGGCGCCGCTGAGCGTCTTGGTCTGCAGCGCAAAGTTGTCCGCGAAGTACGGAATCAGCAGCTTGAACCTGGGAACGGGCCCGCCGGGGTTGAGGCAGCCCAAGCCCACATCGACCCCCGTCCGCGCCAGCCGGTGGTAGTCGAATACAAAGTCCCCATGGGCACCGCCCGGATGGTCGATCTTCACCTCGTAGTAACCGGTGTCATTCGGCGGACCCGTGCAATTGGTGGTGCTGCCGTCCCAGATCTGAGGCTGGATCACCCGGTCGCCGACGTACTCGTAACTCCAGCGCGGCCGCAGGCCGGTGGGAATGTCCACGTCGGTCGGCAGGTAGACGTACCGCAAGCCGGACGTGTACTCGTAGGTCCACGTGCGGCCGTGCGCCGTGGCGCTGGTGACGCGGTTGTCGGTGTAGGTCAGCGCGATCTGGCGATCGGGGATCGTCGTTTCTCCGACCGGATAGGAGCGGATAAGGGTCGGATAGCCGCTGCCGTTGTAGCTGTATTCCACCCGGTTGCCGTAGCGGTCCTCCACCTTCGAGGCCAGCAGGTAGCGCCGCTGGCGGGTCTGGTTGGTGAACCCGTACGTCGTGATCCACGGGATCCGGAGCGTGGTTATGGTCCGACTGACCAGGGTGTCGAAGGTGTACTTCGTGCCCTCCGGCGTGATCATGTGGAACGTCTCGCCGCTGGTCCCGACACTGCAATGGAAGACGCTGTGGTCGCTGGTGGTCCAGCGGTAGGTCGTCCCGTCGGTCGGATGGAGCGTCGAACCGCTGCCCGGCAGGTAGTACAGCTCGCTGTCGATGCCGCCGGGCACGTGCACCGACACGCCCGACCAGAAGTCCTCCAGCCGGATATCCCCCGTGACGACCGGCTTGAAGGGGGTACTGCAGCGGCCCGACCAGCCGTCGGACGCCGGCAGCGTGGCCACGATGTAGGGCACATCGACATCCCAGTTGCCGAAGCCGCCGAAGATCTGTTCGCCCACGCCCAGGCGCGTGATGCTCAAGCGCCGCCGCAGTTGCACCGGCAGGCCGTTGCCGGGCACGTCGATGTCCACGTTGGTGAAGCTGGTCTGGCCGTCGTGCAGGTTGACGCTGTCGCCCAACAACTCCGAGGTCAGCGGCGAGACTTCCTGCGCGCTGCGCAGGCGGTCGGCGTACTCCTGGAACGGAGACGCGTACGCGCCGCCACGCACGCAGGTCTCCTCGTCGTCATCGTCGCCGGTGCATTCCCGTTCGGAGACCGCCGCTGACGGCGCGTCCGCGCCGGGCGGCCCGACCGGCGGCGCCGCCACGCCCAAGACCGGCACGGCCAGTGCCAGCAGACCCCAAACCGCAACGATCAGTCCCCCGGAGGGACGAAGTCCACGCAACACTCGGTCCGGCACGGACATGCAACACTCCTTTGCAGGCCGGACCGATTCCTCTCGGCGATGAGGCACGGCGCGTTGCGCGCCGGCCCGAACGTCTCAACGGAGAGCCGATCCGATGCCTTGACGATGACGCCGGGGTGACCCCCTGTGGGCTTCCCTGCAGCGTGGACCGACCTTAACCGACAAACGGCGGACGGGAAAGCACTGCGGCGCGATGCATCGTCACGCGCGGTGATGGCACGCGGCGCATCCCCGTTTCGCCCGCTGCGGCGCACAGGCCGGTTTCTTTTGGACACGGAACGTCGATCGGAGGAGCTTTGGCGGCGCTTCTGAGAAGCGCTATCCAGTCCACCCATGAAGTGCATCGCACCGGGTTTGGTCGGATCGAGGAAGCGACGCTCGACGCGACCTGCGGCTCACTCGAACCCGCTGCGCAGGATCCGGTCCGGCTGCATCAGCGCATAGGTTCCACCCTGGATCAGCGTGGCGGTGACGGACTGGTTGGCCAGGTTGATCGTGGCCGGGTGCTCCTGCCAGCCGATGCCGGCCTGGCCGCAGCCGGCGGTGGCGCGGTAGAAACGGTAGTTGGCGGGATTGACGCCGTGCGGTGGCAGGTGACCGGCGAACGAGTAGTACAGCGTCAGCGCACCGCCGAAGACCGGCGCCGGCAGGCGGGCGTCCTCGCGATGGGCGGGTTGCACCAGGTCGAACGCCAGCCTGAACTCGATGAACGGGGCGGACGGCAGGCAGGTGGGCTGCTCGAGCTTGAGCGGTGCGTAGACATAGCCCGTACCGATCAGGAAGAACGCATCGTCGGGTAGCCGCATGTCGTAGAGGTACATCGGCGGCGTGGTGCCGGTGCTCAGCGGCGTATGGCTGCCGCCGACGGCCTGCGGCCGGTAGCCGAGGTCCATGAACACCGATCGGGTGTCGGCGCCGAAGCGCGTGTCGAAGGCCTCGCGCAGCTGCGCCACGCTGGTCGCCCGGCCGTGGTAGCCCAGGCCCTGCTGGTAGAGCGTGTCGATCCGTTCCATCGCGAAGCGGAAATCGGCGTCGCCGGCACCGAACTGCCGGCACAGCGCCGGGATCATCGGTGCCATGTAGGTCACCAGCGACTCGCTGCAGGCGCCCTGCGGCAGCGGCACCTCGCCGCTGATGACGTAGGACCAGTAGCGCACGAAGTCCTCGTACGAATAGCGGTGGCGCAGGAAGAACAGGCTGTGCGCGTATTCATGGACGATCAGCGTCTGCGAGCTGGGCAGGCCGGCGGCTTCGGGCGTGAAGTAGTCGATCTCGCCGGCCTGCTGCTTGTCCCAGAGGAACAGGCAGGCGTAGGCGCGCATCGGCTGGCCCACGGCGTCGCCGTAGGGCCGGTAGGTGGAGGCATAGCCGGCGGCACCCGGCTGGACCGGGCACACCGCGTTGCTCTCGAAGAAGATGTCGACCGGGCGCAGCTCTTGCAGCGTTTCGATGCCGGCGAGATCCCGCAGTTGGGCCTTGGCCGCGACGAAGCCGTTGGCGGCGGCCTGCAGGGTCGCCAGCGGAATCGGGCAGGGGGTCTGGCAGGCGAAGCGCCAGCCGGGATGGGCGGGCTCGACATAGATGGTGTAGGCGTGGCCCAGCAGCGTGTCGCTGCCGGCGAGCAGCGTGGCGGTGGCGGGTCCGGCGGCGAACAGCAAGGCCAGCAGCAGCGCGATGCGCCCCGGCAGCGAAACGGGGCGGACAGGGGCGGCGGACAGCGGGAACCGGTTCATGGCGGGTACCTCGAGCGGGGCGGCGGGCGACGCGGCGGGGTTGCCGAAGCGCGTGCCTGTCCGGGGATACGGCAAATCCGGCGGCGGGCGGACATGGCCAGCCGGTGCGCCTCCGCTACACCGCCGTATCCGGCTGCTACGATCGGGCCCCGCGCGCGGACGGCCCGCCCAGGCGATCGTATGGAACCGGCTATCCACACGCCGCCTCGGCGGACCGCACCGACCGGCGAAGCCGGCGCGGTCTTCGTCGCGTTCCTGCTGCTGGGCCTGACCGCGTTCGGCGGGCCGATCGCGCACATCGGCTATTTCCGCGAGGCCTTCGTCCGCCGTCGCGGCTGGCTCGACGAGGCCACGTTCGCGCAGCTGCTGGCGGTCTGCCAGTTCCTGCCGGGGCCGGCCAGCAGCCAGCTGGGGCTGGCGATCGGCCTGCTGCGCGCCGGTTGGAAGGGCGCCGTGGCGGCGTTCGCCGGCTTCACGCTGCCTTCGGCGCTGCTGATGTTCGTCCTGGCGCTGCTGGCGCCGCGCTTGGGAGCGGCCGGCGCGGTGCTGGTGCACGGCCTCAAGCTGGTCGCGGTGGCCGTGGTCGCCAGCGGCACGCTCGGCATGGCGCGCCAGCTCACGCCGGATGCGCCGCGGCTCGCCATCGCGGCGCTGGCCGCCGCGCTGGTGCTGTGGCTGCCGGTGCCGTCGATGCAACTCGTGGTCATCGGCGGCAGCGCGGTGCTGGGCCTGGCGCTGTGCCGGCAGGTCCGGGCGCCGGCCGCGGTGGCGTTTCCGGTCCGCTACGGACTGCGGACCGGCGCCGTGCTGTTCGCCGCCTGCCTGCTCGGCCTGGCGGCGGCGCTGCTGCTGCCGGCGTCGCCGTCGGCCTCGATCGGTGGCCTCTTCGCCGCGTTCTACCGGGCCGGCGCGCTGGTGTTCGGCGGCGGGCACGTGGTGCTGCCGCTGCTGCAGCAGGCGACGGTCGATCCGGGCTGGATCGAGCCGCCGGTGTTCCTGGCCGGCTACGGCGCGGCGCAGGCGGTGCCGGGGCCGATGTTCACGCTGGCGGCGTTTCTTGGCGCGGCGGCGCTGCCGGATGCGCCGGCGGCGGGCGCGGCGGCGGCCCTGGCCGGCATCTTCCTGCCGGGCTTCGCGCTGCTGCTGGCCGTGCTGCCGGCTTGGTCGCGCCTGGTGCGGGGCCGCCATGCCGGGCCGGCGATGGCCGGCGTCAACGCGGCGGTGGTCGGGCTGCTCGCCGCCGCGCTGTACGACCCGGTCTGGACCACCGGGGTCGCGGGGCCGGTCGATGCGGCGATCGCGCTGGCCGGTTTCGCGCTGCTGACGTTCGCCCGGCTGCCGCCGCTGGCCGTCGTCGCCGGCTGCCTGGCCGCGACGGCCCTGGCGACCTGGCTGGCCTGAGCGGCGGCGGACTGAACGGTTTCGGCCTGCGACCGTCCGCTGACGGACACCGGTCCGGGCCCGGAGCGTCCGCTGGCCGGACGTGCCTTGCAGAATCAAATAGTTGGACGGTTTTTCAGGGCTGGCATGGCTCCTGCTGTAGCGAGGGCATGGACATCGCACGCCCCGAACTCAAACTCAAGAAGCGCCGCCGTCAGTTGCTGATCGGTGGCATCGTCGCCGCGCTCGTCACCGCTGCCGGTGTCGGCATCGCCAGCCTCGGTCCCGCCGTCGCCTCGGTCGAGCGCTCCAGCGTCCTGGTCGATACCGTCAAGCGCGGCGAGCTGCTGCGCGAAGTGCGCGGCCCCGGCACCCTGGTACCCAAGGAGATCCGCTGGATCGCCGCGGAGACCTCGGCGCGCGTGGAGCGCATCGTGGTCAAGCCGGGCGCGGCGGTAGAGCCGGACACGGTCATCCTCGAACTCAACAACCCCGAGGTGGACGACCAGCTGCTGGCCGCCAAGTCGGCGGTTACCGCGGCCGAGGCGGACCTGGCCGTGCGCCGCGCGACGCTGCAGTCGACCCTGCTCGACCAGAAGGCGAGCCTGGCCCAGGTGGAGGCCGAGTACGAATCGGCGCGCCTGCTGGCCGAGGCCGAGGCCACGCTGACCGGCAAGGGCATCATCCCCGGCATCCAGTCCAAGCGCAGTGCGCTGTCGGCCGGGCAGCTCAAGACGCGCCTGGGCATCGAGCACGAGCGCATCGAGCAGTTCAGCCAGAACATGCGCGCGCAGATCGCCGCCGACCAGGCCCGCCTGGACCAGCTGGCCGCCACGCGCGACCTGCGCCAGCGCCAGGCCGACGCACTGCAGGTGCGCGCCGGCATCGCCGGCGTGCTGCAGCAGGTGCCGGTGGAGGAGGGCCAGCAGGTCGCCGCCGGCGCCAACCTGGCGCGCGTGGCGCGGCCGGGCGAGCTGATGGCGGAGCTGCGCATCGCCGAGACGCAGGCCAAGGACATCGTGCTGAACCAGCCGGTGCGCGTGGACACCCGCAACGGCATCGTGCCGGGCAAGGTACTGCGCGTGGACCCGGCCGTGCAGAACGGCACGGTGCAGGTGGACGTGGAGCTGACCGGCGACCTGCCGCCCGGCGCGCGTCCGGACCTGTCGGTGGACGGCACCATCGAGATCGAACGGCTGCCCGACGTGCTCTACGTCGGCCGGCCGGCCTACGGCCAGCCCGATTCGGAAGTGCGCCTGTTCCGCGTCGATCCGGCCAGCGGCATCGCCGCCCGCGTGCCGGTGCGCCTGGGCAAGGCCTCGGTCAACCTGATCGAGGTCCAGCAGGGGCTGGAGGTGGGCGACCGTGTCGTACTGTCCGACACCAGCGCCTACGACCAGCACGACCGTATCCGCCTCAAGTGAAACCTCTGCCTCAAGCGAAACCCGATCCGCTTCCCTTCACCGCAGTCCCGCCGCGATTCGCGCCGGCCAACAACCCGTGAGCCAAGCCATGACCAACGATCCGCTGATCCGCCTGGAAGGCATCAAGAAGGTCTTCTTCACCGACGAAGTCGAGACGCATGCGCTGTCGGGCGTGCACTTCGACATCGGACGCGGCGAGTACGTGTCGATTTCCGGCCCGTCCGGCTGCGGCAAGTCGACCCTGCTGGCGATCCTGGGCCTGCTCGACACGCCGAGCGAAGGCACCTACACGCTCAACAACCGCCAGGTGGCCGACATCGGCGCCAGCGAGCGCGCGCAGATCCGCAACAAGGAGATCGGCTTCGTGTTCCAGGCGTTCAACCTGATCGGCGACCTGTCGGTGTTCGAGAACGTCGAGCTGCCGCTGACCTACCGCGACGGCGTGTCCAAGGCCGAGCGCCGCGAGCGCGCGATCGCGGCGCTGGAGCGGGTCGGCATGGCCCATCGTGTCAAGCACTACCCGGCGCAGCTTTCCGGCGGCCAGCAGCAGCGTGTCGCCGTGGCGCGTGCGCTGGTGGGCCAGCCGTCGATCCTGCTGGCCGACGAGCCGACCGGTAACCTCGATTCCAAGAACGGCGAGGCGGTCATGGAGCTGCTCGACGAGCTGCACAAGGCCGGCTCCACGATCTGCATGGTCACGCACGATCCGCGCTATGCCGACTTTGCCGATCGCAAGATCTTCATGTTCGACGGCC
This sequence comes from Dokdonella koreensis DS-123, assembly GCF_001632775.1. Taxonomy (NCBI): domain Bacteria; kingdom Pseudomonadati; phylum Pseudomonadota; class Gammaproteobacteria; order Lysobacterales; family Rhodanobacteraceae; genus Dokdonella; species Dokdonella koreensis. The sequence goes on from NZ_CP015249.1 coordinate 375,289, forward strand.
GCGTGGTCGACGAGGCGACCATGCACCGGCTGCGCCACGAGGAAGACCAGCGCCTGATGCGGCCGGCCCGCGCGGCGGCCGCTGCCGCCGCGACCGGCGGCGGCGCGGCCTGATCGCGGCGCCATCGTCATGAATACGGTGCGCTTCGCGATCCGCCAACTGGCCCGTACGCCCGGCTTCACCGTGGTGGCGGTACTCACGCTCGCGCTCGGCATCGGCGCCTGCGCGGCGATGTTCGGCATCCTCAACGCGGTGCTGTTGAAGCCGCTGCCGGTACAGGCGCCCGATCGCCTGGCCTTCGTCGAAGGTGCCGGCGCCGACAAGGGCTTGTCGGCGCGGACGCTGCAGGTCGAGACGCTGCTGGCCTGGCAGCGGGAAAGCCGGGCGTTCGAGGCGGTCGGCGGCTATTTCGCGTTCTTCGACTACCAGCAGTACACGCTGACCGCAGCGGACGGCCCGCAGCGCGTGCGTGCGGTGCCGGTCACGCAGAACTTCCTCGACGTCCTCGGCGTGCGCCCGCAGCTGGGCCGCAACTTCGTCCAGGCCGAGGCCACCTGGGACACGCCCACCGCACTGATGAGCGACCGCTACTGGCGCCGCCACTACGACGCCGACCCGGGCGTGGTCGGCCGCACGCTCAGCATCAACGGCAAGCCGACCACGGTGATCGGCGTGCTGCCGGCCAGCTTCGACTTCGGCTCGGTGTTCGCGCCGGGCAGCGACATCGACCTGCTGACGCCGTTTCCGCTGACCGAGGAAACCCAGAGCTGGGGCAATACGCTGTTCGCGGTCGGCCGCCTGGCCCCCGGCGCGACGCCCAGCTCGGCGCAGACCGAGCTGGACACGATCAACGCACGGCTCAGCGCCGAGCATCCCGACCGCGGCCGCCTCGATGCGGACGTGAAGAGCCTGGAAGCCTACGTGCGCGGTCCGTTCCGCGCCGCGTTCCTGATCCTGTTCGGCGCGGTGGTCTGCCTGTTGCTGATCGCCTGCGCGAACCTGTCGAACCTGCTGCTGACGCGTGCCCAGGCACGTCGCAAGGAGACCGCGGTGCGCGTCGCGCTCGGCGCGCGGCGGCTGCACCTGATCGCCCAGGCGCTGACCGAGAGCCTGCTGCTCGCACTGGGCGGCGGACTGCTCGGCGTCGTTGTCGCGGCGTTCGTCACGAATGCGCTGTCCGGGCTGCGCACGTTCTCGATCCCCTTGCTGGACACCGCGCGCGTCGATCTGCCGGCGCTCGCGTTCGCGTTCGCGGCGGCCTGCTTCGCCGGCGCGCTGTGCGGCCTCTGGCCGGCGCTCGCGTTGTGGCGCGGCGAGACGCAGACGGCGCTGCGCGCCGGCGGCGGTGCCGGCGACATGGGGCCGGCCGCCGCGCGCACGCGGCGCGGCCTGGTCGTCGCCCAGGTCGCGCTGGCCTGCCTGCTGCTGACCGGCGCCAGCCTGCTGATCCGCAGCTTCGTCGCGGTGATGAACGTCGAGCTCGGCTTCCGGCCGCAGCAGGCGGTGGCCTGGCGCGTCGACGCGGTGCGCAGCTTCGAGAACGACGCCGAACGCGTGGCCTACTACGAGCGCATGGTCGAGCGCGTGCTGGCCGTGCCGGGCGTCGCCGCGGCCGGCCTGTCCGATACCTTGCCGCTCGGCCGCAACCGCAGCTGGGGCGCCGCGGCCGAGGGCGTCACCTACGCGCGCGGCGCGTATCCGATCGCCTCGCCGCGCCTGGTCGACCGCCGCTACCTGGAGACGCTCGGCGTGCCGCTGCGCGCCGGCCGCTACTTCGACGCACGCGACGGCGCGGACGCCCCGAAGGCGGTCATCGTCAGCGAGACGATGGCGCGCCAGCTCTGGCCGGACCGCGATCCGCTCGGCCAGCGCCTGATGGGCGCACCGGACGGCCAGGCCCACGGCACCGTGATCGGCGTCGTCGGCGACGTGCCGCGCGCGATCGAGGAGGCGCCGACGCCGGAGATGTACTTCGACCTGCGCCAGAACGCCGACTACGGCTCGGTCGAGCTGCTGGTGCGCAGCAGCGGTGCGACCGACGCGCTGGTGCCGGCCGTGCGCGCGGCACTGCGCGAGTTCGATCCGACGCTCGCCAGCGGCGACTACACGACGCTCGAAGCGGTCGTCGGCCATGCCGCGGCACCGCGCCGCCTGACCAGCTCGATGCTCGGCGGCTTCTCGTCGCTGGCGCTGCTGCTGGCGGGCCTGGGTGTCTACGGCGTGATCGCCTATTCGATCGGCCAGCGCACGCGCGAGATCGCGGTGCGCCTGGCGGTCGGCAGCCGCCGCCGCGGCGTGGTCGGCCTGATCGTCGGCGAGGGCCTGCGCATCGCCGTGCTCGGTGCCGGCATCGGCCTGGTCGCCGCGCTCGCCGGCGCGCGCGTGCTGCAGAGCCTGCTGTTCGGCGTGAGCGCGTTCGATCCGATGACCTTCGTGCTGAACGCGGCGGTCGTGCTCGGCGTGGCGGTGCTGGCGGCGCTGATTCCCGCGCTGCGGGCGGCCGCCACCGATCCGGTCGCGGCATTGCGATGAACGGCGATCGTTCCCGGCGCGGGCTCGAGCGGGTGGGGCGATGCTCGACGCGGTGATGCGTGATCTTCGCCAGGCGCTGCGCAGCCTGCGCGCGACGCCGGGCTTCGTGCTGATCGCGGTGCTGACGCTCGGTATCGGCATCGGCAGTGTCGGCGCCGTCTACAGCGTGGTCAGCGGTACCCTGCTCAAGCCGCTGCCGTACCCGGATGCGGACCGGATCGTGCGCATCCATCGCGAGAACCGCGAGAAGCCGACCTTCGGCGGGCCGGTGTCGCAGCCGCTGCTGGACGCCTGGCGCAGCGGCACGCACGAGGCCTTCGCCGCGTTCGGCGCGTTCGCCGGTGCGACGGCCAACTTTCGCGCCGGTGACGCACCGGCCGAGCGGCTGGTCGCCTACCGGGTGACACCGGACTTCTGGCGCGTGATGGCGCTGGCGCCGCAGGTGGGCCGCTACTTCGGCGAGGCCGAGGAGGCCAGCGGCGAGGCGGTGGTGGTGCTCGGCCACGGCTTCTGGCAGAAGCGCTTCGGCGGCCGTGCCGACATCGTCGGCAGCGAGGTCCTGCTCAACGGCGTGGCGCATCGCGTGGTCGGCGTGACCGCCTCGGCGTTCCGGTATCCCGGCACGGTGGACGTCTACGTGCCGACGCACCTGGTGGCCTCGGCGGCCGACGCCGACAGCAGCTACCTGTCGGTGATCGCGCGACTGGCGCCGGGCGTGACGCTGGCGCAGGCACGTGCGGCGATGGAGGTGGTCGGCGCGCGCCTGCGCGCGGCCGACGTGGGGCGCTACGACGGCCTCGACGCGCGGCTGACCGCCTTGTCGAGCGTGCTGGTCAGCGACGTGCGCCAGCCGCTGCTGGTCCTGCTGGGGGCGGCGGCGCTGGTGCTGCTGATTGCCTGCGTGAACCTGGCCAACCTGCTGCTGGCCCGCGGTGCCGTCCGCCGCCGCGAGCTGGCGGTGCGCGCGGCGCTCGGCGCCGGCAAGGCGCGCCTGCTGCGGCTGGTGCTGGCCGAGACGGTGCTGATCGCCGTAGCCGGCAGCGTGCTCGGCCTGCTGGGCGCCGCGGCGGCGGTGCCGCTGCTGCTGGCCGGCGCGCCGGAGCTGATGCCGAGCCACAGCGCCATCGGTGTCGATGCCGGCGTGGTCGCGGCCAGTGTCGCGGTGGCCGTGACGACGATGCTGGCGTTCTCGCTGCTGCCGGCACTGCGCGCGGCCGGCGTGGCGCCGGTGGGCGCCCTCAACGAGGAAGGCCGCGACGGCAGCGGCGGACGCGAGCGCAGTCGCCTGCGCGGCCTGCTGGTGGCCGGCGAGATCGCGTTGGCGCTGGTGCTGCTGGCCGGCGCAGGCCTGCTGATCGAAAGCCTGCGCCAGGTCGGCCGCGCCGATACCGGCGTCGTCGCCGACGGCGTGCTGACCGCCACCTTCGTGCTGCCGACCGCGCACGATCCGTTCGCCGGCGACTTCACCGAGAACTACAAGCGCCATTCCGCGCTGCTCGCCACGCGCCTGGACGCGGTGATCGACCGCGTCGCGGCGATGCCCGGCGTCGAGGCGGTGGCATTGAGCGACGCGCTGCCGCTGTCGGGCATGGACAACGTCAGCTCGGCCATGCAGGTGGTCGGCCGGGACGGGCCGTCGGCGGAGGCCGGCGCCAACTGGCGTTTCGTCAACCCCGGTTTCCTGCGCACGCTCCGCATCGGCCTGGTCGCCGGCCGCAACCTGGACCGCAGCGACGCGCGGCCGGGCGAGTTCCCGGCCACGGTCATGGTCAACCAGGCGTTCGCGCGGCGCTTCCTCCCCGAGGGCGACCCGATCGGCCGCCAGCTCACCTTCCTCGGCGGGCCCAAGACCATCGTCGGCGTGGTGGCCGATTCGCGCACGATGGGCTACGAGCACGCGCCGGTGCCGGAGGTGTACATGCACCACGCGCAGGCGATCCAGACCCAGTTCTCGCTCGCGCTCAAGGTGAGCGGAGACCCGATGGCGCAGGCCCAGGCGCTGCGCCGCGCGCTGGCCGAGGTCGATCCGGCGATGCCGGTGTTCGCCGTGCGCACGCTGGCCGAGATGGGCGCCGCGGGCCTGGCGCTGCGCGCGTTCAACCTGCGCCTGATGGTCGCGTTCAGCGCGGTCGCGCTGCTGCTGGCGGCGATCGGCATCTACGGCGTGATCGCCGGATCGGTCGGCCAGCGCCGCCGCGAGATCGGCCTGCGCCAGGCGGTCGGCGCACGCGCGCTCGACATCCATCGCCTGGTGCTGGGCACGGGCCTGCGCATGATCGTCCCGGGCGTGGTCGCCGGCGTGCTCGGCGCCCTGGCGCTGGGGCGGCTGCTGGCGGCCCAGCTCTACGGCGTCGGCAGCGCCGATCCGGGCGTCCTCGCCGCGGTCGTTGCGGTGCTGGGGCTGGTGGCGCTGGCCGCCTGCCTGATTCCGGCACGGCGCGCCGCGCGCGTCGCGCCGATGGAGGCGCTGCGCCGTGACTGAGCCCAGCGCCCTGACCGAAATGCTTGCGGTGCGCATGCACCGAACCGCCGGGGCGATCGCCCACAAGGACCTGTCATGACCCTGTTCGACGATCTGCGCCAGGCGCTGCGCAGCCTGCTGAGCCGGCCGCTGTTCGCCCTGGTCGCCACCGCCACGCTGGCACTCGGCATCGGCGCCAACACGGCGATCTTCTCGCTGGCCCATCAGTGGCTGCTCGAACCGTTGCGCGTGCCGGCACCCGAGCAGCTGGTCAATCTGTCCTGGGCGCGCGAGCGCTCCGGCTGGACCAGCAGCAACAACGCCGGTTCCGGCGACGCGGTCTTCAGCTATCCGACCTTCCGCGACCTGGAGCGGCGTCAGGAAGGCTTCGGCCGGATCGCCGCGCATCGTCAGATCGGCGTCAATCTCGCGCTCGACGGTGAAACCGCCAGTGCCGGCGGCCTGCTGGTCTCGGGCAGCTACTTCGGCGTGCTCGGCGTGCAACCGGTCCTGGGCCGTCTGCTCGACGAGCGCGACGACGCGGTGCCCGGCGTCGCCGAGTCGGTCGTGCTCGGCTACGGCTACTGGCAGAACCGGCTCGGCGGCAAATCCGACGTGCTCGGCAAGACCCTGCGCGTCAACGGCGTACCGCTGACGATCGTCGGCGTGGCCTCGGCGGGCTTTGACGGCACCACGCTCGGCACCCGGCCGGACGTGTTCGTACCGATCACCCTGAGCTGGTCGCGCGAGCCGAACACGCTGCCCGAGCACGAGAGCCGCAAGGCCTACTGGGTCTATCTGTTCGCGCGGATGGCGCCGGGGCTTTCGATCGAGCAGGCGCAGGAGCGCATCAACGGTCCGTTCCACGCGCTGGTCGAAGAGGTCGAAGCGCCGCTGCAGTCGATGAGCGGCGCCGAACTCGAGCGCTTCCGCGCGTCGCGGCTGACGCTGCAGCCCGGTGCACGTGGCCAGAGCCTGGTGCCGGAGCAGGCCCGGCTCGGTCTCGGCCTGCTGTTCGGCGTGACGGCACTGGTGCTGCTGATCGCCTGCGTCAACCTGGCCAACCTGATGCTGGCGCGCGGCGCGGCGCGCGGTGCCGAGATGGCCGTGCGCGCGGCGATCGGGGCGAGCCGCGGCCGCCTGTTGTGCCAGCTGCTGGCCGAGGCCGCGCTGATCGCGCTGGCCGGTGCACTGGCCGCGCTGCCGGTCGCGCTGGCGGTGCTCGGGTTGCTGGCGAGGCTGTTCGCCGAACAGATCGGCGTGATCGAGGCGGCCGGGCTGGCACCGGCGGCGGTCGTTTTCGCGTTCGCCGCCGCCGCCGCCACCACCGTGCTGTTCGGCCTGTTCCCGGCGCTGGAACTCGCGCGGACCGCGCCGATCGCGGCGATCCGCGGCCACGGCCCGGCCGGCGCCGGACGGGCTTCCACGCGCCTTCGCGGTCATCTCGCGGTCGCGCAGATCGCCTTGTCGATGGCGCTGCTGGTACTGGCCGGCCTGTTCAGCCAGAGCCTGTCGAATCTCGCCGACGTCGACCTCGGCCTGCGCACCGAGGGCGTGCTGGTGCTGACGGTCGCCCCACCCCGCAACGGCTACGACGCCGAACGCTCGCGCCAGGTGCTGGCACGCATCGAGGAAACCCTCGCGGGTGTGCCGGGCGTGACCTCGGCCAGCCAGTCGCGGGTGCGTCTGCTGTCCGATGACAATCTCGGCGGCAACGTCAGTGTCGAAGGTTTCCAGGCGGCACCCGGCACCGATACCCAGGTGCTGCGCAACGAAGTCTCGCCGGGCTTCTTCGCGACACTCGGCATTCCCTTGCTGGCCGGCCGTGACTTCACGGCCGGCGACGACGCGGCTGCCGCCAAGGTGGCGGTCGTCAACCGGCGCTTCGCCGAGCGGTTCGGGCTCGGCGACGCGCCGGTCGGCAAGCGCGTCGCGCTCGGCGGCGGCGTGCCGGACGTCGCCATCGTCGGCCTGGTCGAGACGGCCGCGTACGCGGGCGTCAAGGACGAGGCCACGCCGCAACTGTTCATGCCGATCGCGCAACGCCCGGTGGCGCGCGAGACCCATTTCTATGTGCGCACGTCGCTGGCGCCGGAAGCCCTGATGCGCCCGGTCGAGCAGGCCGTGGCGCGGGTCGATCCGAACCTGCCGGTCGACGGTCTGCAGACGCTGCAGGCGCAGCGCGTGGAGAGCATCGCCGAGGACCGCCTGCTCGGTCATCTCTCGGCGGCCTTCGCGCTGCTGGCGACCCTGCTCGCCGCGACCGGCCTGTACGGCCTGCTCGCCTACACGATCGCCCAGCGCACCCGTGAACTGGGCCTGCGCCAGGCACTGGGCGCCGCGCCCGCGCGGCTGCGTGCGATGGTGCTGGCCCAGGTCGGGCGCATGGGCCTGCTCGGCGGTGCGATCGGCCTGCTCGTCGCGCTCGGCGCGGGCCGTGCGGCCGAGTCGCTGCTGTTCGGGCTGAGCGCCAGCGATCCGCGCGTCTACCTGGCCGCGACCGTGTTGATGACGCTGGTGGTGCTGGCCGCCGCCAGCGTGCCGGCCTGGCGCGCCTCGCGCGTCGCGCCGATGGAGGCGCTGCGCCATGACTAGCCGGCTGCCGAAGAACGGCTTTGCCGCCCATTGCCGACGTGCACGGCCGTGCCGCGCCATCGGCGCCGCGGATCGCCCGCGTGCGCCGTCGCCCGGCGAGCGACCCGTCCGGGGATCGCGTGCGCCGGCCGTTTCCCGACAGGCCGCGAGCCTTCGCCGCGCTGCGCGCGCCGCCGCCGATCGCACACAACGTTGTGCCGCCCACCTGCATCTGATGGGCGACGCCCTTTCCACCGGAGACCTGCCGTGACCCTGATCGACGACTTCCGCCACGCGCTGCACGGCCTGCGTGCGCACCCGGGCACGATGGCCTTCGCAGCCGCGACGCTCGCCTGCGGCCTCGGTGCCGCGCTGGCGATCCTCGCGGTCGTCGATGCGGTGCTGCTGCGCGCGCTGCCGTACCCGAACGCCGAGCGCATCGTCGAACTCGCGGAACTGGCCGAGGACGGCCATCCGATGAACCTGGCCAAGCCCAATTACGACGACCTGGTGGCGAGCGTGCCGTCGCTGGCGGCGACCTCGTTCTACCAGTCCGGCCCGGCCGCGGTCGCGACCGGCCGCGAGACCGTCCGCGCGAACGCGGCGTTCGCCGGTGGCGGCTTCTTTGCGATCTTCGGCACCACGCCGCTCAGCGGCCGCAGCTTCGGCGCCGACGAGCGCGAGCCGGTGGCCGTGGTCAGCGAGGCGTTCTGGCGCGGCCGCCTGGGCGCGCGCGAGGACGTCCTCGGCAGCGTGGTCGAGGTGGACGGCACGCGCTACACGGTGGTCGGCGTGATGCCCGAGGCGTTCGCGTTCCCGGAGGGTGCCAGCCTGTGGCTGCCGGTGACGAAGGGCGACTTCGGCAACTCGCGCACGGCGCACAACTGGCGTGCGCTCGGCCTGCTGGCCGCGTCGGACACGCTGGCCGAGGCGCGGCTGAGCGCCAATGCACTGGCGACGCGCCTGCACGGCCAGTTCGGCGACGAGGTCAACCTGCGCGCGTTCTCGCTGACGCCGCTCGGCGAGGCGATCGCCGCGCCGGTGCGCAGCGCGCTGCTGGTGCTCGCCGGCGGCACGCTGTTCCTGCTGCTGATCGCGATCAGCAACGCGGTCAACCTGCTGCTGGCGCTCGGTGCCTCGCGAGCGCGCGAGTTCGCCGTGCGGCGCGCGCTCGGTGCCAGCCGCTGGCGCATCGCGCGCCAGCATTTCCTGGAAGCCTTCCTGGTCGCCGCGGCGGCCGCTGTCGCCGGACTCGTGCTGGCAGCGGTGGCGATCGACGTGCTGGTGCACCTGGCCGGCCGTACGCTGCCGCGCGCGGCCGAGATCGGCATTGCGCCGTCGACCGTGGCGGCCGCGGCGATCGGTGCGCTGGTGATCGCCGCCCTGCTGACCGCCGCACAGCTGGTCGGCGGCGAGCGCGCGCCGCTGACGGCGCTGCGCGAGGCCGGGCGCGGCACCACCGGCGGTCGCGGCCACCTGCGTGCGCGTACTTCGCTGCTGGTTGCGCAGACCGCGCTGACCACGGTGCTGCTGGTCGGCGCCGGCCTGCTCGGGCGCAGCTTCCTCGTGCTGCTGGCGGTCGATCCGGGCTTCGCGCCGGAGGGTGCGGTCTCGGTGCGCCTGTCGTACCCGACCACCGGCGACCCGGCCGAGCTGAGCGCCATGGCGCAGCGCTACGCCTCGCTCGGCGAGGCGCTGGCCGAGCTGCCCGGCGTCGCCACGGTCGGCGGCGTCAACACGCTGCCGCTGACCGGCGGCGGCGCCAACGGCGCGTTCTGGGACGGCACGATGACCAGCTTCACGCAGCCGGTCCCGCCGCAGCTGGGCTATGGCGAATTCCGCGTCGCGAGTGCCGGCTACTTCGAGGCGGCCGGCATCCCGGTGCTCGCCGGCCGCGCGTTCGACGCGCGCGACCGTGCCGACGGCGCGCACGTCGCGGTGATCAGTGCCACGGTCGCGAAGGAGACCTGGCCCGGCCGCGATCCGATCGGCCAGCGCATCCAGGTCGGCAACATGGACGGCGACATGACGCCGGTCACCATCGTCGGCGTGGTCGGCGACGTCCACGAGCGGCGCCTGGAGCGCGCGCCGATGGGCGCGGTCTACGTCAACGTCGCGCAGCGCCCGGCGGCGGCGAGCGAGTTCAGCCTGATCGTGCGCACGACGCTGCCGCTGGCCGCGGTGCTGCCGACGCTGCGCGCGACGGTGGACCGGCTCGCGCCGGACCTGCCGCACAGCCTGCAGCCGCTGGCCGAGCTGCGCGTGCAGGCGATGGCGCAGCGGCGGTTCAACCTGGTCCTGCTCGGCAGCTTCGGCGTGGTGGCGCTGCTGCTCGCCGGTACCGGCCTGTACGGCCTGATGGCCTTCGCGGTCGCGCAGCGGCGGCCCGAGTTCGCGCTGCGCCAGGCGCTGGGCGCATCGAGCGGCGGCATCCTGCGGCTGGTGCTGCGCGGCGGGCTGCTGGTCGCCGCGCTCGGCATCGCACTCGGCATCGCCGCGGCAGTGGCCGGTTCGCGCGTGGTGGCCAGCCTGATCTACGGCGTGCCGGCGACCGATCCGCTGACCCTGGCCGCGGTGGGCATCGGCCTGCTCGCGGTACTGCTGCTGGCCGGCCTGGTGCCGGCGCGGCGCGCCTGCCGCGTGTTGCCGCGCGAGGCGCTGGCATGAGCACGCCGCGATTTCATTCCATGCATTCGAGGAGCCCGTCCCGATGAACCTGATCGACGACCTGCGCATCGCCTGGCGCGCCCTGCGGGCGCAGCCGACATTCTTCGCCGCGGCGGTGCTGACGCTGATGCTCGGCATCGGCGCGGTGACCGCGATCTTCACGGTCTATGACGCCGTGCTGCTCAAGCCGCTGCCGTTCTCCGACGCCGACCGCATCGTGCGCGTCATGCGGTCGCAGCCGCCGGTGGCCTACAGCCCGGTCTCGCCGCCGATCCTGAGGGAATGGGTCGAGCGCAGCTCGTCGGCGTTCGCGGCGTTCGGCGCCTACGTGCCGCAGACGCTCAACCTGACCGGCGGCGGGGATGCCGAGCGGTTGTCGGGCTACCGCATCACACCCGGCTACTGGGACGTGTTCGGCCAGCCGATCGCGCTCGGCCGCGCGTTCGGCACGGCTGAGGAGAACGCCAACGAACGCGTCGTCGTGCTCGGTGATGCGGTCTGGCGCGACCGCTTCGGTGCCTCGCCCGACGTGATCGGCCGCGACGTGGACCTCAACGGCGAGCGCTGGCGCGTGATCGGCGTCGCCAAGCCCGGCTTCCGCTATCCGGCCGACGCACAGCTGTGGCTGCCGGCGTTCCTGCCGGCCGACCAGGCCGAGCGCGGCAGCAATTCGTACGCGCCGGTGGCACGGCTGGCCGACGGTGTCAGCCTCGACCAGGCGCGCGACGTCATGGACGGCATCACGTCCTGGCAGGCCGAGACCTTCCCCGAGCCGAGCGCCGGCCTGCGCGCCCAGATCATGCCGCTGCGTGAACTGATCGGCTCGCGGCTGCGCACGCCGCTGGCGGTCCTGCTGGTGGCGGCGGGCCTGGTGCTGCTGATCGCCTGCGCGAACCTGGCCAGCCTGATGCTGGCGCGCGGCCAGGCGCGTGCGCAGGAACTGGCCCTGCGCAGCGCGCTGGGCGCCGGGCGCGGCCGCCTGCTCAGCCAGGTGCTGGTCGAGTCGCTGCTGATCGCCGCGGCCGGTGCCGCGGCCGCCTTGCTGGTGGCGCCGCCGGCGGTGCGTGCGCTGCTGGCGCTGGCGCCCGGTATCGTGCCGGCCTACCACACGCCGGCGGTCGACCTGCGCGTGGTCGTGGTCACCGCGGTGATCGCGCTGTCGACCCTGCTGCTGTTCGGCCTCGTGCCGGCCTGGCGCTCGGCCGCGGCCGATCCGCTGCAGGCGCTGGCCGGCGCCACGCGCAGCCAGACCGGCACGCGCCGGCAGACGCGCGCGCGCGGCGCCCTGGTCGCGGCCGAGATCGCGCTGGCGACGACCCTGCTGGCCGGCGCCGGCCTGCTGATCGACTCGCTGCGCCGGCTCGACGCGGTCGACACCGGCATCGCCGACGCCGCGCAGATCCTCGGTGCCGGCCTGTCGCTGTCGGTGCCGTCGATGCAGCCCGGCGAGGATTTCGCGACCTGGTACCCGAAGGCCAAGGCGGCGGTATCCACGCGCCTGACCGCGATCGACGCGCGGCTGCGCGCGCTGCCGGGCGTGGAGTCGGTGGCGCTGACCAATGTGCTGCCGGTTTCCGGCGAGATCGGCTGGAACGGCGGCTTCGACATCGCCGGCCGCGAGCTGCCGGAGAACCGCCTGGTCCAGTTCCGCTTCGTCAGCACCGATTACTTCTCGACGTTCGGCATTCCGCTGCGTGCCGGCCGCGTGTTCGACGCGGCCGACGGCACGCGGGCAGCGTTCCCGATCGAGGCGATCGTCAACCAGACCTTCGTCGACCGCTACCTCGGCGGCGGCGATGCGCTGGGCCTGACCGTGTCGACCTTCGACGGCAGCGGGAAGACCATCGTCGGCGTCGTCGCCGACGTGCGCCAGGGCGGACCCGACCAGGTCGCCGACGCGGAGATCTACTTCCCGGCGTCGACCGTGCCGGTCGGCGACATCACCGTTGCGATCAAGGGCAGCGGCGACGTGCTGGCGCTGGCCCCGGCGCTGCGCAGCGCCTTGCGCGAGGTCGCACCGGAGGCGCCGCTGTTCGCGGTGCGCACGATGGACGAGGTGACGCGCGAGACGACCCGCCTGCGCCGCTTCAACATGAGCCTGATGAGCGCGTTCGCGGCGGTCGCCGTGCTGCTCGCCTCGATCGGCCTGTACGGCGTGATCGCCTACACGGTCGGCCAGCGCCGCCGCGAGATCGGCGTGCGCCAGTCGCTCGGTGCGACCGCGCTCGACATCCACCGGCTCACGCTCGGCGCCGGCCTGCGCATGATCGTGCCGGGCCTGGTGCTCGGTCTCGCCGGCGCGCTCGCGCTCGGGCGCGTGCTGTCGGCGCAGCTCTACGGCGTCGGCGGTGCCGATCCATTCGTGCTGGTGGCGACGCTCGCGCTGCTCGCGGTGGTGGGCCTGGCCGCCTGCGCGGTGCCGTCGCTGCGCGCCGCGCGCGTCTCGCCGCTGGAGGCCCTGCGCGATGAATGACCGATCCGATCTCCTTCCCCTGCCGTCGAGGCCGACGCCATGAACCTGCCGGGCGACCTGCGTCAGGCCTGGCGCACCTTGTGCGCCAGGCCGGGCTTCTTCGCGACCGCGGTGCTGACGCTGACGCTGGGCATCGGTGCGCTCGGCGCGATCTTCACGGTCTACGACGCGGTGCTGCTCAAGCCGCTGCCGTTCGCCGATGCCGAGCGCCTCGTGCGCGTCACCCGCGAACAGCCGCCGGCGCAGCGCAGCACGATCTCGCTGCAGGCGTTCCAGGAATGGCGCGACCGCAGCGGCGCGGCGTTCGACGCGATCGGCGCCTTCAGCGACGACACCCGCAACCTCACGCACGACGGCGAGGCGCAGCGCCTGAACGTCTACCGGGTCACGCCCGGCTTCTGGGACGTGTTCGGGCAGCCGCTGGCGCTCGGGCGCGCCTTCGGCGACGAGGAGGAGAACCGCAGCGAGCGGGTGGTCGTGCTCAGCGACGTGCTCTGGCGCAACCAGTTCGGCGCCGACCCGGCAGTGATCGGCCGCGATGTCGAACTCAACGGCGAATCGTTCCGCGTGATCGGCGTGACCAGCGCGGCGTTCCGCTATCCGTCCGATGCGCAGGTCTGGATCCCGACCTTCCTTCCCGGCGACACCACGTTCCATCGCGGCATGAACTTCCTGCGCACGGTGGCGCGTCTGCGCCCGGGCGTCTCGGCAGCGCAGGCGCGCGAGATCATGGCGCCCATCACCGACTGGCAGGCCAGGACGTATCCGGACCACCACGCCAACCTGAGCGCCGGCGTCACCGAATTGAAGGCCTTCGTCAGCGGCGGCGTGCGCCAGCCGCTCGGCATGCTGCTGGTCGCCGCGGCGCTGGTGCTGCTGGTGGCCTGCGCCAACCTGGCCAACCTGATGCTGGCGCGCGGCCAGGCACGCGCGCAGGAGCTGGCGCTGCGCAGTGCGCTGGGCGCCGATCGCAGCCGCCTGGTCAGGCAGGTGCTGGCCGAATCGCTGGTGATCGGCGCCATCGGTGCCGCCGCCGGCCTGCTGCTGGCCGGTCCGGCGATCGCGGCACTGACCGCGCTGGCCCCGGACCTGCTGCCGCCGTACAACACGCCGGCGATCGACCTGCGGGTGATCGGCGGCATCGCCGCCGTGGCGCTGGCCACGCTGCTGCTGTTCGGCCTGGCGCCGGCCTGGCGCGCCGCGGCCGCCGACCCGCTGCAGGCACTGGCGGGCGCGACGCGCGGCCAGACCGGCACGCGCGCGCAACTGCGCGGGCGCAGGATCCTGGTGTCCGCGGAGATCGCACTGGCGATGGCCGTGCTGGCCGGTGCCGGCCTGCTGATCGACAGCCTGCGCCAGCTCGAAGCGGTCGATTCGGGCATCGGTTCGCCGCAGGTACTGACCGCGTCGATCTCGATCACGCTGCCGGTGCGCCAGCCGGGCGACGACAACGACGAATGGGCGGCCCGTGCGATCGGCCAGCTCAAGGCGCGCCTCGACGCGATCGAGGCACGCCTGCGCGAGCTGCCGGGTGTCGCGTCGGTCGCGATCGCCAACCGCCTGCCGGCCTCCGGCGACTGGGGCTGGAACAGCCGCTTCTCGGTCCCCGGCCGCACGCTCGACGACCAGGCGCTGGCCGAGTACCGCTTCGTCAGCTCCGACTACTTCACCACGTTCGGCATCCCGGTCGAGGCCGGCCGTGCGTTCGACGCCAGCGACGGCACGCGGGCGCTGCTGCCGACCGAGGTGCTGGTCAATCGCGCCTTCGCCACGCGCTACCTCGCCGGCGCCGATCCGCTCAACGAGAGCCTGGTGATCTTCGGCGACCAGCCCAAGCGCATCGTCGGCGTGGTGGCCGACGTGCACCAGGCCGGCCTGGACGCCCCGCCCAATACCGAGGTCTATTTCCCGATCAGCAAGGCGGCGGTGGGCGATCTCGCCGTCGCCATCAAGGTGGACGGCGATGCGCTTGCCTTCGCCGAGCCGCTGCGCCGCGCGCTGCGCGAGGTGGCGCCGGACGTGCCGGTGCACAGCATCCGCACGATGGACCAGGTGACCGGCGCGACGCTGGCGATGCGGCGCTTCAACATGACGCTGATGAGCGTGTTCGCCGGTGTGGCGCTGCTGCTGGCGGCGATCGGCCTGTACGGCGTGATCGCCTACACCGTCGGCCAGCGCCGGCGCGAGATCGGCCTGCGTCAGGCGGTGGGGGCGCGCCGCGCCGACATCCACCGGCTGGTGCTGGGCGATGGCCTGCGCATGATCGTGCCGGGCCTGGCGCTGGGCCTTGTGGGTGCGCTGGCGATCGGCCGGCTGATCGCCGCGCAGCTCTACGGCGTCGGTGCGGCCGACCCGCGCGTGCTCGGTACGGTGGCGGCGGTGCTGGTCACAGTCGCGCTGGCGGCCTGCGCGATACCGATGCGGCGTGCCGCGCGCGTACCGCCGATGGAAGCGCTGCGCGACGGCTAGACGAATGGGCCGCGAGCCCGGGGAGAGAACGATGCGGTGGATGGAATCGATACGTCAGGCGCTGCGCCAACTGGCGGCGGCACCGGGTTTCACGCTGACGTCGCTGGCGATGCTCGCGCTCGGCATCGGCCTCAGCGTGGCGATGTACTCCACGCTCGACGGTGTGCTGCTGCGCGGCCTGCCGTTCCCCGACGGCGATCGCCTGATCACCGTCAGCGCGCGCCAGCCGGCGCAGCACGTCACCGGCGCCCAGCTGACCGTGGCCGAGGCCGAGCGCGCCGCCGACGGCACGCCGGGCCTGGCCGCACTCGGCTACTACTGGTGGAGCGGTGTGACGCTGTTCGACGGCGAGCACGCGCGCGAGATCACCACGCACATGGTCAGCGACGGCTACTTCGCCGCACTCGGCGTCGAGCCGCTGCTGGGGCGGCGCCTGACTGCCGAGGACGTCCGCGAGAATCGTCCCGTGGCGGTGCTCTCCTACGCCGAGTGGCAACACGGCTTCGGCGGCGATCCGAACGTGCTCGGCCGCAGCCTGGACCTGGTCGACGAGGCACCGCTGGAAGTGGTCGGCGTAATGCCGCCGGCGCTGGCGACCTTCGCCGGCGAGACCGGTCTGTGGCGGCCGCTGGCCACCGCCCAGCTGCCGGCAGACTCGCCGCAACGCGCGCTGCGCATGCTGCTCGTGGTCGGCCGGCTCGCGCCGGGCGTCTCGCTCGCACAGGCCGAGGCCGCGCTGACCGCGCGCATGGCCGATCCGCTGGTGCGCGGCGGTAATCCCGGCGAGGCCTGGCAGGCCGCCGCGCGGCCGTTCCTCGACGAACTGGTCGGCGATGCGCGCGGCGCGCTGTGGGGCGCGTTCGCGCTGGCGGTGCTGGTGCTGCTGATCGCCGCGCTCAACGTCGCGATCCTGCTCGACGCCCGCCAGGCCGCCCGCCGGCGCGAACAGGCGGTGCGCCAGGCGCTGGGTGCCTCGCGCGCGTCGCTCGGCCGCGCGTTGCTGGTCGAGCTCGCGCTGCTGGCGGGCGCTGGCGTCGTGCTGGGTCTGGGTCTGGCGGCACTCGGCCTGCACGTGCTGCGCGACCTCGCTGCCGAAAGCGTGCCGCGCGTGGACGGCATCGTCATCGATCGTGGCGTGGCGGCGTTCGCGGTCCTGCTCGGCGTGTCGGTGCCGCTGCTGGCGGCGCTGGCCGGTGCGCTGCGCATCGCCGCCGCGCCGGCCGAGGCGATGCGCGGCGGCACCAAGGGCGTCCTCGGTGGCGGCGGCCGGCGCCGCGCGCTGCCGGTGCTGGCGATGGCACTGTCGACCGCCAGCCTGGTCGCCGCGCTGACACTGGCGGCCGGCCTGTGGCGCTTGCAGCGGGTCGATCCCGGCTTCGCCGCGCGTGGGGTGACGGTGATGCAGTTCTTCCGCGTCGGCAGCGAGGCCTTCGTGCCGTTCACCGAGCGCCTGCTCGAACGCCTGGCGGCGCTGCCGGGCGTCGAGGCGGCGGCGCTGACCAGCGCGCCGCCGCGTTCGGGTATCGGCAGCGCCAGCGTCGACCTCACCGTCGCCGCACGGCCCGACAACGCGCCGGTGCAGGCCGGCCTGCGCCGCGTGTCGCCCGGCTACCGCGCCCTGCTCGACATCCCGCTGGTGGCCGGGCGCGATTTCGACGTCGGCGACCGCCGCGGCACCGAGCCGGTCGCACTGGTCAGCCGCGCCGCGGCGCGGCGCCTGTTCGGCGAGGCGTCCGCGGTCGGCCAGGTGGTCGGTGTGCCGATCCGCGGTGCGCGTGTGGACGTGCGCGTGGTCGGCGTCGTCGAGGACATCCGCAACGACGGCCTGCGCAGCGCGCCGGCGCCGGAGATCCTGGTGCCGTTCGCGCAGCAGCCGGGACCGGCGATGGCGTTTCTCACGCGCGGCGGCGCAGCCGGCACCGAGGCGGCGATGGCCGCGGCGCTCGCCGCGCTCGACCCGCGCCAGGCGATCACGCGCCACTACGCGCTGGCCGTGCCGATCGAGGAGGAACTGGCGCCCGCGCGCTTCTTCGCGCGCACGGTCGGCGCGTTCGCCGCGGCCGCGCTGCTGCTGGCCGTGCTCGGCACCTACGCGGTGGCCGCGCTGCGCCAACGCCGCCGGATCGGCGAGTTCGGCCTGCGCCTGGCGATCGGTGCGCGGCCACGCGACATGGCGGCCGAGGTGCTGCGCGACGGCCTGGGCCTGAGCGCCGTCGGCGTCGCCGCGGGCCTGGCGCTGGCGATCGGCGGGCTGCGCCTGCTCGATCTCTCGGCGGTCGGCGTTGCCGGGACGGTATCACCGGCGGTGCTCGCCGCCGGCATCGCGGCGATGGTGATTGCCGCGTTGACCGCGGTCGGCCTGCCGGCCTGGCGCGCCGCGCGCGTGCCGCCGATGGAAGCGTTGCGTACCGAATGAGCGGCCGCGGTGCCGGTTGCGCCGCGATCGTACCCTCGTCCCTTCCGGAGTCCGCCCCATGCGCCTTCCCGTTCCGCTCCACCTCGTTCCGGATCGCCTGCGCCACGCCGTGCGCGGCCTGGCCGCGCGCCCGCTGTTCGCGTTCGTCGCAATCGCGACGCTGGCGCTCGGCATCGGTGCGAACCTGGCGGTGTTCTCGCTGGTCGAGCGCCTGCTGCTGACCCCGCTGGCGGTCGCCGAGCCCGATCGCCTGGTCAACCTGACCGTGCCGGGGCAGACCGACATCCGTGTCAGCTCGACCCTGGCCGGTAACGAGACCGCGCTGTTCAACTACCCGATGTTCCGCGACCTGGAGCGTGCCCAGGACGGCGTCGCCACGCTGGCCGCGCACCGGCCGCAACCGGTCAACCTCGCCTACGCCGGCCACACCGAGCGCGTGCAGGCGCTGCTGGTGTCGGGGCGCTACTTCGACGTGCTCGGCCTCACGCCCGCGCTCGGGCGCCTGCTCGGCGCCAGCGACGACGCGGTCGACGGCCAGGCGCAGGCGGCCGTGCTCGGCCACGCCTACTGGCGCGATCGCCTCGGTGCCGATCCGGACGTGATCGGCCGCAGCCTGGTCGCCAACGGCCAGGTGCTGCAGATCGTCGGCATCGCGCCACCGGGTTTCGACGGCACGACGGTCGGCCTCGCGCCCCAGGTCTACCTGCCGATCTCGCTGCGCGGGCCCGATGGCGCGGTCTCGATTCCCGACCACGCGCACCGCGAGCTCCACTGGGTGCACGTGTTCGCGCGGCTGGCGCCGGGCATGACCGCCGCGCAGGCCGCGCTGAAGCTCGACGGCGCGTACCGTGCCGCGATCGAAGCGTACGAGCCGGTGTCGGCGCTGACCGGCACGGCGGTGGCGCGTCATCTTGCGCTGGCGCCCGGCGCGCGCGGCCAGAGCCTGCAGCCCGATCGCTCGCGGGCCTCGCTGATGCTCGCGCAGGGTGCGGCGTTGCTGGTGCTGCTGATCGCCTGCGTGAACCTGGCCAACCTGCAGCTCGCGCGCGGCAGCGGCCGCACCGGCGAGATGGGCGTGCGCTCGGCGCTCGGCGCGAGCCGGCGCCAGCTGCTCGGCGAGGCGCTGGCCGAGCCGCTGGTGATCGCGCTGGCCGGCGCCGCCGCGGCGCTGCCGATCGGCTTCGCCGGCCGGCATCTGCTCGGCCGGCTGCTGCTGGCGGACCGCTCGGCGACGCTGACCGGGACGGGCATCGACTTCGCTACCGCCGGCGCCGCGCTGGCGATCGCCCTGGTCGCGCTGCTGGGTTTTGCGCTGATCCCGGCGCGCCGTCTCGCCACGGCGGCACCGGCCCGTGCGCTGGCCGGCCATGCCGGCGGCGTCGGCCGGCGTGGCACCGGCCGCCTGCGCGCGGTGCTGGTCACCGTGCAGATCGGCTTCTCGATGGCGCTGCTGGTGCTGGCCGGCCTGTTCGTGCAGAGCTTGGCGAACATCGCACGTGCCGACCTGGGCATGAATCTCGATGCCCTGGTCGCCTTCACCGTCGAGCCCGAACTCAACGGCTACGACCGCGCGCGCAACGCCGCGCTGTACGACCGCATCGACGCCGCGCTGGCGGCGCTGCCGGGCGTGACCGGCGTCGCGCGTGCGCAGAACCGCCTGCTCGCGAACGGCTACAGCGGCGGCGGCGCGGCCGTCGAGGGGCAGGACGGCGGCGGCTTCTCGACCTACAACCAGGTCGGCCCGGGCTACTTCGACACGCTCGGCATCGCCCAGCTCGCCGGCCGCGGCTTTGCACCGGCCGACAGCGCCGAGGCGCCGCCCGTGGCCATCGTCAACCGCCGCTTCGCCGAGGCGTTCGGCCTGGATCCGGCGGCGACGGTCGGCCGCACGCTGCGGCTGAACGGCCAGCGCCTGGAGATCGTCGGCCTGGTCGCCGATGCCGCCTATGCCAAGGTCAAGGCGCCGCCGCCGCCGCAGATCTACCTGCCCGACGCGCAGAGCGAGGCCAGCGGCTCGATGAGCTTCTACGTGCGCACCACGCTCGATCCGGCCGAGCAGCAGGCATCGATCGCCGCGGCGGTGGCGGCGATCGACGCCAACCTGCCGCTGCGCAGCCTGTCGACGCTGCGCGAGCAGGCCCGCGTCAACGTCGCTGCCGACCGCACCATCAGCCTGCTCGCGACGGCGCTGGCGCTGCTGGCGACCCTGCTCGCCGCGGGCGGGCTGTACGGCGTGCTGTCCTACCTGGTCGCCGAGCGCCGCCGCGAGATCGGCCTGCGCCTGGCGCTCGGCGCGACGCCGGCGCGGCTGCGCGGCCTGGTCGCGGGCCAGGTCGGCCGCATGGCGGTGGCCGGTGGGCTGCTCGGCCTCGCCGCGGCACTGGCCGGCGGCCGCCTCGCCGCCGCGAACCTGTACGGGCTGACCGCGCACGATCCGACCGTGCTGGCCGGCGCGGCGCTCGTGCTCGCGATCGTCGTCGCGCTGGCCGCCTGGCTGCCGGCGCGCCGCGCGGCGCATACCGATCCGGTGGAAGCGTTGCGGCACGATTGAGCATCCGCGCCGGACGTCGTCAGCGGCGTCCGGCCGGTTCGGACGGGAGACCGGAAGCGTCAGGCCGACAGTGCCTGCCGCACGTGCAGCCCGTGCGTCGCCAACGGCGCCGGCGATCCCGGCGTGCTTCATGCGGTTCCTGGCCGACGCGACGCTGCTGCGGGCGCGGACCGATCCGTGAATGCGTTGCCTGGCGGCCCGGCTGCGGGTCGGCCTGCCGTCGACGACCGCGGCAGGCGGATCCGCCGGCGTGGCGGCCGATCACCGGGGACGGCCTGTCCGGCCGGTGCCGTGCAAGCGGACAGTCTTGTCCGTTTCTGGACGGGGCCGGCCCGGCGAAGCGCGTCACGGCGGGTCCGGCCGGTTGGCGCGGGATTTGCGTAGCACCTGCCGTAGCGGCCGGCCGGCCGACGAGCCCCACCGAGGACAGGTCATGCGGACGCTGGTGCTGGAACTGAAGCAGGCCTGGCGCGCCATCGTGCTGCGTCCGGGATTCTCGGCGCTGGCCGTCGGCGTCCTCGCGGCGGGCCTGGCCTGCGTGATCTACATGCTGATCGCGATCGGCAGCCTGGTGCTGCGCCCGCTGCCGTTCCCGCATGCCGACCGGCTGCATCACGTCGGGCTGCACGACGGCAACGACAGCGGCGGATCGCTCGAGCCGCTGCGCAGCCAGGACCTGCTGGACCTGCGGCGGCAGCTGGCCGGAACCGCCGAGGTCGCCGGTTTCATGCAGGCGACCGTGAACCTGAGCGACCTGGAGCGGCCCGAGCGGTTCGCCGGCGCGTTCGTGTCCGGCAACCTGTTCCAGGTACTCGGCGTCGCACCGGCGCTGGGCCGCGACTTCGCCCTGACCGACGAGCAGGACGGCGCGGCGGTGGTGATGCTCTCCCACGCGGTATGGGTCGCACGCTACGGGGCCGACCCGGGCATCGTCGGCCGCCAGGTGCGCCTCAACACGCTGCCGGCGACGGTGATCGGCGTGATGCCGCAGGATTTCAGCTACCCCGATCGCGAGACGGTCTGGGTGCCGGCGCGCTTCGCCGGTGCCGGCACCGGTACCGATCAGGAATACCGGGTGGTGGTACGCCGCACGGCCGATGCGTCGATGGCCGCGCTCGACGCCGCGATCGCGGCCTGGTTCGCCGATGCCGCGCGCGCGCAGCCGGCGCACTTCCGGCACCTGGCGGCCGCGGCGCAGCCGCTGGCCTGGCTGGCGGTCAACCCCGGTACCCGCACGGTGATCGGCATCATGCTGGCGTCGGTGCTGCTGGTGTTGCTGGTCGCCTGCGCCAATGCCGCCAACTTGCTGCTGACGCGCACGCTGGGCCGCCGCCAGGAGCTGGCCGTCCGCGTCGCGCTGGGCGCGAGTTCCCGGCGCCTGATGCTGCACCTGATCGCGCAGAGCCTGCTGCTGACACTGGCCGCGGTGGCGATCGCGATTCCGCTGGCGCACCTAGGGGCGGCCTGGACCGAGCGCATGTTCGCCGCCTCGGAGGACGGTCCGCCGCTGTGGATCCATTTCACGTTCGACCCGCAGGTGATCGGCATGACGGCCGCGGTGGCGGTGCTGACGGCGCTGGCGGCCGGCTTGCTGCCGGCGTTGCGTGCGCGCGAGGCCGCGCTGGCCGGCGACCTGCGCGACGGCGCCCGCGGCATCGCCGGCGGACGCTTCGCGCGGATCAGCCGGGTGCTGGTGATCGGCGAGGTGGCGCTGTCGTGCGCGCTGCTGATCGCGGTCGGCACGCTGGCCTACGGCATCGCGGCGCTCGACCGCACCGAACTCGGCATCGATCCGTCCAACATCCTGACCGCGCGCGTGGGCCTGTTCGCCGACGCGCATCCGACCGGCGCCGAGCAGACGCGCGTGATCGAGCGCATCGTCGAGCGGCTGCGCGCCGACCCGGCGGTGATCGACGCCACCGCCGGCACCAACCTGCCGGCCCTCGGCACCCAGCTGCGCGAGGTCCTGCCCGAGCGCGAGACGGCCGGCGACGGACCGCTGCCGCGCACGCTGTACGCGGCAGCGGACGATCGCTACCTTGCGGCCTACGGGCTGCGGTTGCGCGAAGGGCGTTTCTTCGACACGCGCGACGCGGCCGACGGCGTCCCGGTGGCGGTGGTCGATGCGCGCTTCGCCGACCGCATGGCAGCGGGTGGCCCGGTGCTCGGCCAGCGGTTCCGGCTGAACCCGCGCGAGCCGTCGAGTCCGCTGCTGACCGTGATCGGTGTCGTCGAGGGCCTGACGATGAGCCAGCCCGGCACGCCGGTGCATCCGGCGCTGCTGGTGCCGCTGCGCCAGCAGCCGGCGCGCTTCGTCAGCCTGGCGGTGCGCGTGCACGGCGATCCCGCCGCGTTCGCGCCGCGGCTGTCGGACCTGATCCGCGCAGTGGACGCCGACACGCCGGCCTACTGGGTGCGTACCTACGCGCAGACGATCCGCGAGAAGACCTTTACCGAGCGCCTGCTGGCCCAGGTGTTCGGCGCGTTCGGCGCGATCGCGCTGATCCTCGCCGGCGCCGGCCTCTACGGCGTCATGGCCTTCGCGGTGGCCCAGCGCACGCGCGAGATCGGCGTGCGCCGCGCGCTCGGCGCCTCGGCAGGCAGCGTGCTGCGCGACCTCGCCACGCTGACCGGCACGCAGCTGGGCATCGGCCTGGCGCTCGGCCTCGCCCTGGGCATTCCGTTCGCGCGGGTGCTGGCCGGCGCGCTCGACAGCATCGAGGGCGGGGGCGTGCTGGTCGTGCTGGCGGTGCTGCTGGTGCTGGGCCTGGCCGCGGCGCTGGCGGTCGCGGTGCCGGCCCGGCGTGCCCTGCGCGTCGATCCGATGGTGGCCTTGCGTCACGACTAGAGCGAGAGCGTGCTATGGACGTTGAGCGGAGTGCGAAGGCCCCTGGCGCGGTGATCCGGCAAGGCGCGGCTCGCCCGGTAGACCGGCCGTCTGGCCCAGGGCTGCAACGCCGCCGGGCGCCGCGCCCGGGGCTTGCCCGAAGGGTTGTGCCGTCGCGCTGGTCCGACCGCGTTGCCCACCTTGCCTTGCACGCCACCCAAGGCGGCGACGGGCGCCTTACCGGGACTGCGTGGCGGCACAACGCAGCTCACCTCAACGTCCATGACAGGCTCCAAGGGGAAGACAGCCATGATCCGTGACATCCGATTCGCCCTGCGCACCTTGCTGCGCAGCCCCGTGTACGCCGTCGTCGCGGTGCTGATGCTGGCGGCCGGCATCGGCCTGTCGATCTTCATGTTCGGCAGCCTCAACGCGTTGGCGATCAAGCCGCTGCCGTTCGCGCAGGCCGATCGCCTGGTCGGCTTCGTCTACACCGACAGCCGCGCCACCCAGCGCAACCTGGCGCTGCCGACACTGGACTGGCTGGACCTGCGCGAGCGGCAGCGGACGCTGGCCTCGCTCGAG
This sequence comes from Dokdonella koreensis DS-123, assembly GCF_001632775.1. Taxonomy (NCBI): domain Bacteria; kingdom Pseudomonadati; phylum Pseudomonadota; class Gammaproteobacteria; order Lysobacterales; family Rhodanobacteraceae; genus Dokdonella; species Dokdonella koreensis. The sequence continues at coordinate 398,844 of NZ_CP015249.1, forward strand.
GCGTATTGGGTCGGCACCGCCAACATCGGCGGCCTGAACGGTCCGCCCGAGCGCCTGTCCGGCGCCTGGCTCAGTGCCGACGCGCTGGCCACGCTCGGCGTGCGGCCGGCGCTCGGCCGCGATTTCGCCGCCGCGGACGCCGCGGCCGGTGCCGAGCCGGTCGCGCTGATCTCCGATCGCGTCTGGGAGCTGCAGTACGACCGCGATCCCGGCGTGCTCGGCCGCAGCTTGCGCGTCAACGGCACGCCGACGCGGATCATCGGGGTGATGCCGCCGGGCTTCGCGTTCCCGTCGGCCGAGCGGATCTGGATGCCGATCGGCACCGACCGCACCGCCGCCGCTGCATCGTACGCGCGCCTGCAGACCTTCGGTCGCCTCGCCGACGGCGTCTCCGTCGCGCAGGCGCAGGCCGACCTCGACGGCGCCGTGACCGCGCTGACCGCCGAGCGCGGCGAGCCGCTGCGCGGCGACCGCGCGAAAGTGCGCCGCTTCTCCGAGCAGTTCATCCCGAGCCAGATCCTCGACGCCACGCAGACGATGTTCATCGCCGTGCTGCTGGTGCTGCTGATCGCCTGCGCCAACGTCGCCAGCCTGGTGGTCGCGCGCTTCGCCGCGCGCACGCGCGAGCTGGCGCTGCGCGCCGCGCTGGGCGCCGGCCGCGGCCGCCTGATCGTGCAGGTGCTGGCCGAGACCTTCGTGATCGCGCTGCTCGCGACCGCGCTCGGCTATGCCGGCGCCGACTTCGCCAGCTGGTTCATGAGCGACGCGATGGTCGCCTCGCCGAGCGGCTCGCAGCTGCCGTACTGGGTCACCTTCGAGGTCGATCCGCGCGACCTGGTGTTCACCGCCGGCATCGCCCTGGTCGCGACCGTGCTCGCCGGCCTGGCGCCGGCGCTGCGCGCCGGCCGCGTCGACGTGCAGACCTGCCTGCGCCAGGGCGGTGCCGGCGCGATCGGCGGCGGCCGTGCCGGCCGCTGGCTGGTCGTCGGCGAGGTCGCGCTGTGCGTGATCCTGCTGGTCTGCGCCGGCGTGGCGATCCGCAGCGCGCTCGAAGCGCAGCGCACGCCGCTGGGCATCCGGACCGACGGCGTGCTGACCGGACGCATCGCGATGTTCGACGCGGACTATCCCGACGAGGCCGCGCGCCTGCGCCTGGTCGAGGCGTTGCAGCCGCGGCTGGCTGCGCTGCCCGGCGTGACCGTGGTCGGTTTCGGCACCACGCTGCCGCTGATGGGCTACGGCCGCGACCGCTACGAGCGCGTCGGCGACGCCTACGCCGAGGACAACCAGCGTCCGCAGGCCTTCGCGGCCGGCGTGACCACCGGCTACTTCGAGACCTTCGGCATCGCGCTGCGCGAAGGCCGCCTGTTCGACGCGCGCGACACGGCCGCCTCGCCGGGCGTCGCGGTCGTCAGCGCCCGCCTGGCCGAGCGCGCCTGGCCCGGCCGCAGTGCGATCGGCGAGCGCTTGCGCATGAATCCGGGCGACCCTGCGTCGCCGTGGCTCGAGGTGGTCGGCGTGGTCGCCGACAGCGTGCAGGCCGATTACATCGAGACCAGCGAGACCTCCTCCGGCAATCGCAGCGACGGCAACGTGTTCCGGCCGCTGACCCAGGCGCCGAGCAACATCGTCAGCTTCGCGCTGCGCGCCGACGGCGACGCGCAGGCGCTCGGCGAGGCGGTGCGCACGGCGGTGACCGCGGTCGACGCGAACCTGCCGGTCTACTGGCTGCGCCCGATGGACGCCTGGCGCGCGGCCCTGATGTGGGGACCGGACATCCTGGCCAACCTGTTCGGCGCGTTCGCGCTGTTCGCGCTGCTGCTGACCGCGGCCGGCGTCTATGCGGTGCTGGCGTTCGAGACGACGCGGCGCACGCGCGAGATCGGCGTACGCCGTGCCCTCGGCGCGCGCGCCGGCACGATCGTGGCGATGACGCTGCGGCGCGGCGGCGGCCAGGTCGCGGTCGGCCTGCTGATCGGCGTGCCGGCGGCGCTCGGGTTCGCGCAGCTGCTCGGCGGCGTGATGATGCCCGGCGCGCAGACCGATCCGCGCGTCTACGCGGCCGTGGTCGCCGTGCTCGCGCTGGTGCTGGTGCTGGCCGCGGTGCTGCCGACGCGGCGCGCGCTGCGCGTCGACCCGCTGGTGGCGCTGCGCGACGAGTGAGGCGCCCGCCGCCCCGCGGCGAAGGGCGCCACGTGCCTTGAACCTGAACGCGCGCTTTCCCGGCGCGCGCTTCAGGCGGTCCGCCAACGGCCGACATCTGGACCTGGGAGACTGCCGGCGCATACCTTCGCCCGATCCTCGTCCAGGAATCCGCCGCATGCGCTTGATCGTCGTCCTCGCCGTGCTCATCGCCTCGGGTCTGCCGTCGCGCCCGGCCCTTGCCCAGGCCGACGCCGCGCCGGTGGCGGTAGCGGAGGCCACACCGGTGGCGCCGCCACCGGCGGCCGAGCCGGACATCGCCAGCCTGGAGACGATCGTCGTCACCGGTGCGCAGCCCGGTCCCGGGTTGTGGCGCGTCTCGCGCGGCAGCCACGTGCTGTGGATCCTCGGCACGCTTTCGCCGCTGCCGCGCGACATGACCTGGCTGTCGGCCGACGTGGAGGCGACGATCGCCGGGTCCGAGGTGGCGCTGGCTTCGCCGGGCGTCGACTTCGACGCCGACGTCGGCTTCTTCGGCCGGCTCGCGCTGCTGCCCTCGCTGGTCAAGGTCCGCAACAACACCGACGACAAGACGCTCGACCAGGTGCTGCCGCCCGATCTCTACGCGCGCTGGCAGGACCTCAAGGCCAAGTACATCGGCCGCAGCCGCAAGGTCGAGAAGTGGCGCCCGCTGTTCGCCGCCGGCGAGCTGTACCGCAAGGCGCTCGACAAGCAGCGGCTGACCGAGTCGGGGCAGATCGGCAAGGTCGTTTCCAAGGCGATCAAGCAGCACGGCATCACCAAGGTCGACACCCACGTCAAGGTGAAGATCGAGGAGCCGCGCGCGGCGATCAAGGCGTTCAAGGCCGAGGAACTGGACGACGTCGAGTGCCTGCGCCAGGTGCTCGACCGGCTGGAGGCGGACCTGGCGACGATGACCGCGCGCGCCAACGCCTGGGCGGTCGGCGACGTCGACGCCTTGCGCACGCTGCCGCACGACAGCCCGGTGCGTACCTGCTTCGCGGCGATCGCCGAAACCAGTTTCGCGCGCGAGCGCGGCATCGACGACCTGCCCGAACGCGTCGAGGCGGCCTGGCTCGCCGCCGCCGAGGCCGCGCTGCGCGACCACGAGACCAGCTTCGCGACGCTCTCGATCGGCGACCTGCTCAAGCCCGACGGCCTGCTGGCCAAGCTCGTCGCGCGCGGCTACGAGGTGGAAGCACCTTGACGTGCCGATGCGGTCCACGGCCGGGCAAGAAGGCCGGGCCGCGCGGCGCATCGCCCGAGCCTGCGACAGGCCCGCTTCCGGCACGTACTGCGCCGATACGACCGCTGCGGCCAGTACGGCAGAGGCACCCTGGGCGCGCCCGGGCCGGCCGCGCGGGCGGCTACCCGATCACGCCCATCACCCAGCGGTCGAGCGAGGTGCCGGGTAGGGCGAAGGCCGGTGCGAGGTGGACCACGAGGAAGAACGGCACGCCCCACAGCGTTTCGCGGTGCAGACGGCGCAGGGTGGCGAGGTCATAGGCGACCAGGGTCAGGCCGAGCGCCAGCAGGCCGAGCATGGTCAGCACGACGCCGTCGAAGCCGGCGAACGGCGGCAGGGCCGCGAGCCGGATCAGCGCCGGTGACATGATCGAGAACATCGCCAGCAGCATCAGCCGCTTGTGCGCGTCCAGCCGGCGGCGCCTGAGCACGGCGCGGCACAGCAGCACGCCGAACGCGACCAGCGCGCCGAAGTCGCCCCATAGCACCAGCCCGACCAGGCCGCGCCGCGCCTCGACATCTATGCCCTGCAGGCGCCAGTTCGCCGGCAGCTGCGCCATCGTGTACAGCGAACTGGCGACCACGGCGATGGCGAGGCACACGCCGGCCACGCCGAGGCGGCGGTGCAGGTCCGTGCGCCCCGCGGCCGCCAGCAGCGTCTGCACCGTGAACAGCGCGAACCAGGCGACGGCGATCGCGCCGTGCACGACCAGGTAGGGTCGCAGCGGTTCGGCCGGCCGGAACAGCGTGCCCCAGAAGCCGGCCACGACGGCCGCCAGCATCAGCACCGCCATCGTCGGGAAGAACAGGTTCCGGCGCGGCGCGGCAAGCCCGTGCGGGCCGGGGTCGAGGGTCATGGCTGGAGAAGACATGCGTGGGCATCTCCCGGGGTCGAGGTTCTGACAGGGGGATACGCGAATGCGGAGGGATTTCGGACATGGGCCGCGCGCGGTGACGCCGGACGAGCCCACGACCGGTTTCGGGGCTATCCCAGGGGGCGATCAACGCCGCCGCATCCGGTCCGGTGTACGAAATCGGGGCCGGGGCTGTCCGGATCTGGACGAATCGGCTGGGACTGCGGCGGGCGGACCCGGAAAGGCCTTTCAATACAATGCGGTAGAAGCCCGCGCCGACTGGCACGTTCCCTGCTGCCCGCGGAGCGTTCACGTCCCGATCCGGATACCGACCATGCCATCCCCCTTCCTGCAGCCGCTGCGCCGCGCGTTCCGCTCGCCCTGGTTCGCGCTGATGGTGGCCGTGCTGGTCGCCATCGTCGTCGTCGTCAACGCGACCGCGTTCACCGCGATCCACGCGCTGCGCTGGAAGGCGCTGCCGTATGCCGAGGCCGACCGCCTGGTCGAGCTGCGCGCCGACCTGGTCAAGTTCGGCTTCACGGTCGGGCTGACCGAGCGGCTGCGCGAGCACGTCGCCGCGGATACCGCGCATTTCGCCGGGGCGCTCGGCTACCGCGTGGCCCAGCAACTGCGCAAGGACGTCGACGGCGAGCGCTGGCGCATCGCCCGGACCACGGCGGATCTCGGCAGCGTGCTGGGCGTGACGCCGGCGCTGGGGCGCCTGTTCGCGACCGACGACCTGCGCGACGGCCCGGACGCGGTGGTGGTGTTGTCCGATACGGCCTGGCGCGCCAAGTTCGGCGGCGATCCGGGCGTGATCGGCCGCGAGGTGCGCTTCGACGAGCGCACCTACACGGTCATCGGCGTGATGCCGCCCGGCTTCGTGTTCCCGGACGCCTCGGTCGATGCGTGGCGCCCGTATGTCATGAATGCGGCCGAGCGCGCGCAGTCCGACGGCGGCAACGTCGGCGATCTCGACGTCGTGGCGCGGCTGGCGCCCGGCGTGGGCGTCGCCCAGGCCGGCGAGCGCCTGCAGGCGCTCTTCGTCGCCGACACGAGCGTGGCGGGCCTGCTGCAGAACGCCGGTATGCGTGCCGATGCGCGGGCCTGGCGCGACCGCTTCGCCGTCTCCCACTGGCGGGCGCTGGCGCTGCTGCAACTGGCGGCGCTGTTGCTGCTGGTCGTGGTCGCGGCGAATCTGGTCAACCTCAACCTCGATCGCCTGCTCGGGCGTGCCCGCGAGTTCGACATCCGCCGCGCGGTGGGCGCCGACGAGCGGACGATCACGCGCGGTATCGTCGCCGACCTGGCGCCGCCGGTGCTGGCCGGACTCGCCGTCGGCCTGGCGCTGACGCCGTTCGGGCTGAACCTGGCCCGGCACTACGAACTGCTGCCGGCCGACCTGCCGCAGGGCGCCGGCTTCGGCTTCGCCGCGGTCGTCGCCGGCGCGCTGGTCGCCGCCCTGGCGCTCGGCAGCGGCCTGGTCGCGGCGCTGGTGTCGCGTGGCGCGGTGCGCCTGTCGGCACGTGCCGGCGTCGGCGGCCTCGGCCGCGTGCGGCCGGCGATGATCGTCGCCCAGGTCATGCTGACGACGATCCTGCTCGGCGGCTCGGGGCTGCTGCTGCGCAGCGCGGTCAACCTGATGCAGGTGGACCGCGGCTTCGACGCGACCGGCGTGCTGCTGACCGTCGTCGATCCGGCCGCCGTCAGCATCAGCGGCGGCCGCTACGATCCGGCGACCGACTACGAGCGCCTCAAGCCGGTGGTCGAGGCCTTGCGGGCCGACGTCGCCGGCCTGCCCGGCGTGCAGCAGGTGGCGATCGCCACGGCGCCGCCGTTCAGCCAGTGGGAAACGGTGTCCGGCTTCCGCACGCCGGGCCGGCCCGACACGCTGCAGGCGCGGGCGCGCCAGGTCGGCCCGGGCTACTTCTCGGCACTCGGCATCGGCCTGGTGGCCGGCCGCGAGTTCGAGCCGGCGGACCTCGGCGAGAACAGCCCGGTCCTGGTCGACGAACTCTGGGCACGGCGCTACCTGCCCGGCGTCGATCCGATCGGCGCCTATGTCGACGTGCCGGTCGACAATCAGGGCACGACGCGCCCGGCGCGCATCGTCGGGGTCGCCCGCACGGTCAAGCACGAGCGCCTGGACGAGGAGGCCAACCTGCCGACGGTGTACCAGGTCGCCGAGGCACCGCTGCCGATCTTCTGGCTGGTCACGCGCGTGCAGGGCGATGTCGCGGCGTTCGCCGAGACCGTACGCCAGCGCGTGCAGGCGATCGCGCCGGGCAGCGACGTCGGCGTCAACCGGCCGCTGGCCGCGCTGGTCGGCGAGACGCTGGCCGCACAGCGGTCGCTGCTGGCCGCGCTCGGCACCTTCGCATTGTTGACGCTGGCCCTGGCCGCACTGGGACTGGCGGCGGTACTGAGCTTCGCGGTCCGCCGCCGCACCGCGGAACTGGGCGTGCGCATGGCGCTCGGCGCCTCCTCGGCCCGCGTACGCGGCCTGGTGATGCGTCAGGGCGGCCGGCTGATCGCGCTGGGCGCGCTGCTCGGTCTCCTGGCCGGCCTGCCGCTGGCGCGGCTGCTGGCCGACCGCCTGCACGGGCTGGCGTTCAGCGACCCGGCGACCTGGGCGGCGGCCCTGGCGCTGGTCGGTGCAATCGCCGCGCTGGCCTGCTACCTGCCGGCGCGCCGTGCCGCCGGCACCGATCCGATCGTCGCGCTGCGGCAGGAATGAACCGGGCGCCCGCGTTTCGATAGCCGGCCGCGATCCCTGGCGATCCGCAGGGGAGGCCGGCTGTCCAGCGCGGACGCCGGTGCGGGTCCGCCACGCCGGCGCGCGGCGATGACGGTCCGCCGGCAGGCGCCGGGGATTCGGCAGGCGTGTGCAGGTGGCCGGACGGGTGGCGCGCACAGGCGCCGATGGGGCGTTTCCTGCGCGGTGTCCGCATCCGATCCGCAACCTGACCGAAAGCGGACAGGTCGGTCCGGTGCTTTCGCAGGAAAACCTAGAAGAAACAGCATGATGGTGATGCCGTGTGGCTGGCATGCTCTGTGCCAGACTGGGAGCGTCACCTCTTGTTCCCGTCCTGCCGTGCCGATGGTCCCGACCTCCGCTTTCGTGTCGCTTCGCGGGCGCCCGCCGCCGCGGGTCCGCGTGCCCGCAACGGTCGCGGGCATGAGCGCGTCCGCCTCGCTGCCCATGGCAGGTCCGACCCGAACCGGGGGCCGCCGCAGCGGCGATCGCGCCCTCGCCTCGACCGTTCACGGTCCCACCGCTTTTCCGGAGATGCCATGACCCCGTCCGACTTCCGCCAGACCTTCCGCCGCCTGTCGCGCGCGCCCGGCTTCAGCGCCCTGTCGGTGCTGCTGCTCGGCCTCGCCTTCGGCGCGCTGGCCTGCGTGTTCAGCGTGGTCTACGGCCTGCTCTTCAAGCCGCTGCCGTATCCGCAGGCCGACCGCCTGGTGCTGGTGGAGTCGCGCGTGCTCGGCATCCCGTTCGACGTCGGCCTGTCGACGCCGCTGCGCGAAGAGATCGTGCAGGCCGCGCGCGGTATCGACGGCATCGCGGCCTGGCGCGAGAAGAACGTCGTGCTGCGCGACGAGACCGGCCGCCGCATGGGTTCGCTCGATGCCGCCCTGGTCGAGCCGCAGGCGTTCGGCCTGCTCGGCGTGCAGCCGGCGCTCGGCCGCCTGTTCGGTGCCGAGGATGTCGCCGAGGGCGCCGCGCGTAGCGTCGTGCTGTCCTGGGACGAATGGCAGAAGCGCTACGGCGGCGCCGAGGATGCGATCGGCCGCGCATTGCGGCTGGAAGACCAGGACTACCGCGTGATCGGCGTGCTGCCGCAGGGCTTCGTCTTTCCGACCAGCGAGATCCGCCTATGGATGCCGCTCGGTTTCAGCGCCGACGAGCGCTCGCGTTCGCGCGCCGGCAGCTTCGACGGCACGCTGGCGCTGGCGCGGATGCGCAGCGGCAGCGATATCGGACCGGTCGGGGACGAGCTCAACGGCATCACCAAGGCGATGCCGGAACTCGACGGCGCCTTCGGCGACAGCCTCAAGCTGCAGGTCAGGCCGATCCGCGCGCTGTGGACCGGCGAACGGCGCGACGCGCTGCTGCTGATGCTGCTGGCGGTGTCGATGGTGTGGCTGGTCACCGGCGCCAACGTCGTCAACCTGTTCCTGGCACGTGCGCTGGGGCGCCGCCAGGAGTCGGCGGTGACGGCCGCGCTCGGCGCGACGCCGTGGCAGCGCGCGCGCATCGCGATGATCGAGGCGGCGGTCCTGTGCGCGACCGGCGTCGCGCTCGGCTGCGCCTTGCTGCCGGCCGGCTTGGCGCTGCTGCGGCACTTCGACCTGCTGCCGACCGGGACGCCGCAGGCAATCGGCATCGATGCGCCGACGCTGCTGCTCCTGGCCGCGCTCGCGTTCGCGCTGTGTGTCGTGCTCGCGCTCGCCGGGCTGGCGGTCCAGCGGGGCAATCTCAACGACATGATCCGCCGCGGCGGTTCGCGCCATACGGCCGGCGGCGCGGCGCAGACCGCGCGCAAGTCGCTCGTCGTCGCGCAGGTGGCGCTGACGGTCGCGCTGCTGTTCGGCATCGGCGTGCTGTTGCGCAGCACGCAGAACCTGCTCGCCGAGGACGTCGGCTTCCGCCGCGACCACCTGCTGTACGTGGCCCTGTCCGACCTGGTGCCGGCCGGTGCCGCGCCCGAGCTGCGCGCCGCGCGCCTGACCGAGATGGCCGAGCGCACGCGCGCGCTGCCCGGCGTCGCCGCCGCCGGTCTCGGCAGCATGATCCCGTTCGGCCACAGCATCGCCACGACCAGCTACACGGCGCCCGGCAACGAAGACGCCAAGGACCAGCCGATCGGCTACGACCAGAAGGTCGACGCCGGCTACTTCACCGCGCTCGGCATCCCGATCCTGCGCGGCCGTGCGTTCAGCCCCGAGGAGGTGCGCGCCGGCGCGCCGGTCGCCGTCGTCGACGAGCAGTTCGTGAAGCGGCACTTCGGCGAGGCCGATCCGCTCGGGCAGCGCTTCAAGATCGGTGTCGGCCCGGATCAGCCGGATATTGACGTCGCGATCATCGGCGTCGTGCCGACGCTCAAGCAGCGTTCGCTCGACGAGGTCGCCGATCGCGTGGCGATCTACCGGCCGGTCGCGGCGCCGCCCTATGCGGCGATGGCGGTGCGCACGACGGTCGATCCGGCCGCGCTGGTCGGGCCGCTGAAGGCGCTCGGCGAGGAAATCGCGCCGAAGGATGCGCTCGGCCCGATCGTCACGCTCGGTGATCGCGTCGCCGACACGCTGAAGGACCGCACCCGCCTCAATGCCTTGCTCGGCCTGCTCGGCGTGACCGCGCTGCTGCTGGCGGCGGTCGGTCTCTATGCGGTCCTCGCCTACGCGGTGCGCCAGCGCGTGCCCGAGTTCGGCGTGCGCATGGCGCTCGGCGCGCGCGCCGGCAACGTGCTGCGCCAGGTGCTCGCGCAGGGGCTGCTGCTGGTCGGCGCCGGCGTGGTGCTCGGCCTGCCGCTGTCGTGGCTGTTCGCGCGGCTGCTGTCGGCGCGGCTGTACCACGTCGGCACGTTCGACCTGCCCACGCTCGCCGCGGTCGCCCTGGTGCTGGGCGGCATCGGCCTGCTCGCCTGCCTGTGGCCGGCGCGCCGCGCGGCGGCGACCGATCCGGCGGTGGCGCTGCGCAACGAATGAACGCCTTTACCCGAATGTCGAGAAGCGCGCTCCGGCCCGTCGCTCGATCGAACGGCGCAAGCCGAGCTTGCGCACCTCCTCCCCGAATCGATCGCCTGCGCAATCGTTTCCGGAGCGATCCTTGCTGGATCGCACCGGCAGGCGGTCGAGAAGCCGCCTGCCATTCACTTTGGAGCCTGCGATGATCCATCTCGAGAACGTCGAAAAATCCTTCCCGCTGGCCGGTGGCCGCACCTGGGTGCTGCGCAACATCCGCCTGGACATCGCGCCGGGCGAGTTCGTCAGCGTGATGGGGCCGTCCGGCGCCGGCAAGAGCTCGCTGCTCAACGTGCTGGGCCTGATGGACCACGACTGGCAGGGCGGCTACGCGCTCGACGGCGTCGCCGTCGACGCGCTCAATCCCAAGCAGCGCCAGGCGCTGCAGCGCGAGAAGATCGGCTTCATCTTCCAGCACTACCACCTGATCGACGACCTGAAGGTCTGGGAGAACCTGGACCTGCCGCTGCAGTACCGCGACATCCCGGCCAAGGAGCGCGCCGCGCAGGTGGCCGACCTGCTCGACCGCTTCCAGATCGTCGGCAAGAAGGACCTCTACCCCAGCCAGCTCTCCGGCGGCCAGCAGCAGCTGGTGGCGGTGGCGCGCGCGGTCATCACCAAGCCCAAGTTGCTGCTCGCCGACGAGCCGACCGGCGCGCTGCATTCGAGCCAGGCCCGCATGATCATGGACCTGCTGCACGAGCTGCACCGCCAGGGCAACACGATCGTCCAGGTCACCCACAACGAGGACTACGCGAAGGAAGCCCAGCGCATCGTCCGGTTGCGCGACGGCTGGATCGAGAGCGAGACCGCCGGCGACGGGAAGCGCGCCGCATGAACCCGGGTCATCTGCTGCGCGCGGCCTGGAAGCACCGCGCAGCGAACGCGGTCACGGTGGCGACGCTGGCCGTCACCGTCGCCGTGGTGCTGGCGGCGCTCGCGCTGGCGCACAACTTCTTCGTCTCGCCGTGGACCTACGACTCGGTCCGGCTGGGCGTGCTGACCCACCGCGCCGCCGCCGACACGCGCAGCCTCTACGGCTTCAGCGCCGAGGAGTTCCGCACGCTGCGCGACAGCGCGCTGTTCGAGCAGCTGGTGGCCAGCCGCGGCCGGCCGGTGGCGCTCGAAGGCCCGGACGGCTACCCGACGCGCATGCTGATGGTGCAGACCCAGCCGTCGGCGCGCACGGTGACCGGCGTCGCGCCCGCGCTGGGCCGTTTCCTGGCCGACGAGGATCGCGCCGGCTCGCCGACCACGGTGATCTCGCACGCGCTGTGGCAGTCGCATTTCGGTGGCGATCCGGCCGTGCTCGGGCGCGCGCTGCGCGTCGAGGACGCGGTCTACACGGTGGTCGGCGTGATGCCCGACCGGTTCCACTTCATGGGCGGCGATTTGTGGGTGCCGCATGCGAGCGACCTGGACACGGACCAGGACGCGGCACGGCCCTACGTGGTCAACGTGCGTTTCAAGCCCGGCACCGACCTGCCGTCGCTGCGCGGCGCGCTGGCGACGCTCAGCCAGCGCCTGGTGGCCGCCGCGCCGGCCTCGCGCTACCTGCCGGGCTGGACGATCACCGGCGAGTACGTGATCGATGCGGTGATGGGGCCGATGCGCCCGGCGGTCGGCCTGCTGGTGGTCGCCTCGCTGCTGATGCTGCTGGTGGTGCTGGCCAACGTGGCGACCCTGATCAACATCCGCCAGGTGGTGACCGAGCCGCAGCTGGCCGTGCGCCTGGCGCTCGGCGCGACCTCGCGGCGGCTCTACGCCGATGCGTTCGCGACCAACTTGTTGCTGGCCGCCGTCGGCGTCGGCCTCGGCTGGGCGCTCGGCGGCGGCGTGTTCGAGCGCATCGTCGGCATGATCTCGGCCGACTGGATCCCGCGTGAGCTGGAAGGACGGTTCGTCTACGCCGGCGCTTCGCTGCGCTGGATGCCGCTGATGGTGGTCGGCTGCGCGGCGCTGATGACGCTGTCGCAGTGGCCGCGCTTGCGCCGCATCGACGCGCAGGCCGCCGTGCGCACCAGTGCGCGCACCGGCGCCGGCGCGGGTGTTCTGCGCGGCGTGCGCGGCCTGGCCGCACTGCAGGTCGCGGCGGCCACCGTGGTCGGCGTGCTGGCGTTCTGCGTCGGTGCCGGCACCGCGGACATCCGCGCGCGTGCGCTCGGCATGCGCGTGGACGGCGTCGCCTCCACGCGGCTGACGCTGCCGCAGGCGGCCTATCCGGACCCGGCTGCGCGGCGCCAGTTTGCCGAGCGGCTGCGCGAGGCGCTGCGCGCCGAGCCGGGCGTCGCCGACGCCGCCTTCGTCGACGCCGCCCCGTTCCAGCGCTACCGCCGCCAGACCGCGCTGCGCGCGGATCTCGCCGGCGGGCCGCAGGAACTGAGCGTAGGCCTCAGCAGCAGCCTGGGCCCGGTACCCGACGTGCTCGGCCTGGGCCTGCTGCATGGCCGCTACCTGGACGACGCGCGCGACGGTGCGAATGCGCCGCCGGTGGCCGTGGTCAGCCGCGCGCTGGCGCTGCAGGTCTGGGGCACCGACGACGTGCTCGGCCGCACGCTGAGCCTGGCCAGCGATGCCGAGGCGCCGGCGCGCCGCATCGTCGGCGTGCTCGACGACATCCGCTACGGCGGCGCCCTGGCCGAGCCCGAGCGGCTGGTATTCATCCCGCACGCGCAGGATCCGGCGCTGCCGGCGGCGTTCGTCGTGCTGGCCAGCGGCCGCGACGGCCGCGTGCCGGCGGCCGACGTGCTCGCACGGGCGGCGGCCGGCGTCGACCCGCGCGTGCCGCTGTTCGACACGGTGCGGCTGGCCGACCGTGCGCAGGAATCGGTGGCCGGCCTCAACCTGGCCGAGGCGGCGTTCCGCGTCTTCGCGGTGCTCGCGGTCGTCCTGGCACTGATGGGCACCGTAGTGGTGCTTTCGTTCCTGCTGGCGGTGCGCCAGCGCGAGTACGCCGTGCGCAGCGCGCTCGGTGCGGCGCCTGCGCGCCTGGCGCGCGGCGTGGTCGGCGAGGGCGTGGGCATCGGCCTGTTCGGCGCGCTGGCCGGCCTCGCCGCGGCCTGGGGCGTGGCCGGCCTGGTCGACGCCAGCCTGTACGGCGCCACGCCGTGGCGCTGGCTGGCCGCCGCGGCGGTCGGTGCCGGCCTGCTGGTCGCCGTCACGCTGGCCACGCTGTCGCCGGCGCGGCGCGCCGCCGCATCCGATCCGATGCTGGCGCTGCGCAGTGACTGACCCGGCCACCCGCCGCCGGACTTGCCGCCCGGGCCGCGCCGGGCGATCCTCGGCCGGCGTGTGCGCCGGGCGTGCACCGCTGCGCATCTGTCCAATGGAGTCTGCCCGTGTCCCGTGAACGACCGCCCATCCTCATCGCCGACGACCAGGCCGACGTGCTCGAGTCGCTGCGCCTGCTGCTCAAGGGCGAAGGCATCCCGACCGTGCGCGCCGGCAGCCCCGGCGAGGTGCTCGAGCAGCTCGGCAAGGAAGCGCCGGCGCTGGTGCTGATGGACCTCAACTACACGCGCGATACCACGTCCGGCCAGGAGGGCCTGGAGCTGATCGCGGCGATCCGCAAGCTCGATGCGGCGATCCCGGTCGTCGCGATGACCGCCTGGGGCAGCATCGACCTGGTCGTGCAGGCGATGCGCGCCGGCGCCAACGACTTCATCGAGAAGCCGTGGGACAACCAGCGCCTGCTGACCGTGCTGCGCAACCAGCTGGCGCTGGCGCAGTCGCGCGGCGAGACCGCGCGCCTCAAGCGCGAGAACGAGATCCTGCGCGGCGACGAGGACGGCGGCTTCATCGCCGAGTCGTTGCCGATGCGCCACCTGCTGGACCAGCTCGACCGGGTCGCGCCGACCGACGCCAACGTGCTGATCCTCGGCGAGAACGGCACCGGCAAGGGGGTGATCGCGCGGCGCCTGCATGCGCGCTCGCGGCGCGCGGCGAGGCCGCTGGTGAAGGTCAACATGGGCGGCATTCCCGAGTCGGTGTTCGAGGCGGAGATGTTCGGCCACGTGCGCGGCGCGTTCACCGACGCCAAGAGCGACCGCATCGGCCGCTTCGAGCTGGCCGACGGCGGCACCCTGTTCCTCGACGAGATCGCCAACATCCCGCCGGCGCAGCAGCCCAAGCTGCTGCGCGTGCTGGAGGACGGCGAGCTGGAGCGGGTCGGTTCCTCGCGCACGCTGAAAGTCGACGTACGGCTGATCTCGGCCACCAATGCCGACCTGGCCGACGACGTCGCCCGTGGCGTGTTCCGCAAGGACCTGCTGTTCCGGCTCAACACCGTGGAACTGCGCCTGCCGCCGCTGCGCGAGCGCGGCGAGGACGTGCCGCTGCTGGCGCAGGCGTTCCTCGACCGTTTCGTGCGCCGCTACAACCGCGACGGCCTGCGGTTCGCGCCCTCGGCGCTGTCGGCGCTGTCGGACTATGCCTGGCCGGGCAACGTGCGCGAGCTGTCGCATGCGATCGAGCGCGCGGTGCTGATGAGCGCCGGCAGCGTCATCGACACCGATGCACTGGGCCTGCAGGCCGGCCAGCACTCCGGCGCCAGCCTGGCCGCGGCGTTACCGCCGGCGGGCAACGGCGGCGCCGCGCCGGCCGGCACGATCGAGCAGGCCGAGGAACAGATGGTGCGCGACGCCCTGCAGTCCACCGGCGGCAACATCCAGCGCGCCGCCGCGCTGCTGGGCCTCAGCCGGCCGGCGTTGTACCGGCGCATGGAAAAGTACGGGATCCAATGACGCCGTGGTGCTGTGCCAGACCAGTCTCCGGTGGTATGGGTCGTCAACGATCGGAGCGAGATTTGGCCGGACCGGTGGTGGCCGGCACGGCAGGCGGGTCGTTCAGAGTGAGGTAGCTGTCGACTTGGGAGTCGAAAAGTTGCGGGTCGATCATCTGATCGACCGTCCGTTCGCGGGCCTTCTCGAAGGCTTGCTGGTAGGCTCGTGTTCGCTTGAAGGCTTGGAACTGGGCCTCGCGATACGTCACGAAGGCCTCGCCCTCCATGTCCAGACGTCGCTCCACCCTGCCGTCGGCAATGCGTATCAGGGTGTAGCGCTCGAAGAGCGCCTCCTGCTCGATACGGTCGAAGCGGGCGATCGGCCCCCGTGGAATGATCAGCGTCCCGGAGTACCAGGAAGCGACAGGGTCGATTCCCGAAGGGAATACCTCGCGTATCACGTCGCGAGCGATGATCTTTCCATCGGTGCTGTGTTCGACGTCGATCTCGATCTTGCGCAGCCACAGCCTTCCGCCGGCTATTTCCCAGGTACCTCTGTAGCCGCGATAGAGTGCGGTAGACCTGATGCCTCGGCGAACCGCTGCGAACCTGTCGGGCTCGGCGTTCCAGTACGCAGCCAAGGGCGTTGCAAGCTCGATCCATGCGGTCTCGCCATCGATGATGACGCGCTCTGGAAGCTGCGTCGTCGCGCTCCCGGCGCCGCTAAGCAGAGCGATGGCCAACGCCAGGACTCCTATCCAGATCGGTCGCATCACGCGTTCTCCATGGCCGATGTGCCGGCGCTCGAGGCGCGGCTCCGTGTCGCACATGATGATGCAGATGGCGCGGGAATGCGTATGCCTGGATCGTGTCTGCTCGAACAGCCATCTTCACGCCCTGCTGCTGGCCCGGAGCGGCGTACGTGACCCCGTCGCCGTCCCGCTGGCGCTACGAGACCCGCACGCTGCTGGCGACGCTGCTGGCGACGGTACCGGCCCTGGCCGCCCTGGCCGTCGCCTTCGGCTACCTGCTGACACCGGTGATCGCGGTGCTGGCGTGGACCGGTGTCGCCGCGGTCACGCTGGCGCTGGCGGCCGAGGTGAGACGCCGGGCGATCTACCCGCTGCAGACGCTCTCCAACCTGCTCGAAGCGCTGCGCGAGGGCGACTACAGCCTGCGCGGCGCGCGGGCGCGGCGCGGCGACGCGGTGGGCGAGGTGGTCTGGGAGATCAATGCGCTGGCCGACACGCTGCGCAGCCAGCGGCTGGCCGTCGAGGAGAAGAGCGCGCTGCTCAGCAAGGTCATCGAGACGCTGGACATCGCGGTGTTCGCGTTCGACGGCGACGGTTTCCTCAAGCTCGCCAATGCCGCCGGCGAGCGCCTGCTGGGTGCCGAGTTCAGCCGGCTCGACGGGCGGCCGGCGAGGTCGCTCGGCCTGGCCGAGTACATCGACATGCCGGGCGTGGGCCTGGTCGAGCGCAGCTTCCCGGGGGCGAGCGGCCGCTGGGAGGTGCGCCATGCGCGCTTCCGCGACGATGGCCGCCCGCACGACCTCATCGTCATCAGCGATCTCAGCCGCGCGCTGCGCGAGGAGGAGCGCCTGGCCTGGCAGCGCCTGCTGCGCGTGCTCGGCCACGAACTCAACAACTCGCTGACACCGATCCGTTCGATGACCGCGACGCTGGCGAAGATCCTCGCCCACGATCCGCTGCCGGAGGATTGGCGTGAGGACGCCGCCAGCGGCCTGGCGATCGTCAGCGACCGCGCCGAGTCGCTGTCGCGCTTCATCGGCCGCTACACCTCGCTGGCGCGGCTGCCGCCGCCGAGCCCGCGGCCGGTCGCGTTCGACGAGCTGGTCCAGCGCGTGGCACGGCTGGAACAGCGCATCGCCGTCGACATCGCCCCGGGGCCTGCGGTGCAGCTGACGATCGATCCGGACCAGATCGAGCAGGCGCTGATCAACCTGGTGCAGAACGCGGTCGACGCCACGCTCGGCATCGGTCGCGCGGTCGCGTTGCGCTGGTACGTCGAGGGTGACCAGGTCCGGGTGGAGATCCTCGACGAAGGCCCCGGCCTGCCGCCGAGCCGCAACCTGTTCGTGCCGTTCTTCACGACCAAGCCCGGCGGTTCCGGCATCGGCCTGGTGCTGGCCCGGCAGATCGTCGAGGCGCACGGCGGTACGTTGAGCCTGGAGAACCGCAGTGATGCGCGCGGCTGCGTCGCGCGGCTGCGCCTTCCGCTGGAGGGTGCGGCGCATGCGTCCTGAGCGTCGCTGCCGAGGCGTCCGGATCGTGCTGGCGACGCTGCTGGTGCTGCTGCCGGTGCTGGCCTCCGCGGCGCCACGATCGGCGGCCCTGCTGGCCGGCGGCCGTGCCGCCTGCCGCGCGATCGCGGCACAGGTCGATGCGGTCCCCGGCGACGGGCCGCTGCTGTTGCGCAGCTACGACCCGGTCGCGCCCGGCGAGCCGTCCGCGGACGAGCCGGCGCTGGTCACCGTCGCCTTCGGCTACGACAACGCCTTGTCCGTCCTCGCGCTGACCGCCTGTGAGCGTCCGCGGCAGGCACGGCGCATCGCGCTGGCGCTGCGCGCGGCAGCGATGGGCGAAGCGCGCCTGCGCAATGCCTACCGGGCCGGTCCGGTGGAAGGCGAGGGCGTACCGTTGCCGAACGGCTGGTGGGATGCCGCGCAGGGCCGCTGGGTGGAGGACGCACACCAGATGGGCACCGCCACCGGCAATGTCGCCTGGACCGCGCTGGCGATGCTGGCGATGGCTGCGCGCGACGACGACCCGTTGTGGCGGGCCGCCGCCGTGCGCCTGGCCGAGTGGGCGCTCGCCCATACCGGCGATGCGCGTGGGGACGGCGGCTTCACCGGCGGCGTGCACGGCTTCGACGCCGCCCCGCAGCGCCTCACCTGGAAATCGACCGAGCACAACGTCGATCTGGCCGCGGTGTTCGGCCTGCTGGCGCGCGGTGCCGACGCCGAGCGCTGGCGCACGCATGCGGACCAGGCGCGGCGCTTCGTCGCCGCGCAATGGGATGCGGCGCAGGGCCGCTTCCGCGTCGGCACCCAGGCCGACGGCATCACGCCGAACGAGTCCACGTCCGGTCTCGACGCGCAGCTGTGGCCGCTGCTGCTGGCCGACGCGCCGGCCGAATGGTGGCGCGCACTGGCGTTCGCCGAGCGCATGCACGGCGTGCGCGGTGGCTTCGACTTCAACGCCGATCGCGACGGCATCTGGAGCGAGGGCACCGCGCAGGCGATCCTGGTCTACCGCCGCGCCGGCCGCAGTCGCGAGGCGCGCATCGCCTATGCCGAGCTGCCGCCGGTGCGCAGCGCCTCGGGCTACCTCGACGCGACCGATCGTCCGTCGATCACGACGGGCCTGGCGATCGGCCCGGACAGCACGACCGACGATTTCCGCTACTACCGCCGGCCGCACCTGGGTGCGACGGCGTGGCTGGTACTGGCCGCGCGCCGCTTCAATCCGTTCACGCTGCGCGAAGGCTGAATACCCGTGCTTCGGACGAGGCGGCCGGGCCGGGCCTCCGTCCCGGTCTGGTTTCGCGCGACGGCCCGGCGCGTCAGCGATGGCGGTGGGCCTGCCGAGGCGCGGCGAGAGGTCGGACTTGGCGTCCGCCGCGCGCGGTGCGCTTGAGGCATCATCGCGCCGCTGCGCGCGAGCGCGACGCTGAAGGGGAAGGGCGATGGCGGAACGCGGTCCTGCGCACGCGCCGAGCGCGCACTATCGGCTGAGCCTGCTCGCGCTGTTCGCGGCGGTGTTCGTCGTGCTCGGCATCGCGCCGCTTTCGCGCGAGGACTGGCTGCTCGAGAACGCCCTGGTCGTCGTCGCGCTCGCCTGGCTGATCGCGGACGCACGGCGCGGGCGGCCGCTGTCGAACCTGGCCTACACGCTGTTGTTCGCGTTCGGCCTGTTCCACGAGATCGGCGCGCACTACACCTATTCGCAGGTGCCGTACGAGGCATGGTTCGGCGCGTTGAGCGGCGGGCGCTCGCTCGATGCGCTGTTCGGCTTCCAGCGCAACCCGTACGACCGGCTGGTGCATTTCCTCTATGGCCTGCTGGTCACGCCGGTCGCGGCCGAGGTCCTCGTCGGTCGCGTGCCGCTGCGCGGCGGCTGGCGCTTCGTGCTGCCGCTGACCTTCATGATGTCGCACGCGGTGGCCTACGAGCTGATCGAATGGGCTGCCGCGAGCGCGTTCGGCGGTGCGCTCGGCGAGGCCTACCTCGGCACCCAGGGCGACGTCTGGGATGCACAGAAGGACATGGCGCTGGCGACGCTCGGCTCGCTGCTGGCCTTGCCGGTATGGCTGTGGCGCCGTCGCGGCGGGGCGCAGGCGGCACCCGTGCCGGCGCGATAGGCCGGCGCTGCCGGCGGGCCTATCGCTGGCGCGGGGCCGGCCGCCGCCCGCTACTCGCTGCGCAGGGCCTGCATCGGCGACTGCCGCGCGGCGCGCAGGGCCGGCAGCACCGTCGCCAGCAGCCCGGCGACGAACAGCGCGGCCACCGTGGCACCCAAGGCCAGCGGGTCGGCCGGACCGGTGTCGAACAGGAAGCGCTCCAGCAGCCGGCTGGCGCCGACGGCCGCCGCCAGGCCGATCACCAGGCCCAGGCCGACGTCGCGCAGGCCGCCGTCGACCACGCCGCGCATCAGCCGCAGTGGCGCGGCGCCGAGCGCGGCGCGCACGCCGTATTCGCGCCGGCGCGTGGCGACCGCCACGGCGGTGACCGAGTACAGGCCGACGCCGGCCAGCAACAGGGCGACGCCGGCGAAGAGGCCGATCAGCACCGCGTTCATGCGCTGGCCCGCGGTGGCGTCGGCGACGTCGCGCTCGAGCAGCCGCAGCGCGGCCAGGCCCTGCTGGGGCGCCACCTCGCGCAGTGCCGCGCGGCTGCGCTCGGCGAACGCGGCCGGATCGCCGTCGACGCGGATCGCGGCATTGAGCGGGATGAACTGGCGCAGCATGCCCAGCACGTCGTCGGACAGCTGCGCCAGCGGCACGTGGACGATCGGCGGTACGTCCTCCTGCGGCCCGAACTGGCGCACGTCACCGGTCACGCCGACGATGCGCAGGCTCGGCATGTTCGGTCCCAGCTCCAGCCGCAGCGACTTGCCGAGCGCATCGCCACCGAAGTACTGCCGCGCGAAGGCGGCGCTGACGATCGCGACCGGCTCGCTGCCGGCGCGGTCGCCGTCATCGAAGTCGCGGCCCGCCAGCAGCGGGACGTCGAAGGTGGCGAACGCGGCCGGGCTGACGGCGCGGAACTGCATCGAGGAGACCTCGGTGTCCTCGCCGATGCGCACCGGCAGGTTGAGCTGCGAGGCGATCGGCAGGTTGGTGGTCAGCGCCGCCTGCCGCACGCCGGGCTCGGCGCGCAGGCGGTCGAGCAGGCGACGCGAGAAGTCCTCCACCGCCGCTGCGTCAGGGTACAGGCCCGGCGACGGGTTGAGGCGGAACACCAGCACGCCGGCCGCGTCGAAGCCCAGGTCCACGCGGTTGAGCTTGAGCAGCGAGTGACTGAGCAGGGCGGCCGAGGCCAGCAGCACGGTGGCGAGCGCCGCCTGTGCGACGACCAGCGAGCGGCCGAGGCGGTTCGATCCGCGGCTGGGGCCGGTGCGCGCGCCGGCGACCAGCTCGTGCACCGCGGCGGCGCCGCGCGCGCGCCACGCGCCGAACGCGGCCGACAGTGCGGCGACGCCCAGGCCCGCGGCGAACGCGAAGAGCCAGACGCTGGGTCCGAACAGCGCCGCATCCGTGGGCAGCCATTCCGGCGGCAGCCAGGCGCGGCCCAGCCGCAGCGCGCCGGCAGCCAGTGCCAGGCCCGCCGTCGCGCCGAGCGCGCCGACCAGCAGGCCCTCGGCCAGCGCCGGCAGGCCGATCTGGCGGCCGGACGCGCCGAGCGCGGCCCGCACCGCGCTGTCGTGGCTGCGGGCGACCGCGCGCATCAGCATCAGGTTGGACAGGTTGACCGTCACCAGCAGCAGCACGCACAGCGCGCAGGCGAAGAACAACGACAGGATCGGCCACGCCGCCGCACCCATGTTGGCGGCCAGCGCGGTCGCCGCGAAGTTGGGACGCTGGTTCTCGCCGAAGCCCAGTTCCTTGGCATGGGCTTGGAGGCGGACGTCGAGCGCGCCGTCGGCCGCGGCCACCGTATTGCCTTCGGCCAGGCGCGCGATGACGCTCAGGTTGGTGCCGTTGTCGCGCGTGGTCGCCGGCAGCGCCAGCGGCAGCAGCAGGTCGGGCGTGCCTTGCAGGCGGAACGCCGCCGGCAGCACGCCGACGATCGGCGTGGCGACGCCGTCGATCGTCAGCGTGCGCCCGACCACGGCCGGGTCGCCGTTGAACTGCCGCTGCCAGAACGCATGGCCCAGCACCACCGCCGCGGCACCGCCCGGGCGGTCTTCCTCGGCGGTGAAATTGCGGCCATGGACGAGGTTCACGCCCAGCGTCGGCAGCAGGCCGGCGTCGGCTGGCCAGGCGGTGACCAGCTGCGGCTCGCCGCCGCCGGCCACGTTGACGTCCTTGGGAACGAAATGGCTGCCGACGCTGACGACGCCGGGCAGGTCGCCCAGCAGGCGGTACTGCTGTGGCGACAGCGCCGACCAGTTGCCGGCACCGTAGTTCTGGCTCAGCACGACGAGCCGGTCGGGCTGCGGATACGGCGGCGGCCTCAGCACGATCGCCTCGACCAATGCGAACACCGCCGCGCAGGCGCCGATGCCCAGCGCCAGCGTCAGTGTCGCCAGGCCGACGAAGCCCGGCCGGCGGGTGCTGGCGCGGACGCTGCGGCGCAGCTCGGTCAGGAGGATCGTCAGGTTCATGGCAGCTCCGGGAGGATACGGGCCGCAGCGTGCGGCGGGCACGGTGCGTCGCCGTAGGTCTTCCAAGGAGCATGCCAGGGCGGCGCGGTGCCGGCCGCCCGGCCGATCAACGCGTTGCAGGCGGATGCGGCGGCCCGCCGCGCGGCGGGCGTCCGTTGACGGACAGCGCCGTCCGTCCGTGGACGCCGGGTGTTCGCGGGTCCGGATGCGGGCCGCGTTCGGCCCGGGACGAGGCAGGCGCCGCGCGCCGGCGTGCGGCGGCCCCGTTCGGCGACGCCACCCCCTACACTGCGCGCATGTCGTCCGTTCCCGCTGCGCCGGTTCCGGCGTTTCGCCTGTCCAGCTTCTATTTCGCCTACTACGCCGCACTCGGGGCGTTCAATCCGTACTGGGGCCTGTTCCTGAAGGCGCGCGGCATGGACGTGGCCACCATCAGCGTGCTGATGAGCCTGTGGTACGCCACGCGCACGGTCGCGCCGAGCGCCTGGGGCGTGCTGGCGGCGCGCGCGCAACGGCCGGTGCGCTGGTTGCGCATCGGCTGTGCGCTGACGCTGGCCAGCTTCGCGGTGTTCGTGGTGCGGCTGGACTTCGCGGCGCTGTTCGCGACGATGGTGGTGTTCTGCTTCGCCTACAACGCGGTGATGCCGCAGTTCGAGGCGTTGACGCTCTCGCACCTGGCCGGCCGTCCCGAACGCTACGGCCGCATCCGCGTCTGGGGCTCGATCGGCTTCATCGCCGTGGTCGGCGCGCTCGGCCTGGTGTTCGACCATGTCGCGATCGACTGGCTGCCGTGGCTGATGCTGCCGCTGTTCGCCGGGCTGCTGGCGGCGGCGTTCGCCAACGACTACGGCCCGGCGCTGGTCGGGCGGCCGGCCGGCGACGGCGAGGACGGTTTCTGGGTGCGCCTGCGGCGGCCGCAGGTGGTGGCGTTCTTCGTGGTGGCGCTGCTGGTGCAGCTGTCGTTCGGGCCGTACAACACGTTCTATTCGATCTACCTGGACGCCCACGGCTACCGCGCGTCCTCGCTCGGCCTCTTCTGGATGATCGGCGTGCTGCTGGAGATCGCCGTGTTCTTCCTCTCGGCGCGGTTCTTCGCGCGCTGGTCGGCGGCGGCGATGCTGATGGCCGCCGTGCTCGCCTCCGGCGTGCGCTGGACGCTGACCGCGCTGTGGCCCGAGAGCATCGCCCTGATGGCGTTCGCGCAGGCGCTGCACGCGCTCAGCTTCGCCGGCTTCTTCGCCGCCAGCATGCAGTTCCTGGCGGTGTTCTTCCCCGGCGCCATGAACGGTCACGGGCAGGGCGTGTTCTACGGCTTTTCCTCCGGTGTCGGCGGCGTGCTCGGCGCGCTGCTGTCCGGCCAGGTCTGGCGCCTCGCCGGCGGCGAGACCGCCTTCCTGCTGGCCGGTGGCGTCGCCTTCGCGGCCGCGGCCATCGCCGCGGTCTGGTTGCGGCCGGGCCGGGCCGGCGCCTGAACCGGCCCGGCGCTCAGGCGTCGGCGAACGCGAAGGCCAGCACGTCGCGGATGTCGTCGGTGCCGGCCAGGGCCATCAGCAGCCGCTCCACGCCGAGCGCGACGCCGGCGCACGGCGGCAGGTCGTCCAGCACCGCCAGCAGCCGCTCGTCGATCGGCGGCTCGAACTGGCCGCGGGCGCGCCGGCGCGCATGGTCCTGCTCGAAACGCGCACGCTGCTCGGCCGGGTCGGTCAGCTCGTGGTAGCCGTTGGCCAGTTCCTGCTGCCCGAGGTACAGCTCGAAGCGCTCGGCCACCGGCGGCGCGCCCGGCCGGATGCGCGCCAGCGCGCACTGGCTGGCCGGCCAGTCGCGGACCACGGTGATCGCGTCCGGCGCGAACGCCGGCTGGATGCGGTGCGTGATCAGCAGGTCCAGCCAGTCGTCGCGCGTGAGGCCCTCGCCGCGGATGCCGAAGCCGGCCAGCGGCACGCCGAGGTCGTCGATCGACGCCGTGAACGGGTCCAGCGCCAGCGCATCGACGAAGAGCTGCCGGTAGGTGACCGAACGCACCGTCGCCGCGCGATCGACCAGGCCGAGCGCCGCCTGCACCAGGGCGACGGTCTCCTCGATCAGCGCCAGGTGGTCCCAGCCG
This sequence comes from Dokdonella koreensis DS-123, assembly GCF_001632775.1. Classification (NCBI taxonomy): domain Bacteria; kingdom Pseudomonadati; phylum Pseudomonadota; class Gammaproteobacteria; order Lysobacterales; family Rhodanobacteraceae; genus Dokdonella; species Dokdonella koreensis. The sequence goes on from NZ_CP015249.1 coordinate 422,526, forward strand.
ACCCGGTACCACTCGAGCATCGTGAATTCCGGGTTGTGGCGGCGGCCGGCCTCGCCGTTGCGGAACACGCGGCCGAGCTCGTAGCAGTCGCCGACGCCGGCGGCCAGCAGGCGCTTGAGCGGGTACTCCGGCGAGGTGCGCAGCCAGCGTGGCCCCGGCCGCGCCTGCACCGGGCCATTGAAAGCGGCGGTGAAGCTCTCGATGTTGGGTTCGGTGTTGCCGGCCTCGGAGAGGATCGGCGTCTCGACCTCCAGCACGCCGCGCTCGGCGAAGAACGCCCGTACCCGGTGGTACAGCGCGGCCCGCAGCAGCAGGGCGGCACGGCGTCCGGCCTCAGCCACGCCGGCCGCTCCGCAGCGTCCCGGCTGGCCGGTCCATCCCATAGGCAGCATCAATCATCGCAATCCCATCAATCAATTTTGCTGTGCAACACCGCTGCACTACCATGCAACGCGTTTTCACCCAACCGAAGGAACCCACCATGTCTTTGATCAACACCGTCATCAAGCCGTTCAAGGCGCAGGCTTACCACAACGGCAAGTTCGTGGAAGTCACCGACGCCACCCTGAAGGGCAAGTGGTCCGTCGTGGTGTTCTACCCGGCCGATTTCACGTTCGTCTGCCCGACGGAGCTGGAAGACCTGGCCGACAACTATGCCGAGTTCCAGAAGCTGGGCGTCGAGGTCTACGGCGTCTCGACCGACACGCATTTCGCGCACAAGGCCTGGCACGACACCTCCGAGGCGATCAAGAAGGTCCAGTATCCGCTGGTCGGCGACCCGACCGCCACGCTCGCCCGCAACTTCGAGGTGCTGATCGAAGAGGAAGGCCTGGCGCTGCGCGGCACCTTCGTCATCAACCCGGAAGGCGAGATCAAGGTGCTGGAGATCCACGACAACGGCATCGGCCGCGACGCGTCGGAGCTCCTGCGCAAGGTCAAGGCCGCCCAGTACGTCGCCTCCCACCCGGGTGAAGTGTGCCCGGCCAAGTGGCAGGAAGGCGCCCAGACGCTCAAGCCCTCGCTCGACCTCGTCGGCAAGATCTAAGCGGTTTTCCTCTCCCCCCGATAGCCAGCCATCGCCAGCCACGGGGTGTTTTTCGCGACACCGCCGCCGTCCCGCAACGCCGGGGCGGCGGCCCCGATTCCCGGACACCCGGCGGTCTCGCCCTGCGGCTTCGCGGCGGATACGCCTTCATCGATTGCGCGACATCAGCGCACGCAACCGGAGCACAGCCCATGTTGGACGCCGATCTCAAAACCCAGTTGAAGGCCTACCTCGAGCGGGTCACGCAGCCGATCGAGATCGTGGCCGCCCTCGACGACAGCGAGAAGTCGCGCGAGATGCAGGGCCTGCTGCAGGACATCGTCACGCTGTCGGACAAGATCACCCTGGTCGAGCACCGCGGCGGCGAACGCACGCCGTCCTTCGCGATCAACCGGCCCGGCGGCGACATCAGCCTGCGCTTCGCCGGCATCCCGATGGGCCATGAATTCACCTCGCTGGTGCTGGCCCTGCTGCAGGTGGGCGGCCATCCGTCCAAGTTGGCGCAGGACGTCATCGAGCAGGTCAGGAACCTCGACGGCGAGTACCGCTTCGAGACGTATTTTTCGCTCAGCTGCCAGAACTGCCCGGACGTGGTCCAGGCGCTCAACCTGATGGCCGTGCTGAACCCGAAGATCCAGCATGTGGCCATCGACGGCGCGCTGTTCCAGGACGAGGTCGACCGCCGCCAAGTGATGTCGGTACCGACCGTGTTCCTGAACGGCGAGACCTTCGCGCAAGGGCGCATGGGCGTCGAGGAGATCGTCGCGAAGCTCGACACCGGCGCGGTCGAGCGCGAGGCCCGGAAGATCGCCGCCAAGCCGGCCTTCGACGTGCTCGTCGTCGGTGGCGGCCCGGCCGGTGCCGCCGCGGCGATCTACGCCGCGCGCAAGGGCATCATCACCGGTGTCGCCGCCGAGCGCTTCGGCGGCCAGGTGCTCGACACCATGGGCATCGAGAACTTCATCTCCGTGCAGGAAACCGAAGGCCCCAAGCTCGCCGCCCAGCTGGAGCAGCACGTGCGCCAGTACGAAGTGGACATCATGAACCTGCAGCGCGCCGAGCAGCTGGTGCCCGGCGAGCTGGTCGAGGTCAGGCTGGCCAGCGGTGCGTCGCTGAAGTCGCGCACGGTGATCCTTTCCACCGGTGCACGCTGGCGCCAGATGAACGTGCCCGGTGAGAACGAGTACCGCAACAAGGGTGTGGCCTACTGCCCGCACTGCGACGGCCCGCTGTTCAAGGGCAAGCGCGTCGCGGTCATCGGTGGCGGCAATTCCGGCGTCGAGGCCGCGATCGATCTCGCCGGCATCGTCAGCCACGTCACGCTGATCGAGTTCGACAGCCAGCTGCGCGCCGACGAGGTCCTGCAGCGCAAGCTGCGCAGCCTGCCCAACGTCACCGTGATCGTCTCCGCGCAGACCACCGAAGTGCTCGGCGACGGCCAGAAGGTCACCGGCCTGGTCTACAAGGACCGCCCGAGCGGTGACGCGCACACGGTCTCGCTGGAAGGCATCTTCGTGCAGATCGGCCTGCTGCCGAACACCGAATGGCTCAAGGGCGTGGTGGACCTCTCCCCGCGCGGCGAGATCATCGTCGACGACCGCGGCCAGACCTCGGTTCCCGGCGTCTATGCCGCCGGCGACTGCACCACGGTGCCGTACAAGCAGATCGTCATCGCGATGGGCGAAGGATCCAAGGCGGCGCTGAGCGCGTTCGACTACCTGATCCGCAGCAGCGCGCCGGTGACGGATCAGGCGAAGGCGGCGTGATACGAACGCGCCTGCGCACACAGGCGGGCTCCTCTTTGAGTCACGCATACGAACGTGCCCTTGTGGGCGCGTTCTCTTTGCGGAACCGCGCCTGTCGATCCAGTGCCTGAACTGAGCGGAGGAACCCGAATGCCCTTGGGCGCCGTCGCTGCTTGGCAAGATGATGCTTTCCAGTGCTGACCGCTGAATCCGTGCGCAAGCTCCTGCTCGAAGAACTTATGTGCTTGGCGCGGCCAGCCTCCGAGATCGCCTTGGGCCTGGCAACCTATCCGTGGGATTGCGACCAAGCCTTGGTTTCGTTGAGGTCGTCTCACGTCATATCGATACTGGAGCGCTTTCTATGCGAAGAACTAAGCGCAACGGACGTTGAGGGATGGGCGAACGCGATCGAATGTCGGGACGACATTGACTGGAATAATGGTTCCCTGAGCGGCGCTGCGATCAACGAGCTGGCCAACCCGGTGTCGACGCGGCCGCTTACAGTGCGGTCCGCGATGGAATGGCTGGCCATGCTTCGGGATGCTCCCTCCTAGCGACCGCTTGAGCCGAACCCGAAACCACCGCCCTCACGGGCTGAGGCAATCCGTCAGCTGCCGCGCCTTCTACAATGCCGCAGGCAATCAGGCAGGGTTTGCCATCGCGCTCGGCAAGCAGGTGCGCCCCGGTGTACTGCGCATTCTCATGTAGGACATCGACTTGACGCAGTACCACAGTAGGCTGAGCATCCGGTACTACCTCGGATTTGAGGTGATGCTTCTGGTGGGGCGGCAATGGGTTTCTTTGACGACGGCCCAGCCGTTCCACTGGCAGTCGCGCTCCGGCGCTACTGGCTCCCTTTTGCCCTCATGGCTCTTGAGCCGTTCATTGCCGGCCTCGTTTCATGGATCGTGCCTGACATCCTATTGGTTCGAGCCATTACTGCCGTTCCTGCGTTCCTGGCGGCCCTTTATCCCGCTGCACTTGGGGCTGCACCAGCAAGCTATTGGTTTTTGGCTTGTGGTGCATGGTTTGCTTGCCTGCTCGCCGTACTAGTGTTTACCCAAGGATGGGTCACCGTCTGACCATTCATTCAGGATGGCGCTGTTTCGTGGCGTGGCGTGATCGGACATTGATACGCAAGAAGCAGCGCGCGTACTTCGACCTGACGGAGGGCCGATGAAGAACGACTATCGTATTCCCACGATCAAATTCTCGAAGGTGTATCCGCTGTATGTCGAGAAAGCGGAACGCAAGAACCGCACCAGGGAAGAAGTTGATCAGGTCATCTGCTGGTTGACCGGCTATACCAAGGCGGGATTGCAGCGGCAGATAGAGAAGGAAAGCGACTTCCAGACCTTTTTCGCCGAGGCTCCGGCAATTCATCCGAACAGCTCGCTCATCAAGGGTGTGGTGTGCGGTGTACGTGTAGAAGAAATCGAAGATCCTCTGGTGCGGAACGCGCGGTATCTGGACAAGCTGATCGATGAGCTCGCAAAAGGGAAGGCGCTGGAGAAGATCATGCGATGACACGTTCGGCCTCGCCTGCGGGCGGCTCGTGCTTGCATGTAGGCGTGTGGACAATTCATCCAGGCCGCTGCCGCTTGGCGGCGTGACGTAGTTCGGGCGCCAGGCGCCAATGGAGGTTCCCTTGAGCATCCGTGACCTCAAGGCCTACGTGCCAGCCAAGGACTTCGAGGAGTCGAAGCGCTTCTATCAAGCGCTCGGTTTCAGCATGTCGGAGGGTTGGGGCGGCACCGCCGACTTCGAGCTCAATGGCCATCGCTTCCGCCTGCAGGACTACTACGTCAAGGAGTGGGCGGAGAACTTCATGTTCGTGCTGGATGTCGAGGACATCGAGGTCTGGCATCAGCGAGCGCGGGACGTTGTGAACAACGGCGGCTTCTCCACTGTCCGCTTCGAGCCCCCGGAGGCCGTCGATGGTTCATGGGTTCTCCACGTCTGGGATCCCTGCGGTGTTTTGCTCATCTTTGTGCAGTAACGGGTGCAAGTCGGTGCTCGGAAGGGATGAGACGTGACGGGCATCCGAGGGCTTGGGATACTCCCTGCCGGGCTGGCGTACGCGCCGAAGGACACGCGATGAACGTACTGTTGTGGGTTCTGCAGATCCTCGGCGCGCTCCTGTACGGATCGTCGGGCGTCATGAAGGTGTTCCTGTTCGAAACGATCAGTCAGGACGTCCCGTCCTTCGGCGCATTGCCGCTGGAAGCCTGGATGGCGCTGGGCGTCCTGGAGCTCGTGTGCACCATCGGGCTCATCGTTCCGGCCGCGCTCCCGTGGCGACCGAACCTGACCATCCTGGCCGCCGTCCTTCTGGCGCTCGAAAGCCTTGTCTTCGTCTGGGTACACGTCAAGTACCACGAGGTGACGCCGCTGATCCTGAGTGGCGTGCTGGGCCTCGTGATGGCCTTTGTCGCCTACGGTCGGTGGGTTCTCAGGCCGATCGTCTGACCGGCGGGCCCCCGGGTCCGCTTGGGGGGCGCCTGGCCTTGGCGAGGGCCTTCTGGCTGTTCGCGCGGGGTCGCCGTTGCGGCGCAGCGTTGCCGGCATGGACGTCGGTGGACGATCAACCGGGGCGCGACGGGCTTTGACGTAGCCGAGCGCGCTCGGGGCAGGTCGCGGCGGGGCTTGCGCCGTGACGCGGTGCGGGCGGACGCTGGGCAGCGGCAATCAGGTCACCGCGGCCAGCCAGCCCGGTGATTCTCGTGAGCGTGGCGGTTGGCGCGACCGGCAACAAAAAAGGGAGGCGCCGTGCGCCTCCCCACGACGAATTTATACGCCCGCAGGGGGCTTGCGGCAAGGTCCCGCGCGTGATGCAGCATCGCCGGCTTGTCGAAAAGGCAGGAAATCGGAGCGATGCGATGACCGATGCGCAGACCTACTACCACGGCACCAAGGCCGAGCTGAAGATCGGTGACCTGATCCAGCCGGGCTATGCCTCCAACTATGGCCGGAGGAAGCAGGCGGCGTTCGTCTACCTGACCGCCACATTGGATGCCGCCACCTGGGGTGCCGAGCTGGCCGTTGGCACGGGGCGCGGCAGGATCTACATCGTCGAACCCACCGGAGCGATCGAAGATGATCCGAACCTGACGAACCGGCGATTTCCCGGGAATCCTACGAAGTCCTACCGTTCCCGCGACCCCTTCCGCGTCATCGGCGAGGTGGCGGAGTGGAAGGGACATTCGCCGGACCGGATCGAGGAAATGCACGCTCACCTCGAAAGCCTCGGGCAGCGTGGGATCGAGGCCACCGAGGAATGAGCAGGATCCGGCCCCCGGCACGGGGCGATACCGTGTGGCGGGTCCGCCCGGCAGCGCATGCCGCGCTGCGGCCGGACGATCACGGTCGATGGTCTTGTGACCGGTCCAGGCTGGGGACAGCCCGTGTCACGCCCGCCCAAGCGCAACCCCAGTAAGGAGCCACGCATGCGGTTTCTCTTGTTTCTGCTACTTGTGCTGCCCCTCCATGCACGCGCTGTCGAGAAGACGCCGGAGGCGGCCGTGTCCGCGCTATGGCGCGCGTTGTCCAACGATCCGGGGGCCAGTGCGGATGCCGCAGCGCTTCGGCAGCTCTTTCACGAGGATGCCGTGATCTTTGGCGGCCGATACAAGGACGGCCAACCCGCGGTACGGCGTTCGGCCGTTGCCGATTTCCTCGAGGCCAACCAGCGCGTCAACGAGAAGGGCTTCTACGAGTGCGAGGTGCATCGCGTGGTCCAGGCCTACGACCGCTTTGCGGTGGCCTACAGCGTCGTCGAATCGAGGACGGACAAGGCTGCGAAGGCCGCGGACTTCGTCGGCGTCAACAGCATCCAGCTGTACAAGGACGGCGCGCGGTGGAAGATCCTGTCGCTGTACTACCACGTGGAGAAGCACGGGCTGCCCATTCCCCTCGGAAGCGGGAGGTCCGGCCAATGCATTGCCTGACGGTTCGCCCAGGCGATTGCCGCCTTCCGGGGCGGTCCGGGTCGCGGGCAGGTGGTTCCCACATAACGGACGAGGGTGTCGAGAAATGAGTACTACCCATACCGGATCGTGCCTGTGCGGCGCAGTGCGCTACGCGGTGGATGGCGAGTTCGAGCGCTTCTATCTGTGCCACTGCCAGCACTGCCGCAAGGACACCGGATCGGCTCACGCCGCCAACCTGTTTTCTTCGCAGGCGGCGCTCAGATGGATCGCGGGCGAGGACAAGGTGACCTTCTTCAACCTGCCCGGCACCCGGCACAGCCGGAACTTCTGCTCGACCTGCGGTTCGGCGCTTCCCAGCCTGCAGGCGGAGGGCACGCTTCTGGTCGTTCCGGCCGGAAGCCTGGATACCGCGGTCTCCAGCCGCCCGGATGCCCATCTGTTCGTGGCGAGCCGGGCGGGCTGGGACGCGGGCCTGGAAGCAATTCCAGGAGTGGAAAGGTATCCTTCCTGAGCGCCGGCTGCGGTCAAGGGTGATTCCCGCGCGGCGGCGCTGCGTTGCGGTCCAGCTTGGTTCACGCGTCAATCCCGCGTCGGAGTGAAGCCATGGAACGAGACGGTCGTCACCGGTCGCTGCTGGTCGATTCTGCGCTGGCCCACCTGCTGAGGTTCGAGGCTCCCCTGGCGCCGGCGTACGGGGATGCGGTGGGCCGGCGCATGGTGGTGGCGTTCCTTGCCGTGGGCATCGGGCTGTTCTTCGCACTTCGCTTCGGGCTGGGCGCGCTGAGCGTGCGCGGACTGCCGGCGGCTAACCTGTGTTTCGTCGTTGCGCTGCTCGGGGCATTCCTCTTGGCGCAAACGGCGTTCGTGAGAGCGCCGATGGCCACCGCCGGATTGCGGCGCTTCGCGGACTGGACCCGCCGTGAGCGCCTGTATGTCTTCCAGGTGATCCCCTTGGCTGCGGTGGTCTTCGCGATCGTGTTCCGCGGCCACCTGACGGCCTTGCTGGAGCAGCGCGGGCCGGTCGGGTTCGTGCTGTTCTCCGTACTCACGGGGCTGGTCTGGGGCTTCGTGCAGGAGCTGCTCTACCGCGGCTGGCTGCAGACCGAGCTGACGCGCCGCTTCGGCGCGGTGGCCGGCCTGCTCGCCGCAAACGTGGTGTTTACGCTGGGGCCGCTGCATCTGGACTATCTGGCTGGGCCCGGCGGCGTGCGCTGGGCGGGCCTTCTCGCCGTATTCGGCATCGGGCTGTTCTTCGGATTCCTCTACCGCCGCTCCGGAAACGTATGGATTCCGGCGGTGCTGCACGGGCTCTGGCCGCTCAACATGAGCTGACGGTGGCGGGTGCGTCATTCGAGCGCCGGGCCATCTGCCGGCGGAGGTGTTCGGGCTAGACTCACGCCCGCCGATCGACCCGGTTCGAGCGCCAGGTGCTCCATGACGATGACCGACGAGGAACTGGAAGCGCACATCAAGGCCTGCCGGAAGCGGCTTGGCGCCAAGAACGGCGCGCTCACCCGCAAGTACGGCATCGGGACGCACCAGCGGTGGGACTTCGACTACACCACCGGAATCCTGGCGTTCGGGTCGGCCAAGGGGGCGCCGCTTCATCGCTTCCGGGCTTTTGCCCTGGGTACCTATTCGGAGCAAGGCTTCAAGTGGACCTGGGCAAGCCGGGAGGTTCCGGCCAAGGCGAAGAAGCCAAGTGCGCTGCTCAAGGCACTCGACCGGAGGTTCGGCTTTCCTCCGTTCAGCACGCCGGCGCTGCCGCCGGACCAGTGGCTGATCGATTCGCTGATCGCCATGTCCGTCGAGGAGCTTGGGGCGCTCGGTTGCTACCTGGGGGATGGTCCCGCGTTCGGAACCGCCATCGCCATCGAGTCGGTGCTGCCGGCAGAATGCGCCTAGTCGTTTCCGGCATTGGTCTCCTCATTACTCCTTCATCATGATTCGATACCTGCTGTTGGTGATGTTCGCCGCTCCGCTCACGGCGAGTGCCGTCGTGATTCGCCATGACGTGGAAGACGCGAAGTACCGGATTCCGGCCTCGGTGTTCCCGGCGCTCGCGGACCTGCCCGGCGAGGGCCAGGGCGTCCTGATCGCGCCGCACTGGGTCGTGACCGCGGCACACGCGGTGCCGTCGCAGGGCCTGGATGACGTCACCATCGGCGGCGTGGCGCGCAAGGTCGAACGCGTCGTCGCGCATCCCGGCTACAAGCGCTTGCCCGAGGCGCTCGGGAAGCAGGCCGTGGCCTCGGGTGATGCGTCCGAGGTCATGGCCTTCCTTGCGAACGTCGACGACATTGCGCTGGTCAGGCTTGCCGCGCCGGTTGCCGATGTCGCGCCGGTGGTGCTCTACCGCCAGAGCGACGAGATCGGGAGAACGGTCACGCTCATCGGCAAGGGTGCTACCGGTACCGGCATCGAGGGCCAGGGCCTCCACGCGTACCACCGCACCGAGCTGCGGCGCGCCTTCAATGTCGTGACCGGCGCGGATGTGCGCTGGCTCTCGTATACGTTCGACGCGCCTCCGGCCGGCCTGCCGCTGGAGGGCATCACCGGCAGCGGCGACAGCGGCGGGCCCGTCCTCGTCGATGCCGATGGCGGACAGCAGCTCGCCGGCCTGGCGTCGTGGAACAAGTACGCACAGAGCAGCGTCCGTCCGTTCCACGCCGGGCTCTATGGCCAGGTCGTCTACAGCGTTCGAATCTCGCGCTATGCGGGCTGGATCGATGGCGTCATGTCCGCCGGCAGTGCAGGAGACTAGCGGGCAGGCGGTGCTGCATTGCTGGCCGCGATGTGCGCTTACTCGGTTCAAGCACGCTCATCGCCCGCTGCCTTGTTCAAGCGTGTGACATTCATGGTGACGTCGATGACTCACAAGTATCAGCAGTCGGAGTTTCCTCTCAAGCCTGTTGACCGCGGTGGACGCACACTTCATGTTGGGTGTGAAGCCAGGATCATTGCCATTCCAGATGTCGATTTCGATGGTTTTGATGCTGTAGGTCGCACCCGATATGTTGCGCTGGAAGGTCGAATTCTGCCTGTCGTCGATCTGGACGAGAACGGTTACGCAATCTTCCATCTTTTCTACAGCGAGCCTGCGGACATGATGGGCAGTATCCGGGCGCCACGAGATGCGAGTGAATTTTACATTCAAGAGTTCTGTTTCGATCCGAGAGATGTAGAGCGCGTATAGCGCCAGCAAATACGTTCTGTGCTACCCCATCTTGAAATGGTGGAAGAGGGCGGTGATCAGACGCGGCTGCTGATGGCAGCCGCGTTGGGGGTGCGATAGCCCTAGGGCATTCCAGCGCGGACAAGGGCTGCAACCGGGCCGTTCCTGCCCGTATCTCGTGGGAATCCCGAGCAAGGCATTCCCATGAACGTCCTCACGGCCACGGCGCTCGTTGTGCTGGCGGCGCTATCGTCTCCTGCCCTGGGCGCAGCCGCCCCGGATTTCAGCCCGCTGGCCGGCCTCGTCCGGCAGACCCAGGAAGCGACCGGCTACCCGTTCGGCACGGCCGTGGCGGTCGTGAAGGACGGCGCGATCGTCTATGAAGGCTACTTCGGCTACGCGGACATCGCTGCGCGGACGCCGGTCACGCGGGACACGGTGTTCTATATCGCATCGGCGACCAAGCCGTTCTTCGCGTTGAATGCGCTGCTGAAGGAGGAGGCCGGACAGCTCGATATGCGGAGGTCGCTGCAGCAGTTGTTTCCGGACATCCGCTTCGCGGGCATCGATGCGCAGGCGGTGACAGTCAGGGATCTCCTGATCCATGCCTCCGGCGTGGACAACCCGTCCCTGGTCTGGGCGACGGCGTTCAGTGGCGTGCACGATGCGGGCTCGCGGCGGGCGCTGGTCGCGGCGTCCGAGCTGGATGCGGAGGCCGCGCACGGTACCTTCAAGTACACCAACGTGGGCTACAACATCCTGAGCGTCTGGATGGACCAGCGCCTGGCGATGCGGTGGCAGGACCAGTTGGACCGCGCCGTCTTCCGGCCGCTGGCCATGGAACACACGACGGCCTCCATCAGCAAGGCGCAGGCGGCCGGCTGGCCGATGGCAAGACCCTATTCGTTCGCGAGCGTGCAGCCGCGCGAGCCGCTGTACCTCACCAAGTCGGACGACACGATGCATGCGGCCGGTGGCCTGGTCTCGACGGCGCCGGACCTCGCCCGCTTCCTGATGGCCCAGCTTGGGCCGGCTGAGGGCGGAGCGCTCGCCAAGACGGCGGTCGAGCGATCCCACGTACCGCAGATCGCGCTGGCATCGAAGTACCTGGACTTCCCGCGATCCGGCTACGCGTGGGGGTGGTACACGGGCACGTACAAGGGCAAGACGATGCTGCACCACTTCGGCGGCTTCGCCGGCTTTCATGCACACCTGTCCTTCATGCCGGAGCAGGATGTCGCACTGGTGGTGCTCAACAACGACGATGTCCTGGGTGCGCAGCTGACCAACCTGATCGCCGACTACGTCTACGGCGTGCTGCTGCGAGAGCCCGGTATCGAGGCGACGGCAACGCGCCGGTTCGGCGAACTCCCGGCCAAGGCCGCCGAGGCACGCACCGCGGCGACCCGGCAGCGGGGCGTCATCCAGGCGCGGGCGTGGAACCTGTCCCAGCCACGCGCGCGCTATGCCGGCACCTACAGGCACGATCGGCTGGGCGACATGACGGTGCAGGTGGATGCGGACCAGCACATGGTCGTTCGCTGGGGGCGGCTGGTGGCCGCGGCCACCGGGGCCGAGCAGCCCGAGCACGTCCGCGTCGAGCTCGTGCCCAACGCGGGTGAATTCCTGGTCTTCGCCGTGGCGAACGGCGAGGTCCAGGCCGTCGCCTTGGAGAACATCGTGTTCAAGAAGGTTCACTAGGCAAGCGCGGTCGCCGGGCCCAATCCCGTCTGCACGGCTCGGCCCGGTCCAGGGCGAGCGTCTGGCCGGCTCCTGGGACACGTGCGGCACTTCTCGCTATCCTCGGGAGGTGCGTCGCAGCCCAGGCTGCGCGTGGCTGCCTGGTGCTTCGGGGGCTTCGATGGCGGGTCCGGAAAAAGACGGCGTGTTCCTCTACGCCAAGGATCTGGCGGGCCTGGCCAGGTTCTACGAAGCGCTGCTCGGCTTGACGCGCGCCCATGCGTCGCCGGAGCTGGTGGTGCTCAACGGCGCGTCGATGCAGATGATCGTCCATGCGATCCCGCCGGCGATCGCGGCATCGATCGAGATCACCCGTCCGCCGCTGCGGCGGGAAGACACGGCGCTGAAGTTCTTCTTCACGGTTCCGAGCCTTGCCGAGGCGCGGATGCGCGCGCCGGCGCTCGGCGGCGAGGTGCTGGCGCAGGTGTGGGAGGGACCGGGATTCCGGGTGTGCAATGCGGTGGACCCGGAAGGCAATGTCTTTCAGGTGCGCGAGCGCACGGACTAGCGGTACACGCCCGACGTTGCGCTTCGCGTGGATCCAGGCGATCACTGGGAGCAACCGATGAACCGGCGAAGCTTTGGCCTTGTCCTCGGCGCTTGCGCCGGCTTTCTGGCGCTCCCTCGGGCCTTCGCCGAGGGCGCCGCCCTGTCGGATGCGGCGATACGCGACATCCTGCGCCGCCGTGTCGACGTCGACCGGCGCGCGACCGGCATGGTCGTCGGCATCGTCGCTGACGGGCGCCGGCGCGTGGTCGCCTACGGTACGCAGGCTGCGGGCGACAGCCGGCCGGTGGCGGCGGACACGCTGTTCGAGATCGGTTCGCTGACCAAGGTGTTCACCGCGCTGCTGCTGGCCGATGCGGTGCAGCGCAAACAACTGCGGTTCGACGATCCGGTCGATCGCTACCTGCCCGCGGGCTTCCAGACACCGCAGTACAACGGGCGGGCGATCACGCTGGCGGACCTGGCGACGCATACATCCGGATTGCCCTTGTTCCCGCCGCTCACGGGCCATCCGCTGGAGGCGCTGGCACGCTACACCGCCGCGGACCTGCGCGCATGGCTGGCGGGCCTGGCCCTGTCGCGGGACCCGGGCTCCCGCTGGGAGTACTCCAACGTCGGCTACGGCCTGCTCGGCCTCGCCCTGGCCAACCAGGCCGGGGCGAGCTACGAGGGGCTGCTGGACCGGCGCATCCTGGACCCGCTGGGGTTGCGGGACACGACGCTGCATCCGGCCGGCACGGCGCGCGATCGGCTGGCGGTGGGGCACAGCCCGACGCTGGCACCGGTGCCGCCGGTCGACCTCGGCCTGTTCGCGCCGGCCGGGGCGCTGCGCTCGACGGCGCAGGACCTGCTGCGCTTCGCGGAGGCGGTACTGCCCGGCTCGGGTTCGCCGCTGGAGGTACCCGCACAGCAGCTGCTGGGCATCCGCCGGCCGGCGCCGCCGATCGGCGGCGACCAGGCGCTGGGCTGGGAGATGGCGGGCGGGACGGACCCCTACGTCGTCAAGGACGGCGTGACGGCCGGGCAGGCGGCCTCGATCGTGCTGGACCTGCCGCGGCGGATCGGCGTGGTCGTGCTTTCCAATGCGCTGCCGGTGAAGATGAAGGCACCGCCGGATGGCGGTGTCGGCGCGGCGGACCTGGCGCGGCACCTGGTACGGCCGGCACTGCCGCTCGGTTAGCGGGTACTGCCGGCTGCAGCAATGCGGATGCGTCACCGGCAGTTGGTCGATCGCGTGGCAGGGTGTTCATTCCAACGGAGAGTCGCAATGAAACCGACGTTCCCGGCAGCCGTTCCCGAGATTCCGGTGAGGGACATCCAGGCGGCTGCGGCCTACTACCAGAACCACTTCGGGTTCACGCTGGACTGGCTGGCCACGGACCTCGGCCTTGCGGGCATCTCGAAAGGACAGTGCCGGTTGTTCCTGGCGGATGCGGATTTTCGGCAGCACTACGGCACTGCCGGGCCGGTGCTGACCTGGCTCAACCTCGACAGCAACGACGAGGTGGATGCGCTCTACCGGTCGTGGCGCGCGAGCGAGGCGCGACTGCTTTGCGCGCCGGAGTCGAAGCCGTGGGGCCTGCACGAGTTCACCGCGGCCGATCCGGATGGCAACCTGTTCCGGGTCTTTCATGATTTCGGCACGGCCGGGCGGGCGGAAGCAGGCTGAGGCAGGCTTGCGCGGCGTCGCGCCTGCGGTGGTGAATCGGAGTGCCGGCGGCGTGGCATGATTCGGGGGTCTGCATACGTCCAGGGGTGGCTATGAGTCGTGAAGACGTGGTCGCGATAGCGTCCCGGTTGTTCTCGGTATTCCTGCTCGTTACGACGATCCGGGCGGTGTCCAATGCGCTCTTCGCGGCGGAGGCGCTCTCGTCCACGGCCGGCTTCGTCGCGCTGATGACGGTGGGAAGCCTGGCGTCGCTGGCCGTCGCGGCGCTGCTCTGGTACTTCCCGTTGACGATTGCCAGGAAGCTCCTGCCGGTCATGAAGGAGCCCAAGCCCCTGGTCGATCCGGTATCGCGGACGGCCCTGGAGCTGGCCCTCACGGTGATCGGCATCTGGGTGCTGGCGACGTCGCTCATGGACCTGACCTACTGGATCGCGCTGCTGGCGCAGGCCTTCGGTGCGGAGGATGGCGTCGGCTTCGGCCCTCATCAGAGGGCCAGCCTCGTCGCATTGGCGGTCGAGTTTGCGCTGGGCTTGTGGCTGGTTCTGGGCAGCCGCGGCGTGGTCGACCTGGTCCAGCGCTTGCGGTATGCCGGCAGGCCGATGAATGATGACGATCTGCGTCCCTGACGTACGGCGTGCGGGTATTCGGCACGTGCGACGCGCCGACGGCGCGCACGTGCGCATCCACGGCATCGCCGTGTTCCGCGGGCGCGGGACCGCCGGGGCACGAGGACGGCGCCTGATCGGGCGACAGGCCCTGCACGGTGTCCGGTCCGCCGGCACCGGACTTCGGAGCGCGACATGAAAGCGATCCACCAGATCACACCGTTCCTGCACGTTCCCGATCTGCCGCAGGCGCTGGCGTTCTTCTGCGGCGTGCTCGGGTTCGAGGCCACCTATCACCGGCCGGGATACGCCTATGTCACGCTGGAAGGATGCGGCCTGCGCTTGCTGGAGGAGCCGACGCGCAGGCTGACGCCCGACGGCAAGGCGCGGGTGGCGGTCTACGTGGACGTGGCCGACATCGATGCATTGCACGCGCACCTGGCGCCGGCCCTGGCCGCGCTGCCGGCGGACCGCGTGGAGCCGCTGATGGACAAGCCCTACCGTCAGCGCGAGTTCCAGGTGCGCATGCCCGATGGCGATTGGCTCACGTTCGGGGCGGCCATCATCTAGCTTTCAGCGCCGAGCCCTCGCGGTGTGGCGCGTCCTGCAGGAGGCGCAACGATGCACAAGAGCCGGCTCGGAAACATCGTCATCGACTGCCCGGGCGGCGACCTGTGGTCGGCCGCCCGCTTCTGGAGTTCCGCGCTCGGCTATCCGCTGCCGGCAGCCACCGATGCGACCGGCCGCTTCATCCAGCTCGTGACCCCACCGGGCGACGTGCAGGTCATCATCCAGCAGGTCGACCACGCGGCGCGCGCGCACCTGGACATCGAGACCGACGCGATCGCGCCGGAAGTCGAGCGCCTGGAGGCACTGGGAGCGACCATCGTGTCGAGGCAGGCGACCTGGGTGGTGATGCAGGCACCGAGCGGACAGCGGTTCTGCGTCGGCAGCCCGTATCGTGACGGATTCGACCGGCACGCCAACGTGTGGACGTAGCCCGGCGGCTGTTTCTTTGTCGACGGCGTTACGCGAAAAGGCCGCGCGGATGAGGGCGCAGGCGCGCGCCGGCAAGGCGCGAACCCCGGCGCCGCGTCGCGCTTGACGCGCCCGCACGACAGGCCGACCATCGTTTGCCCCGCCCATGGGGCGCACAGGGACGACCGGCCATGCTCGACAGGCTCATCGGATTCTTGTTCGGAACGGCATCGGCGGCATCGCCTGCCGCCACGCAATGGATGGAAGGCGGCCTCTACGTCGCCCCGCGCGAAAACGGCGCGTACGTACCGCTGAAGGTCCTCAAGGTGGATGACGACGGCGTGCACGTGCGCATCTACAGCAATGTCTATCCGGAGGTGCCGGCCCGCATCGACGAGTCCACGCTGTACATGGCCGGCATCGACCAGCGCGAGGACGAGCCGATGGGCATGGGCCACCTGCCGATTTCCCTGTCGTCGTTCTCGACCTGGGGCGCGGTGCTCGTGCAGCCGTCCTCGGTGTCCGACGAGGAACTGGAAGGCCATGCCCTGTGGCTGGAGGCGAACGGGGGGTACTTCTAGAAGCTTCGGACGGCCGGCGCTGTGAATGCGCTCGGCGCAGCTATCGGGACGCGGTTTTCGACCCAGGGTGGAAATCGGCGTTCAAAGGTGCAATGAGGCTGCTGCTGCCTTCCGTACGATGTCGCTTACGTGCTTCAGGGTATCGGAGCGCACCGCCACGTACTGCCAATACAGCGGTACATCCAGCCTGCGCGCCGGCTCCAGCATGACGACACGTCCTGCTTTGACCGCGGGTCCGATCAGCGAGTCGGGTGCCATGCACCATCCCAATCCCAGCGCGGCAGCTTCGACGAAGCCCGTGGACGTCGGCAGGTAATGCACCGGAGGTGACAAGCGGGCCCGGGTTATCCGCCGTATGAACTGCCACTGCAGGTCGTCCTTGCGGTTGAACACGACAAGTGGAGCCGCCGCCAACGTCTCCGCGTCCAGCTTGCCGGAGAAATGCCGGTTCACGAACTCGGGCGATGCGATCGCGTGGTAACGCATGGCGCCGAGTGACTGCACGTTGCAGCCCTGAATGGCGCGGGCTTGGCTGGTGACGGCTCCCAGCACTGTTCCATTGCGGAGCAATTCAAGCGTGTGGTCCTGATCGTCCACCCGGACGTCGAACACGTAGCCGTGGCGCCGGTGAAGCTCCGCCAGCCCGCCAAGGAACCAAGTCTGCAGCGAGTCGTCGTTCACGGCAATTGCAATCGAACGCAGAGCCATGTCTTCAGCCGGCACGAATTCGGCCAGTGCCTCCGCCTCCAATATCTTCATGGGCCTGACCCGCAGCAGTAGCCGTTCCCCGGCCGCCGTCGGTCGGCACGGGGTCTGCCGCACGACCAGCACTTGGCCGAGGCGGTCTTCAAGGGACTTGATCCGCTGGGAGATGGCGGATGCCGTTACCGACAAGCGCTGGGCTGCGGCCTCGAAGCTGCCTTCCTCAAGTACCGCCGCGAATGCGGCCAACTGTGGGTGGAGGAGGTTCACGAGAGTACAGGTGTTGATTAGAAATACTAAGGATAGTGCAGATTTATAAGCTTTACTAATGACGTGGCCGTCGTCAGCATGCTCGGGCCCTTCCATGAGTGTTTCGTCCATGCATTTCGCCGCCGCTCTCGCCGGCTTCCTTGCCAGTGCCGGCCTGATCATCGCCATCGGCTCCCAGAACGCCTTCGTTCTAAGGCAAGGCTTGCTGCAACGGCACGTCGGGCTCGTAGTCGCTGTCTGCGCGCTTGGTGATATCGCGCTGATTGTCTGCGGCGTGGCCGGGGTCGGAGCGCTGGCGCGTGAGTGGCCCACGCTGCTTCAGGCGCTGCGCTTTGGTGGCGCGGCGTTCCTGGCAATGTATGGATTAATGGCTGCTCGCCGTGCCTGGCGGGGCTGTGAGAGCCTGGCGCCGGGAGCGGAGACCGAGAAGAGCGGGCACCGGGTGTTGCTGGCTTGCCTGGCCTTCACCTTCCTCAATCCGCACGTGTACCTGGACACCATGATCCTGCTGGGAAGCGTGTCGGTCCGGTATCCAGGCTCGACTCGATGGGCGTTTGCGACCGGCGCCTGTCTTGCCAGCGTGGCCTGGTTCATGACCCTTGGCTACGGTTCTCGTTTTCTATTGCCGGTCTTTCGCAGCATTCGGGCATGGCGCGTGCTGGATGGCTTCGTGGCAATCTTCATGCTCTCCTTGTCCCTGCTGCTTTTGCTGCGTCCGTTGCAATAGGTGTCAACCCGGATCGCATCCCAGGGGTTTCCGTGTATATGCCGCTCTTGTCGCAGAACCGGGGCCGGATGCCGAACGAAGCGCCGCTGCCAGTCAGCGCAGCTCCGCCACCGCACGCCGCGCGCCCTGGAACCGCCGCCGGTACTCGGCCGGTGACAGTCCCACCAGGCGCTTGAAGCTGCGGCGGAAGCCGCCGCTGTCCTCGTAGCCGGTGGCGGCCGCGACCTGCTCGATCGAGTCGCGCGTGAGTTCCAGCAGCTCGCGGCCGCGGGCGATGCGCAGCTGCTGGTGGTACTCGCTCGGCGTCATGCCGGTGGCCTTGATGAAGCGGCGCAGGAACGTGCGCGTGCCGAGTCCGGCGCGACCGGCCAGCGCGGCGATGGAGAATGCGGCGGGGGCATGCGCCTGCAGCCAGTGCTGGGCGGCGAGGATGGCCTTGTCGCCGTGCTGCAGGCGTGGCGTGAAGTCGCTGTAGAAGCGCTGCTCGCGACCGGGCGGGTCCATCAGCATGAAGCGCGCGGTCGCCAGCATCACCGCGGGTCCCAGCAGCCGCTCGACCAGGCTGAGCCCCATGTCGGCCCAGGCCAGCACGCCGCCGGCGGTGACGATGTCGCCATCGTCGATGACGAGGCGGTCGGCGTCGATCGCGAGGTCCGGAAAGCGCCGGCGCAGTTCCTCGGCGAACATCCAGTGGGTGGTGGCGCGGCGGCCGGTGAGCAGGCCGGAATCGGCCAGCAGGAACACGCCGCCACAGACGGCGGCGACGACGGCGCCTTCGGCATGCCGGCGCGCGATCCAGGCGCTGCAGTCCGGCGCGTGGCCGCGCGCCATCGGCGCGAGCTGGCTGGCGGGCACGACCACCAGCGTCGGCGCGCCGGCCGGCCCGGGCTGGCTGTCGTAGGCGCAGTGGAGGTCACCGCCGTCCGGTGGCGGGCGCCAGTGCGTGACGCGGACCTGGGCGGGCGCGGCGGGCCGGTGCAGGCGCGCGAAGTAGTCGGCATAGCCGAACAGGTCGGTGACACCGTGGATGCAGGTGGCCTGCGATCCGGGATAGCAGACGATCGCGATCTCGATCGGCGCGTGGTCTGTCACTTGCGGCCCGGTCTTTGTCATTTGCGTCCCTCCCCGGCGGAACGGTCGGCCGCTATCTTGAGCCGCAGACATTCGGAGGGGAAGCGGACGCGATGACCACACCGACCTGGCAGAACGATCCGGCCCATGCGCTGCGCATCGCGTCGGCGGAAGGAACCTTCGACGCCTACTTGGCGCGGCCGGACGCGGCACCCCGGCCCGCCGTGGTGGTCCTGCACGAGGTGTTCGGCGTCAATGCGGACCTGCGTGCGACCTGCGACGAGCTGGCGGCGGAAGGTTTCATCGCCCTGTGCCCGGAGCTGTTCTGGCGGCAGGCGCGCGGGGTGGACCTGTCGGTGCGGTCGAAGGAGGACTGGCTCAAGGGCATCGCCTATTACCAGGCGTTCGACCTCGATGCCGGCGTCCGCGACGTCGAGGCGACGGTGGCGGCTGCGCGGGCGCTGCCTGGGGCCACCGGCAAGGTGGCCGTCATGGGCTTCTGCCTGGGCGGGCTGCTCACCTTCCTGGCGGCGGCGCGCACGCGGGTGGATGCGGCCGTGGCGTTCCACGGCGCCCGGACGGAAGAGTTCCTCGGCGAGGCGACGGACCTCGACGCGCCGCTGCAGATGCACCTGGCCGAAGCGGACGAGTTCATCCCGATGGATGCGCAGCGCGCGATCACGGCGGCGCTGGCGGGAAACCCGCGCGTCGAGATCCACAGCTATCCGGGTTGCCGGCATGCGTTCTCGCGGCACGGCGGCCTGCATTTCGACGCGGACGCGGCGCAGCTGTCGCGGGCGCGGACGCTCGCCTTCCTGCGTCGCCACCTGGCCTGAGCGGCGGCCATGTCCCGGGGGGCCGACGGTGCGGCATGCGACCTCCGGCCGGGCCGGCCAGCCGTCGGGGCGGAGCGATCGGCGAGGCGATGGCCGATGTAGTCTTGAGCGCCGTCCTGGCCCGGGCGCTCGATGTCGCGAGCGCGGTGCCGGCCGGTTGTCCGCTCGATCGACCCGACGTCCCGATGATCCCCGTCCGCTGAAAGGAACGCGCCCATGAAAGAAGACAGCTTTGCAGGTCGTGGTGGCACCCGGATCTTTTTTCGCTCCTGGCATCCGCCGGCACCGCGGGCGGTGGTCGTGATCTGCCACGGCGTGAACGCCCACGGCGGGCAGTACGTCTGGGCGGCCGAGCAGCTGCAGGCGGCCGGCTTCGCGGTCTACGCGATCGACCTGCGCGGCCGCGGCCGCTCGGAAGGCGAGCGCTTCTACGTCGACGACATCGCCGACTACGTGGACGACCTCGGCACGCTGATCGATCTCGCCAAGTCGCGCGAACCGGGCCTGCCGGTGTACCTGCTCGGTCACAGCGCCGGTGGCGTCGTCTCCTGCACCTACGCGCTCGATCGGCAGGCGGAACTGGAGGGCCTGATCTGCGAGAGCTTCGCGTTCCAGGTGCCGGCGCCGGCGGTGGTGCTCGCCCTCATCAAGGGCCTTGCGCGCATCGCGCCGCGGCTGCCGGTGCTCAAGCTCAAGAACGCCGATTTCTCGCGCGATCCGGCTGCGGTGGCGGCGCTGGATGCCGATCCGCTGACGCAGGGCGAAGCGCAGCCGGCGAAGACCGTGGCGGCGCTGGTGCGGGCCACCGAACGCATGCGCCGCGAGTTCCCGCGGATCACGCTGCCGGTCTTCATCCTGCACGGCACGGCGGACAAGGCGACGGTACCGGCCGGCAGCCAGTTCTTCCACGCCACGGCCGGTTCGCGCGACAAGACGCTGCGGCTCTACGAAGGACACGCCCACGATCTGCTCAACGATCTCGGCAAGGAGGCCGTGATGGCCGACATCGTCGCCTGGATCGACGCGCGACTGCGCTGACCGGGCCGGCGGGCCGGATACACCGGCCCCGTCGTCCGGTCGGGCGCCGGTCGCGAACCGGTGTCGCCGGACTGCGCTAGGCTCGGGACCCGACTGCATCGTTCTTCACCCACCCAGGAGTACGCCATGCCTTTCGTCAAGACCCAAGACGGTACCGAGATCTTCTACAAGGACTGGGGCACCGGACAGCCGCTGGTGTTCCACCACGGCTGGCCGCTGAGCGGGGATGACTGGGACGCCCAGATGATGTTCTTCCTGTCGAAGGGCTATCGGGTCATCGCCCATGATCGCCGCGGCCACGGACGCTCGTCGCAGACCGACAGCGGCAACGAGATGGACACCTACGCGGCGGACGTCGCCGCGCTGGCCGCGCACCTGGATCTCAAGGATGCGGTCCACATCGGCCACTCGACCGGCGGCGGCGAGGTGACGCGCTACGTGGCGCGTCACGGTGGCAACGGCCGGGTCGCCAAGGCGGTGCTGATCGGGGCGGTGCCGCCGGTCATGGTCAAGTCCGACGCCAATCCGGGCGGCCTGCCGCTGGAGGTGTTCGACGGCTTCCGCGCCGCGCTGGTCGCCAACCGCGCGCAGTTCTACGTCGACGTGCCGGCCGGGCCGTTCTACGGCTTCAACCGTCCGGGCGCGAAGGTGTCGCAGGGCGTCATCGACAATTGGTGGCGGCAGGGCATGGCGGGCGGCATCAAGGCGCACTACGACTGCATCAAGGCCTTCTCCGAAACCGATTTCACCGAAGACCTCAAGGCGATCGAGGTGCCCACGCTGGTGATGCACGGCGACGACGACCAGATCGTGCCGATCGCCGATTCGGCGCTGCTGTCGGTCAAGCTGCTGAAGAAGGGAACGCTGAAGGTCTATCCGGGCCTGCCGCACGGCATGTGCACCACCCATCCGGACACGATCAACGCGGACTTGCTGGCCTTCATCCAGTCCTGACGGGAACGCAAGACGCGTGCCGCGCCCGGGGCAGCCCGGGCAGCCTGTACCGGAACCCCCGCCGCACGGCGTGCGGTGGGGTGAAACGGGATGCCGGTGCGCCGGCGCGCATCGGAGCGGAGGCCGGATCGCATGCACTTGGTTTTCACCAAAGGCGCGGGCAAGCACGACCGCATGGCCGTGGTCCGCGCCGGCGTGCCGCAGGCGGCGATCGGCTGCCCCAAGCAAGGGATCATTCCGCACGACATGGTGCATTACGCGGTCGAGGTGACGCTGCACGCGCGCGGCTTCATCGCCCGTGTGGCTGCCGGCGAAGAGGCCGTGTTCCAGATGGTGCCGGAGGCGCAGAGCGACGGCGTCGAGCGGCTGGTGGAAGTGCTCCAGGCGGATGGCTGGTCGGGTTGGACCGGTGCGCCGCAGGATCTGTTGGATCTCTATCACGTCACCTGCGAGGCACGCGGCTGTCCGCCGCTGGCCATCGGCATCGGTGATGTCGAAGCGGTCCGCGGGCGAGTGCTGGAACTGACCGCCCGATGGGCGTCGACGCCGGTCGGCGCGTCGCTGGCGCTGCCGTTTCCCGACGCCTAGCCGGGCCTGCGAAGCCGCCTCGTCCGCCGTCGACGGAAGAGGCGGTTCGTCGGGGTGGGTCTCAGTCCACCGTGTACTGCTGCAGCGACACCGGCAGTCCGCTGCCCTCCACGACCATGATCAGCGACGAGAGGAAGTCGATGCTTGCGAACGTGACCGGTGCGGTCGCGCCGCAACCCGGCGCACGAATGAACGAGGGGTGCGTCTCGGCAGCGAGATTGTTGGCAGGATAGAACGACGGAACCGTATCGGCGCCGGCACCATTGGTCCATTCGACGACCAGGTTGCTGGCGGTGGTGTCGGCGATGGTGCCGGTGACCGGAATCGTGAAGCTGGTCGGCGCATTGCCGGCTGGTACCGAGAGCGGCATCGTCGCCGTGCCGATCGGTGTCAACGCGGCGAGCGGGATCGTGTCTTCCGGTGTCGATGCGGGAATCGTGTAGAGGTTGACCGTGATCGGCAACGCATCGCTGCCACCGGAGCCGCCGTCCCGGACGGCGATCGTGACCGCGCTGACCGATGCGCTCGGCGCCGCACCGTGTTCGGCCAGGTAGAAGCGCCGGTAGAACGCGCTCTCGCTGGTTCCGGTTTCGTCGTCATTGGGGCAGGAAACGCCCTCGGTGCCGGGCGTGTTGTCGGTCTGTTGCGAGATCGATGCCGCTCCCAGGGCAATCGGCGCGCCGCTCACGTCGGAAGGGGTGGTGCCCGCGGCGCCGCGGGTCCAGGTGGCGGCCGCTGCCGGGCCTGCCAATGCCGCCGCCACAGCCGTCGCGATGATCGAGAACGCCGTACTACGCATGCTGATGCACTCCGAATGATGGGATAGGAAGCCCCATGGTCGAGGGCTGCACGGCGCCGGACAATGCGCAATCGAACACGCGCGCTACAGCGACCGGTACATGCGACCGGGCCGGTACAGCGCACTGGACGGCGGTTCGGTCGGCCGAGGCATCGATCGGCCGGACAGGCAGGCGTTCCGTGTCGCAGGTCGACGCCGGGTGCGGGCGTCCGCGCACCGGCGCCATCGGCATCGTGCGCCCGGCGTGTGTGCCGGCGAAGGCGTACCATCCATCGGCCCGTCCCGCGGACGGACGGCCAGGCGGTCCCTGTCGGTCTTTCGGTCGTCCGCCCATGATCCCAAGGAGAACGCGTCATGTCGTTGCGCAGCGGTGGAATCGTCCTGGCCCTCGCGTTCTTCGCCGCCGCCGCCGTTACCCCGGCCGGGGCCGATCCGGTCGCCGTGCCGGCCCATGACGCCGCGCTGGCCAAGGCGCTCGGTGCCGATGAGCTGGGCATGCGCAAGTACGTGCTCGTCGTGCTCAAGGCCGGCCCCAAGAAGATGCCGCCCGGCCCTGCGCGCGATGCGATGTTCAAGGGGCACTTCGCGAACATCCAGCGCCTGGCGGACCAGGGAAAGCTCGCCCTGGCCGGTCCGCTGGACGGCGTGGACGGCTGGCGTGGTCTCTTCGTCCTCGCCACCGACGATCCCGCAGAGGCCAAGCGCCACGTCGAGCAGGACCCGGTCGTCGCCAACGGCGAGATGGTGGCCGAGTACCACGTGTTCTACGGCTCGGCCGGATTGATGCTGGTCAACGAGACGCACAAGAAGATCGCGTCGAAGCAGGGGCCGTGATGTGAGTGTGCCGGGCACCACCCGAGGACGACCGGTAGCAGCGCTGCGACAAGTCGTCTCGGCGATGCTGCTCGTGGTCGGTCTCATCCACCTTCTGCCGTTGCCCGGCGTCCTCGGCGGTGAGCGGCTGGCCGCGCTCTACGGCCTGACCCTGGCCGATCCGAACCTCGAAATCCTGCTGCGGCATCGCGCGGTGCTGTTCGGCCTGCTCGGCGTGTTCCTGGTCGTCGCCGCGTTCCGGCGCGCGTACCAGTGGAGCGCCTTGGTGGCGGGCGTCGTCAGCGTCGTCTCGTTCCTCGGCCTGGCGTGGTCCGTCGCTGGCTACAATGCGCAGGTCGGGCGCGTCGTCACCGCGGATGTCGTCGCGCTGGCCTGTCTCGTCGTGGGCCTGGCGGCGCATGCGTACGCGAGCCGGGTGCGCTGACGACGCGTGTCATGGGTTCCGCAATGCGCGGCTCGGGGGCTGCAATGAAGGTCATCTATCGGAAGGCGGTGCCGGACGACGCACCGGCCTGCATCGTCCTGCGCGGCAGGACGCGCGAGAACGCGTTCTCGGCCGAGCAGCTGCGCGCCGTGGGCGTCACGCTCGAAAGCTGGCGGTCGGGCATCGCCGACGATACCTTGCCGGGCTACGTGGCGCTGGCCGACGGCGTGCTGGCGGGCTACTGCTTCGGCGCGCGGGACACCGGGGAGATCGTCGTCCTCGCGCTGCTGCCGGACTACGAAGGCCGGGGCATCGGCAAGACGCTGCTGGGTCTCATGGTCGCGCAGTTCAAGGCGATGGGTCTGGAGCGGCTCTTTCTCGGCTGCTCGTCCAACCCGGCGGTCCGGTCCTATGGCTTCTACCGGCACCTGGGCTGGAGGCCCACGGGAGCGGTCGACGGCCTGGGCGACGAGGTGCTGGAGTACGTTCCCTGACGGTACGACCCGGCTGGGGCTTGCCCGTGCAGGCAGGCGAGGCGCCGTGGCATGATCCGCTCGTCCGGCATCCGGGGGGCTCCCATGCGGCGGCTGGCCGCGCATGACGGACCTGCCGAATCCCGCTGACCGCACGACGACCGCCACCCACGGCGGATAGAGGGCTCCATGGCCATGCAGCGAGAGCGTTTGCGTCGTCCGGCGCTGGCGGTCCTGGCGATCCTCGCGGGATTCGGCGTATGCCTGCAGCTGTGGCTGTCGGTTCGCCTCGCCGCCAGCAACGGGCAATCCCTGGGCCAGGGCCTGGTGGCCTATTTCGGCTATTTCACCGTGCTCACCAACATCCTCGTGGCCTTGACCGCCGCGGCGAGCCTGGTCGCTTCGCCCGCGCGTCTCGTCCGCGGGCCCGGCAGCGGCAGCGTGCGCGGCTGCGCCACCACCGCGATCGTCCTGGTCGGGATCGCCTACCACCTGTTGCTGCGTCATATCTGGAGCCCGCAGGGCTGGCAATGGATCGCCGATATCACCCTGCACTACGCGGTGCCGCTGGCGGCGCTGGCGTGCTGGGTCGCGTTCCCGCCGCGCGAGCGATTGCCGGCCTGGGCGCCGCTGGCGTGGTGCGCGTATCCGGTGGCCTATTTCGTCTATGCGCTGGTGCGTGGCGCGCTGATCGGCAGCTACCCGTACCCGTTCATCGACGTGGACCAGCTCGGCTATGCTCGGGCGCTGGCGAACGCGGTCGGGCTCCTGGCCGGTTTCATCGTGCTGGGCTTCGCCGTCCGGGCGGTCGCCGCGGTACGCTCGCGGGCGGTGGCCACAGGTGCTTGAGGCGCCCCGATAGCCGGGGCGCGGATGCGGCGTTGGTCGTGCCGGCCGCCACTCGTCTTCCAAGGAGGCAGCCACGGGCTGCGATCGAACGATGTCCTCATCCATCGGCAGGCAATCCCTCGCGCTGGTCGCGCTCGTCGTGCGGGACTACGACGAGGCGATCGATTTCTACGTCCGCGTCCTCGGCTTCACCCTGGTGGAGGACACCTACCTGCCGGACCAGGACAAGCGCTGGGTCGTGGTCGCGCCACCGGGCGCATCGGAGTCGCGCCTGCTTCTGGCCCGCGCGGTCGGTGACGAACAGGCTTCGCGCGTCGGCAACCAGACCGGCGGCCGCGTGTTCCTTTTCCTCTACACCGACGATTTCTGGCGGGACTACCGGGCCTACAAGGCCCGCGGCGTGGTGTTCGTCCGCGAGCCGAACGAGCAGCGCTACGGGACCGTCGCGGTGTTCGCCGACCTCTACGGCACGCTCTGGGACCTGGTCCAGCCGCGGCAGTCGCAGGACGCCGCCGAAGAGGGGTGATCGCGCCGTGATCCGTCGCGCGCGCCGCGCGGGACCCCAGCGGCCGCTTGCCGCCGGCCGGCACCGTTCGCTACGCTAGCGCCCGCGCGCCCCGTCCGCGGCGCCGCCGTAAGCGTTCACGTCAACCAACGCGCCCACTGCCGCCGGCTGTCGCCGGGGCGGTACTCCTGGTCGATGCCGACGGGGAGGGCGCCTTGCTGGGTCGGCTTACGGAGCTTTTCATGACTTCTTCTTCGCGTTTTCCCTTCGGCCTGCGCAAGCTGCCGGCACGCTATGCCGGTATCGTCATGCCGTTCTTCCTGTCGGTCCTGATGACCGCGATGGTCTCGCTGATCAGCACGCTGCGAAGCGTGGGCTGGAGCGAGGACGTGCTGCGGATGTGGCCCGGTGCCTGGGGCCTGTCGTGGCTGGTCGCGTTCCCGGTACTGCTGCTGGTCCTGCCGCTCGTGCGCAAGTTGACCGCACGGGTGGTGCAATCCTGAGGGGTTCCCGGCGCCCGCGCGGGCGCCGGGGATCGGTACCGAGTGCGGCTGCAGTCGTGGCCGCCGCCGACGATGGGCGAGCGTGTCCTTGCCGGTTTCCGGTGCGGTACTTTCGCGTTCCCGGACATGTTCTCGCGGTTGCCGATCCCGGACCCGGGCAGCAGGATGCGGCCGTCGCGGAATCGCTAACCGGCGGCCGATTCCAGCACCGGTGTGCCGGTTTCCAGCGCCGGTGCCGGTCCCGGCCGCAGGCCGGAGGCGGCCCAGGTCGATCGCGACCGCCGCGTCTCGGCGCGGATCGCACGATTGTGCGCAATCGATTCGGCCGTGGCGTAGCCGCGCGGATGGTCCAGGTGCACGACGATCGCGCGGTGGCGGATGCGGATGCCGCGAATGCCGCGATTGACCAGGCGCTCGCCGAACTCGCGGTCCTGGCCGCCGTAGCCCATGCGCTCGTCGAAACCGTTGACGGCGAGGATGTCGCTGCGCCAGCCCGAGGCGTTGTGGCCGTTCCAGCTGGCGCGGGCGGTGCTGAGCTGGTCCCAGACGCGGGCGCGCAGGCCGTGCACGCGGAGCTTGCGCGAGATGGCCGCATCGGTGCAGCCGTGGTGCCGCAGCCAGGTCGGATCGGCGAAGCGCCCCTGCACGATGTCCTCGGCATCGACCTGCTGCGAGGTCGTCATCGGCAGCTTGCAGTAGCCGCCGGAGAGGAAACGCCCGGGGCGGCGCAGGGCTGCATGGGTGGCGACGAAGTCGGCGCGCGGGATGCAGTCGCCGTCGGAGAACACCAGGTAGTCGGTGCGGGCGGCCTCGATCGCGCGATTGAGGATGACGCTCTTGCGGAACCCCTGGTCCGGGTGCCAGACGTGGACGACCGGGACCGGGAACGCGCTGGCCATGCGCTCGATCGCCTCGCTCGTGCGCGCGTCGCTGCCGTCGTCGGCGATCACCACCTCGAAGCTGCCGGCCGTCTGCGCGGCGTAGCCGAGCAGCGTCTTCTGGAGCCACGCGGGCTGGTTGTAGGTGGACAGGACGACACTGAGTTCGGTCCGGGGAGCGAGCGTTCCCCAGCGGCGGATCGTCGTGGACATGCGGTCGTTTCGATCGATGAGCAGGACGGCAGGCTAGGCAGCGCCTGCGTCAGACCGATGACGCCGGGACGGCAGCGCGATGACCGGCCGCACCGGCGGATGCGTGCGCTAGGGCGTGTCATCAATCCCCCGGTAGGCCGCGCCGTTCTTGCGTGCGTCCGTGACAAGGAAGAGGGAGGCAGTGGACGTCGGTCCACGCCCGAGCGATGACGCAGTCCCGGGCGCACGCAAGAGCGGCCCTACGGGTTGGCCCTGGAAAGCCGCCAGCGTGCGTTGCGCGGCTTGACCTGACGGCCAGTCAGGCGCGGCGCCACACACCACCCCCTGACGACTTTCCAGGGCCAACGCGACCTGCCGGGGGATTGATGACATGCCCTAGAGTACGGCGATGGCGACAGACACGAACCGGGCGGATGGCGATCGACGGCAGGCGGCATCGACCGGCTGCCGTGGCACGGTGCCGACCGGTGCCGGCCCGGCCGAGCACCGGGCCGTCCCGGTGGGACATTCCGCGCATGGATCGGCCGCGCGCGGCCCGGCCCGGCCGTCGGGCAGCGGATGTGTGGGGTGAAGAAGCCGCGTGCCTTGACGGTCTGGGTGATCCTGGCCGCATTGTCGGCACCGCCGGCGGCCTGGGCCTTGGCCAAGCCGGTGCGGCTGCTGGCGCCGGTGCTCAACGGCATGACCTGCGACGGTGCGGTCTGCGTCGAAGAGCCGGCGCGCCTGGCCGAGGCAGCGGCGCTCTACGAGGATGCGCTGCTGAAGATCGCCGCGCGCGGCACGCCGCTGCAGCAGCGGCCGCGCATGGCGTTCTGCTCGACCGACGCCTGCTATCGCGCGTTTGGCGGCGGCGCCGAGCGTGCGATCACCTACCCGTGGCTGGGCTCGCTGATCGCGTCGACGTCGTGGGCGCCGCATTTCGCACGCCACGAACTGATCCACGCCCTGCAAGCGCAGGAACTCGGGGCGATCGGCATGCTGCGCAAGCCGGCCTGGTTCCGCGAAGGCATGGCCTACGCCTGGAGCGAGCCGCCGCCCGAGGACATGCCCGTGCAGTTCGCGCCGTTGCGTGCGCAGTTCGAGGCCTGGCTCGACGGGACGGGTCAACGCAGGCTCTGGCACGAGGCCCGCAGGCTGTAGGGCCTGTCGTCAATCCCCCGGGTCGGCCGTCTCCCCGTCATCGCGGCGACAGGCGCTAGAATCAACGATCGCCGCCGATGCAGCGCGCATCGGCGCGGACACCGTGGCCGCTCCGGCTGCCGATGCGGAACGAGACGGTCGCCGGACGCCGAGGATGCCGGATGCGCGTGCGGGTGCT
This sequence comes from Dokdonella koreensis DS-123, assembly GCF_001632775.1. Classification (NCBI taxonomy): domain Bacteria; kingdom Pseudomonadati; phylum Pseudomonadota; class Gammaproteobacteria; order Lysobacterales; family Rhodanobacteraceae; genus Dokdonella; species Dokdonella koreensis. The sequence goes on from NZ_CP015249.1 coordinate 451,482, forward strand.
GCGGGGCCGGGAGCGGTCGCCGTGCCGAGTAGCCGATGAGGGTGTTGCCGTTGACCGGGTCCCGCGATGCATAGGCTGATCTACCGGTTCGAGCGGTTCGAGCTGGATGCGAAATTCCGCGAACTGCGCAGCGACGGCGGCCGGGTCGCGATTCCGCCCAAGTCGTTCGACTGCCTGCTCTACCTGATCGAGCACCGCGACCGTGCGGTCGGGCGCGACGAGCTGATTTCCGCGGTCTGGGGCCGGCTGGACGTCAGTGACCACCTGCTCGGGCAGACCTTGCGCGGCGCGCGCCTGGCGCTCGGCGACACCGGTGCCGAGCGGACCACGATCGCGACCGTGCCGCGCTTCGGCTATCGCTGGCTGGCCGCGGTGGAACAGGCGACGCTGGATTTGCCGGTGCCGGCACGCGGTGCGACCGACGCTGCCGAGGCGGATGACGCTCCCGACGCACCGGTGGCGCCGGCCGCGAGCGAACCGGTACCGGCCACCGCCGAAGCGCGCATGCCGCGCCGGCGCCTGTGGCTGGGCCTTGCGGCGCTGGTGGTGTTGTCGCTGCTCGTCGCCGTGCCGTACGCCTTGCGCCAGGCTGCGCCGCCACGGCCAGCCGCCGAGCCGGTGGCGGCCGTGAACGACGGAGACGATACCTATCTGGTGCTGCCGGTCGCGATCGCCGGTGCCGACGTCGAGAACGCCTGGTTGCGGCTGGGCGGCATGGAATACGTCGCCGCGCGCCTGCGCGAGGAAGCCAGGCTGCGCGTGCTGTCCAGCAACCAGGCGATGGCGGTCGCCGGCGAGGATCGCTTGAGCGCGCTGCGCAATGCCAGCGACGTACACCGCATCCGCGCGATCACCGGGGCCTCCTATCTGCTGATGCCGCGCGCAGCGCGTTCCGCCAGTGCCTGGACCTTCGAGCTGGACGTCTACCACGAGGACGACCTGCGCACCTACAGCGGCACCGGCGCGCGTGCGCTCGATGCCGCCGCCGAGGCGAGCCGCAGCTTCCTGGCCGCGCAGGGCATCGCCGTGCCGGCGAAGGCGGACGCGCAGCCGGGATTCACCGAACTGCTGCAGCGCGTCGATGCCGCCTTCCTGAAGGGCGAGCTCGCGCAGGCGCGCGAACTGATCGACACCGCGCCGGCCGCGTACCGCGAGCGCCCGGAGCTGCGCATCCGCGAGGCGCGCATCGCCTTCCGTACCGGCCGGCTCGACCAGGCCGAACGCCTGTTCAAGGCATTGGCCGCCGACACGCCGCAGATCGCCAGCGAGATCCGTGCCCGCGCCCACATCGGGCTCGGCAATGTCGCCTTGCGCCGCGGCGACTATGCCGAGGGCGCGCGCGCGCAGTCCCATGCGATCGAGCTACTGGAGGATCACGGGCTGCGCGACCTGCTCGGCACTGCCTACATGGAGCGCGGCATGCTCACCGGCAGCCTCGGGACGTACGAGGCGGCGATGAGCGACTTCGGCCGGGCACGCATCGAGATGGAGCGCAACGGCGACACCCTCGCCCTCGGCGCGCTCGACTTCAACGTCGGCCTGGTCGAGGCCTACCGCGGCCGCCACGCCGCCGCGCTGGCGGCGATGGATCGCGCGATCGCGGTCAGCCAGCGCTACGGCGTCGCCGACATGCTGGCGACCGGCCTGCACGGCAAGACCATCGTGCAACTGGACCTGGTCGACAACGCCGCCGCACTGGCGACCACGCAGCGCTACCTGGACCTGCAGGCCCAGCTCGAGAATCCGATCCTCAAGCGCCGGCTCGCCTCGGCGCGCGTGCGTGCGCTGGCCGCCAACGCCCGGCTGGCCGAGGCGACCGCCGAACTCGACGCCTACCTCGACGCACTGCCGTCGGCACGCGACGACCCGCAGTTCGACCTGCTGCGCGCCCAGATCCGCTATCGTCGCGGCGACTTCGCCGCCATCGTGAGGGACGGCGACAGCCTGCTGGAGCGCATCCGCCGGCGTGCAGACCCGACCAGCGAGGCGAGTCTTCGCGACGCGGTGCGCCTGTGCGTCTCGGCCGCCGCGCGCGGCGGCGACACGGCGGCCGGCCGGCGCTGGCTCGACGCCCAGAGCGGCAACCGGGATGCCGGTGAAATGGACTGGCAGGACGAGTACGCCCTCGCTCTGGCCCACGCCGAGCTGGCGGCACCGGCCGCGGCGGCGGACGCCGACCGCGATTTCGCGCGCGCGCTGGCCCTGGCCGACCAGCACGGGAACAGCGACCTGATCGTGGAATCGGGACTGGCGCAGATCCGCCACCTGCTGGCCGACGGCGGCGCACCCGAGCGCGCAGTCACCGTCGCCGGCCGCCTGGCCGGGTTCGTCGACCGCGACTACCGCGTCGCGCTGGCGACCGCGGCGGTGTACCGCGCCAACGGCGATCGCGCGCTTGCCGACGCCGCCGTCGCCAAGGCGGTCGCATTGGGCGGCGAGCAGGCCGCCGCGCTGCCGTACTGAGCGCGGCCGGCAGCCGCCCCGGCGTCCGGTCCGAGGCGCGTTTTCCTTGCAGGGCAAGGGTTTGCCGGGTGCCTTGCGGGCGCTTTGCGGGTGCGTTGCGCCGCCGTTGCGGTCCTCGCCGCACGCCCGACGCAGGCTGCTGATAGGCAGGACGGCGGATGCCGAGCGCATCGGCCGGTCTTCTGGCGTGTTCACCGTGCGGGAGGGAGCAGCGTGAAATCCGTTTTGAGAATCCTCGTGCTGGCGCTGCTGTGTGCAGGCGCAGCCGGCGCGCAGGCGCAACGCATCGACTCCGGCTCGACGCCGCCGGACGCCGCCTTGATCCAGGGCCCGTTGCCGGGCAGCCCGGCGGACGCGCGACCGCCGCAACCGAATCCGCCTGCGGCGCGCGGCACCGGTGCGCTGGCACGCCCGCTGAACGAAGGCTTCGAGCAGGTCGCCGTTCTCGGTGGCGGCCTCTATGCCAGCGGCTGGATCCGCCAGAACAACAGCGATGCGCCGTGGAGCATCTGGTTCCGCGGCCGCGCCGACGTGTTCAACGCCCTCGACGGGCCGGCCAGTTCCTTCGTCGTGCAGAACTGGTACGCGACGAACCTCGACCACGGCCGCATGAGCTCGTGGTTGCTGACGCCGCCGGTCAATTTCACCGCCGACAGCGTGTTCTCGTTCTATACACGCACCTCGGAAGGCGCCCTGCAGGCCGATCGCGTGCAGGTGCGCGTCTGCAACAGCGGCGACTGCAGCGACGTCGGCACTCAGCCGGACGACGTCGGCGCATTCGGCCAGCTCGTGCTCGACATCAACCCGGGCGAGCAGGTCGGCGGCTATCCGGAGAGCTGGACGCGCTACACCGTGACGGCCGCCGAGGGCCTGCCGACCTCCGGCAGCGGCCGCATCGCGTTCCGCTACTTCCTCAGCCAGGACGATGGCGTGCTGCGCGGCAACTACATCGGCATCGACCGCGTCGTGCTGGAGCAGAGCGAGAACGCGCCGAGCCCGATCGACCTGGACGTGACCGTCACGCGCGCGAATCCGGCCGACCCGGATGCCTGCGACGGCGCGGCCGAGATCGACGTCGCCGTCGGCGACCAGGTCAACCTGTGCTATCGCGTGACCAACCGCACGAATGCCCCGCTGCGCTACCACTGGCTGCGTGACGACCAGGCCGGCGTGATCTTCAACCTGCGCGAGCAGCCGCTCGCACCGGGCGCCAGCTACCAGGTCAACCGCACCGTCACCGTGAGCCAGCCGCAGACACTGTCGGCGACCTGGACTGCCCGCACCGATCCGCCCGGCTATCGCTACGATGACAGCCAGCCGGCGGCCTTCATCGACATCACCGACGGCGACGTGGTGCCGGTGGATGCGTTCGCGGCGTTCCCGGCCGACTTCGATTTCCAGCTGTACGGCGAGCGCGTCGACCGCGTCTGCGTCGCGCACTACGGCCTGATCTCCTCGGCCAAGGGGCCGTGGTGCCCCGGCTATGCCACGCACATCGTCGCTCCCGGCGCCTATCCGCAGCGCCTGCCGGAGAACGAACTGACGATCATGGGCACCTCGCTGGCGCTGTACTGGACCACGTTCGCGGCGGACGGCTACGAGATCCCGCCCGGCACGGTGTTCCAGAAGACGATCGGCGAGGCGCCGAAACGCAAGTACATCGTCGAGTACCACCAGCAGCAGGTGATGTCCGGCTCGCCGGCGCCGGAGCGTGGCCTGACCGCGCAGGTGATCCTGCACGAGACCAGCAACCGGGTCGAGTTCCAGTACGACAACGTCGTCTTCGGCGGCGTGCCGACGCTGGCCTACGGCGGCAACGCCTCGATCGGCCTGCAGCGCTACGACCAGGCGCAGCAGTACTCGTTCCGCACGCCGAGCCTGCAGCATGTCAACCGCATCCTGTGGACGCCGTCCGACCCGGCCATCCATACGCGTACGCGCACCGTGCGCATCGACGCCCGGACGCCGGTGCTGAACCTGGATGCGACGACGGTCGCAGCGGCGGCGCCGGCCGGCGGGCAGGCCACGACGGTCCTGGGCATCGCCAATACCGGCGACGGCCGGCTCGATTGGCGCGCAGGCCTGTCGGCGGCGAACCGGCACATGCCGGCGACGCCGCGCCCGCTCGCCGCGCCCGCCGCGGATGCGCCGTTCGGCGTGCGCGTGGAGCGCGACGCGTTGCCGCCGCTCGCCGTTCCGGGCGCCGGCGTGCCGCACGGCGGCGATGCGGCGCTGGCCTTGTGGGGCTTCGACATCGGCAGCGGCTACCTGGTCGTGTCCGATCCGGCGGCGCCGGGCTATGTCGGCAACGCCGCGATCAAGGCCTCCTTCGACACGCGCCTGATCACCGGCGCCGACTTCCTCGACGACGACTTCGGCACCTTGTACGCGTTCGACACCGAGCGCCAGGAGCTGCTGCGCTACGCGCCGATCGACGCCGCCAGCGGTGTCACGGCCGGCGAGCACCTGGTCGGCCGCGTCGCCGGCCTGCCGGTCGGCAGCCTCGCCAGCGGACTGAAGCAGGATCCGACCAGCGGCGCGGTGTACCTGGCCACCGCCAACGGCCAGGCCAGCCAGCTGTGGCGGATCGACCCGGTGACCGCGACGGCCTGGCCGGTCGGCGACATCAACGACGCCCCCGGCCTGATCAGCCTGGAGTTCGACAACGACGGCAACCTCTATGGCCTCGACGTCATCCTCAATGCACTGATCGCGATCGACAAGCGCAGCGGCCAGGCGCAGGCGATCGGCGCGATCGGCCTGGATACCGGTGGCCTGTTCTCGGCGCTGGCCTTCGACCCGGCCGCCGATACCCTGTACCTGGCGGCGATCGTGCAGGCCGGCGGCGCGTTTCCGGTCGGCTCGGCGCTGTTCGCGCTCGACCGGCAGACCGGTGCCGCCCGCTGGGTGGCGCCGATCGCCGGCCTGTCCAGCAACGCCCAGTTCGGTGCGCTGGCGTTCGCGCGGCGCGGCGTGGTGTGCACGCAGGCGGCCGACATCCCGTGGCTGGCACTGGGCGCGAGCAGCGGCACGATCGCCGCCGGCGCACCGGCGACGCCGCTGACGCTGACGTTCGACGCGAGCGGCCTGGTCGATGGCGTCCATCGCGCGAACCTGTGCATCCACAGCAACGATCCGCTGCATCTGCGCACGGCGCTGCCGCTGTCGTTCACCGTCGGCAGTGCCGATCGCCTCTTCGCCGACGGCTTCGACGGAGCACGGCCATGAGCCTGCGCGCATCCCGCAGGTGTCCGGCGCGGCCGGCAAGACCATCGAACCTATCGAACGCAACCCCGGGGAATCCGTCCATGAATCACGCCGCCGTGAAGGCCCTGCCGCGCCTCGCGCTGTCGCTCCTGCTGTTCGTGCTCGCTGCACCGCTGTGGGCGCAGAACGTGCGCGATGGTTTCGCGCCGAATCTCGATCTGCCGGCGCGCATCGTGTTGCAGCAGGCCGATGGCCAGCTGCTGATCGCCGGTGACTTCACCCAGATCGGCGGTGTCGCGCGCAGTTCCGTCGCGCGCCTGCGCATCGACGGCTCGCTCGATGCGAGCTTTAATCCCGTGTTCGACGGCGGCATCGAAAGCCTCGTCCTTCAGCCCGATGGCCGCCTGCTGGTCGGTGGCGGCTTCACCCAGGTCGGCGGCACCGGGCAGCCGGGGCTGGTACGGCTGGACGCCTCCGGCGCGAACGATACCTCGTTCGGCCCGATGCTCGACGCGCCCGCATCGACGCTCGCGCTGCAGCCCGACGGCAAGGTCCTGATCGGCGGCTGGTTCACCGCGGTCGGCGGCCAGCCGCGGGAGTTCTTCGCGCGCCTGAATGCCGACGGCACCTTGGACACGAGCTTCGTATCGCTGTCGTTCGACGCGCCGGTCGAGCGCATCGGGGTACAGGCGGACGGCAGGATCCTCGTCGGCGGCAATTTCTCGATGGTCGGCGGCGCCCAGCGCCTCGGCCTCGTGCGCCTCGAGGCCGACGGCACGCTCGATACCACGTTCAATCCCCCGGCGACCGGCCCTGTCGGCGGGATCATCCCGCAGGCGGACGGCACGGTCGTCGTCGCCGGCGTGTTCTTCACGCCGGCCGCCGGTCTCCTGCGCCTGAACGCGGACGGTTCGCACGACGCCAGCTTCACGGCCGGGGTCACCGGCATCGTCTCCACGGTGAGCATGCAGGCCGATGGCCGGCTGTTGATCGGCGGTGTGTTCACGGCGCCCGGTAGCACGCAGTTCAACTACGCGGCGCGCCTGAACGTCGACGGCAGCATCGACCCGACTTTCGAGCCGCGCACGAACAACGAGGTCCAGGCCCTGCTGCAACAGTACGACGGCAGGGTCGTGCTCGGCGGCGGCTTCACCACGATCCAGGGCAAGGCGCAGAAGTACCTGGCGCGCCTCAACGCCGATGGCAGCGCCGACGTCGATTTCTTCGCCGGCGGCGATCCGGTCTTTCCGGGCGTGCTCGGCGACATCCACACCGTGGCGACGCAGCCGGACGGCAAGATCCTGATCGGCGGCAACCTGGATTTCATCGGCAGCACGCCGGGCGGCCGCCATACCGCCCTGGTACGCCTCAATGCGGACGGCTCGGTCGATGCGTCCTTCCACGTCGCGGACTTCAGCGTCGCCGGCAATCCGGCCGCCGGAACCTGGGTCAAGAGCCTCGTGATCCGGCCCGACGGCAAGATCCTCGCCGGTGGCGCGTTCGAGGTCATCGACGGCCAGGTCAGGACCGGCCTGGCCCTGTTCGCGGCCGACGGCACGCTCGATCCGGACTTCTCGTTCGAGATCCTCGACAACTTCTCCACGCCCGGCATGATCTACGGCATTCGCCAGGAAGCGGCCGGCGCGCTGTTGATCGCCGGCCGCTTCTGGCAGATCGATGGCGTGCCGCGCACCGGTATCGCACGCCTGCGCGCCGACGGCAGCGTCGATCCGTCGTTCGACACCGGCGCGCTCGACAACGGCGGCCTGTACGGTGTCGCGGTGCTGCCCGACGGCCGCGTGCTCGCCAACGGCTGGCAAGGGGTCGACTACCGCAACGAGCTGCGCCTGCTCGGCACCGACGGTTCGATGGACACGACGTTCTGGCCGCTGATGAACGCGCGCATCGCCTCGTTTTCGCGACAGGACGACGGCCGCATCCTGGTCAGCGGCGAGTTCGACCAGATCAACGGAGCGCCGGCACCGTACTTCGCGCGGCTGCTGCCGGACGGTACGCGCGACACCGGTTTCGCGGCGGCGGCCGTCAACGGTGTCATGGACACCTTCGCCGAGCAGATCGACGGCTCGCTGCTGGTCGCCGGCCGCTTCAACAGCGTCAACGGCCTGCCGCGGGCCGGCATCGCGCGGCTCGACCGCGACGGCGTGCTCGATGCCGGCTACGACCCGAACATCGGCACGTTCGGCTCGCCGACGGGCGGCCGGCGCGTCGGCGGCATCGTGCAGCAGGCCGACGGCAAGGCCATCGTCTACGGCGAGTTCACCGGCGCCGGCGGCCTCGAACGCACCAATGTCGCGCGGCTGTCGAGCGCGCAGGCGGTGGTGCAGCGGCTGGACCTGGTCGACGACGGTCGCGGCATCCGCTGGTGGCGCAGTGGCGCCGGCGCGGTGCTGGCGCGGGTCGAGTTCGACTGGTCACAGGACCAGCAAGCGTGGCACCGGCTCGGCAGCGGTCAGGCCGTCGAAGGCGGCTGGGGCATCGACGGCATCGCACTGCCGCGCAATCGCAACGTGTGGGTCCGCGCGCGCGGCATCCCGAAGCACACACCGGCGTACTGGATGTCGATGGCGTCCGAATCGCTGCACGCGTCGGTGCGCCTGGCCTACCTGTCCGGCGCGGCGACGGTCCTGGTGACGCCGAGCGTCGGACCCGGCGGGCGGTTGGACCCGGATACCGTGCGAGTCGTGGAGCACGGCGCCACCCTCACGTTCACCGTGGCGCCCGACGCCGGTCACCGGCTCGACACGATCACCGGCTGCGGCGGGCAGCTCAGCGGCAGCCAGTACACCACGGCGCCGGCCAGCGCCGATTGCACGGTCGTGGCCACCTTCGTCGAGGACACGCAGGAGCACATCTTCCGCGACGGCTTCGACGGCACCGCGCCCTGACGCCCGTGCCGGACCGGTTCCGAAGAGAGATCCCCTCGATGCGCAAGGGACTTGCCGGCCTGCTGGGCGCGCTGCTGCCGATGGCGGCAGCGCACGCGGGATTCACGCCCCTCGGCCTGCCGGGCAGCCAGGTGGTCGCGCTGTCCCGCGATGGCTGCTTCGCTGCCGGCAGCCTGGTCAGCGGCCCGGCCGGCGGCTTCCGCTGGTCGGCGGCGGGCGGCGTCGAGCTGCTGCGTGAGGCCGTGACGGTGCGTGGCCTGTCGGCCAGCGGCCGCTACGTCTCCGGATCGGTGTTCGACGAGCAGGCGCGGCAGGTGGCCGGCTACTGGGATGCCGACGGCCGGTTGCACCGCCTCGGCGGCCTGGCCGACTGGGCAGCGATCGGCCAGGTCAGCGAGGCGTTCGGCATTTCCGACGAGCCGCGCGTGGTGGGCAACGCCCGCCGCCGCGCGGAAGGGCCGGCGGCCTTCGTCTGGTCACCGGCCGAAGGCCTGCGCGAGCTGCCCGTTCCGGCGCGCGGGGCGGCGACGCATGCCGTAGGGCTCGGCGACGGTGGGCGCGTCTACGGCTGGATGCAGACACCGCAGGGCGCCAGCGGTGTCCTTTGGCAGGACGGCCGCACGCAGATCCTGGCCGGCGCGGCGGGCGAGGTGCTGGGGGCCGATCATCGCGGCCAGATCCTGCTGGGACTCGCCACGCGGGGCGGCAGCGCGCATTCGGTCTACCGCTGGCGCGCGGCTGACGGCGCGCGCGTACTGGTGGAGGACGGCCTGCAGGCGCAGCCGATGCTGTTCGCCGCCAGCGACGATGGCCGCATCGCCGTGGGCGGCACCGGCACCGGCGAGCGGCGCGAGGCGGTCGTCTGGATCGAGGGGCGCTCGCTGCTGACCCTGGCGCAGGTGCTGGCCGAGCACGCGATCCCGCTGCCGGCGAACTGGAAGCCGTCGGTACTGACCGCGGTCAGCGGCGACGGCCGGCGCCTGGCCGGCTGGGGCAGCTTCGACGGCCGGCTCGACTCGTTCGTCGTGGACCTGGATGCCGGCGCGGCCCTGCAGGACTGCGCCTCGCGCCCGTAGCCGGCCGGGCGGCCGGTGTCAGCCTTCGTAGCCGGCCAGGAACGCCAGCAGCCGATCCTCGTCCCAGACCTCGACGCCGAGCTCGGTCGCCTTGTCGAGCTTGGAGCCGGCCTCGCTGCCGGCGACGACGAAGGCGGTCTTCTTCGACACGCTGCCGGCAACCTTGGCGCCGAGCGCTTCCAGGCGTGTGCGCGCCTGGTCGCGCGTCAGTGACGCCAGCGTGCCGGTGAGCACGACGGTCTGGCCGTCGAGCGGGGCCGCCGATGCGTCCTCGGCGCCAGCGGCATCGAGGGCGGCGAGCAGGTGCGCACGGGCGGCGAAGCTGTCGCGCAGCAGTGCGGCGTGGGCCGGGTCGGTCCGCCAGGCGACGAACGCGGCGGCGGTCTCGGCCGGCAGGCCGGCCGTGACCAGCTGGTGCTCGGGCGCGGCCAGGATCGCGGCGGCGCCGTCGAACGCGGCGGCGAGCTGGCCGGCGCGCTTGTCGGTGAGCTTCGGGATCGCCAGGGCGGCGAGCACGGCGGCGGCATCGAGCGCCTTGCGCAGCTTCGGCGAAGGCGGATGCTCGTCGCCGATCGCGACGCCGCGCGCGAGCAGGTCGTCGATGACCTGCTGGTTGCCGGCCTGCTCGAAGAAGTGGCCGATCGCGCGCGCCACTTCGCCGCCGATGTCCGGCACGCGCGTCAGCAGCGGCCAGGGCAGGTGGCGGATCGCCTCCAGGCGGCCGAACCAGGTCGCCAGCGCCTTGGCGGTGCTCTCGCCGACGTGCTCGATGCCGAGCGCGTAGAGGAAGCGCTCGAGCGTGGTGGCGCGGCTGCGCTCGATCGCCTCGACCAGGTTCTCGGCCCATTTGGTGGCGATCTTGCCGGCCTTGACCGTCTCGGGCGTGGTGCCGTCGCGCGCGTCGGCCTGCCGCCTCATCTCGATCAGGTCGTCCAGCGTCAGCCGGTAGAGGTCGGCGACCGAACCGACGAAGCCGAGCGTGGTGAGGTCGTCGATCAGCCGCTCGCCGAGGCCCTCGATGTCCATCGCGCGGCGCGCGGCGAAGTGGAACACCGCCTCCTTGCGCTGGGCCGGGCAGACCAGCTCGCCGGAGCAGCGCCAGACCACCTCGCCTTCCTCGCGCACGATTTCCGATCCGCAGACCGGGCAGCGGGTCGGCATCGCCCACGGCACGGTGCCGGGCGGCCGCGCATCGGGGACGACGCGCACGACCTCGGGAATCACGTCGCCGGCGCGGCGCACGATCACGGTGTCGCCGATGCGCACGTCCAGCCGTGCGACCTGGTCGGCGTTGTGCAGCGTCGCGTTGGTCACGGTCACGCCGCCGACCTGCACCGGCTCGAGCTTGGCGGCCGGCGTGGCCGCGCCGGTGCGGCCGATGTTGATGTCGATCGAGACGACGCGGGTGGCCTGCTCCTGCGCCGGGAACTTGTGCGCGATCGCCCAGCGCGGCGTGCGGCCGACGAAGCCGAGCTCGCGCTGGCCGGCGAGGTCGTCGAGCTTGTAGACGACGCCGTCGATGTCGAACGGCAGCGTGTCGCGCCTGGCGCCGATGCGCCGGTAGTAGGTCAGGCAGCCCTCGGCGCCGCGCGCGGTCTCGACCAGGGTGCTGACCGGCAGGCCCCAGTCGCGCAGGCGCGCCAGCACGGCCGAATGGGTCTCGGGCAGGTCGCCGCCTTCGACGACGCCGAGCGCATAGGCGTAGAACGCCAGCGGCCGCGCCGCGGTGATGCGCGGGTCGAGCTGGCGCAGCGAGCCGGCCGCGCCGTTGCGCGGGTTGGCCAGCACCTTGCCGCCGTCGCGCCGCGCGCGCTCGTTGTAGGCCTCGAACGCGGCGCGCGGCATGTAGACCTCGCCGCGCACTTCCAGCACGCGCGGCCAGCCGTGGCCGCGCAGCCGCAGCGGCACCGCCTTGACCATGCGCAGGTTGGCGGTGACGTCCTCGCCGGTCTCGCCGTCGCCGCGCGTGGCGCCGCGCACGAAGCGGCCGTCCTCGTAGCGCAGGCTGATCGCCAGGCCGTCGAATTTCGGTTCGACCGAGAACAGCGGGTCGGCCACGTCGGTGCGCTCGACGATGCGTCGCACGAAGTCGTGGATCTCCTCGTCGCTGAACGCGTTGGCCAGCGACAGCATGCGGATCTCGTGGCGCACCTCGGCGAACGTGCGCGACGGTGTGGCACCGACGCGGCGGGTCGGCGAGTCGTCGGTCGCCAGTTCCGGGTGCTCGGCTTCCAGCGCTTCCAGCTCGCGCATCAGGCGGTCGTACTCGGCGTCCGGGATGTCCGGATCGTCGAGGACGTGGTAGCGGTGATTGGCGTCTTCGATGCGTTCGCGCAGTTCGGCGGCGCGGCGGGCGGGAGAGGGGGCTTTACCGGTCATGGCGCGGAGTTTAAGGCGTGCGCTCGGATGGGCGGAGTCCTTGAAGGGTCCAAGGGTTCGAGGCAGGTGAACGAGCCGCTGATCGAGCCCTGCGTAGGCAGGGTCGACGATCGCTCGGCCGAGGCCTTTGCGTGAACGATGGGCCCCGTGAACTGAACGGTCGGTGCGTATCGGGCCAGTCCGGGTTGATGCCGCGAGCATTCGTCGATAGAACGGCGTACCGGTACGGTGCCGGCTGGCCGGAGGACGTCACCAATGAAGCGTCATGTTGTCTTCTTCATGGGCTTGATCGGCAGCACCGTCGTGGCTGCCGCGACGCTGGATTCGAGCAAGCCGGGGTCGCGGCCGTTCGACGACGGCGATACCTTGTTGTGGGGCCTGCACGATGGCGCGCGCTGCACCGGTCTGTGCATTCGCACCGAGCGCCAGGGCAATGTGATCGTGACCCATGTCCACGGGGCCGACGGTGAGTTGGTCAAGACCGATACCCATGCCCTGATCAAAGGCAGGGGACAGCCGATCCCGCTGTCCACCTTCGTGTCAGCGACCGGGACGCCGGGAGATGGTTCGGCGTCGCCGCCCTCGGCCGGAGCGTCGGGTAGCGTGTCGCAGTCGCAGCCGTACACGAGCGGTAAGACGCACTGGATGCAGACGACGACGTTCCACTACGTCAAAGGCGCGTTGCGAGACGTCAAGGTCGAGTACGTCCAATACACCGTGCCGTGATGCGGCGGGCCAATTGCAGGGCGTCGCGAGCCCCGGGGCCGATCGATCCCGCCCTTTGCGCGTACGGCTGGGGCACCGCCACGCGGCCGCGACCGCCGGTGTCCACGGGTGCCGGGGCGCTCAGCGGCGCCATGCCTCGAACAGTGCCTGGCCGTGCAGCGGCTGGTACAACGGGTCGTCCAGCTCCTGCCGCGCCCAGACCGGGTTGACCGACAGGAAGACACCGAGGTAGTCGAGCGTACGCTCGCGGTCGCCCATCGTCATCGCCAGCCTGCCCGCGCGGCGCCAGATGCGGTCCCAGCCGTAGCTGCGGCGCAAGGCCTCGGCGATCGCGGTGCGGGCTTCGGCGGGCTTGTCCTGCCGCGCCAGCCGCTCGGCACGGATGATCGCCTGCAGCGCATAGTGCTGCTCCAGCAGGCGGCGCAGGTCCACGATCGGCTCGGCCGCGCCATCCACGCACAGGTCGATGTCCTGCCAGGCGCCGTCGGGCGTGCGCACGAGCAGGGCGGCGGAGCGCTTGCCGATGGTCTGGCCGCCGGCGGCCTGGCCGGCTTCGAGGCTGGCCATCAGGCGCTCGGCCAGGGTGCCGCGGCCGGCGAGGAAGGCCTGCTTCATCGCGATCGCCACCGCCTCGCCGGCCAGGCCGTTGCCCTGGACCGCATAGCCGTCGCCGTGCAGGGCGCCGGCCCAGGCCGATGTGCGCGCCTGAGCACCGGTATAGGTCGCCGAGCGGCCCTGGGCGTCGACGATGCCGACCTGGCGCTCGGCGATCGTGGTGCCGTCGAAACCACCGTCGCCGTCGAGCAGGGCCTGCAGCGTCGCCTCGGGCGAGCGGCCGGCCGCCAGCAGCGCCAGGCCCTTGGGCCCGTAGCCGGGGTTGGTCTCGAACTGCGAAACGAGGGCGCCGACGCCGGCCTGGGCATACGGCACGCTGGCGCCGACGGCCCGGTTGTTGGTGGCGACGGCGACACCGCAGCGGCCGTCGCGGTCGCAGGCGACGATCGAGAACGTGGCCTGCGCCGACGACGCGAGGGCGAGCAGGGCCAGGCCGGCCAGTCGCAGGGTGCGGGCGCGCGGCAGGCGGGGCGGGTGGTGCGGGCTCATCGGTGTCCGGGGGCGGTCGAGGGAGCGGCTTGGATGCGTGTCGCGGCCGCGGGGTTGCGTCGCGGCGGCCGCGTGGCGGCGGATCGTAGCCTGGCGGGCCGCAGGTGGTCGGCAACGGCGGATGAACCAGTGGATATCTGATGTTTGAAATACAAACCAGTTTATGTATGCTTCGCTCCCGATCCCGGAGCGCTGCGATGTCGACCCTCGAAACCGATCGATCCGAACGCCTGCACGGCCTCGACGCGCTGCGCGGCGGCGCGCTGCTGCTCGGCGTGGTGCTGCACGCCGCGCTGGCGTTCTTCCCGACGCCGGTCTGGCTGGTCACCGATCCGGCCACCTCGCCGGTGGCCGGTGTCCTGTTCTTCGCGATCCACGTGTTCCGGATGGCGACCTTCTTCGTGATCGCCGGCCTGTTCGCCCACCTGCTGCTGCAGCGGCGCGGCGTGGCCGGCTTCGTGAAGGACCGGCTGCTCCGGATCGCCGGTCCGCTGCTCGCGTTCTGGTGGCTGGTCCTGGGGTGCATCGTGGCGGTCATCGTCTGGAATGCCTGGATCCAGACTGGCGGCAACCTGCCGTCGGAAGCGCCGCCGGGGCCGAAATTCACGCCGGACGACTTCCCGCTGACCCACCTGTGGTTCCTCTGGGTGCTGCTGTTGTTCTATGTCGCGTTTCTGGCGCTGCGCCTGCCGCTGGTCCGCTATGACCACACCGGCACCTGGGCGCGTGCCGGCGACCGCCTGGCCGGCGCCCTGGCCGGGCCGCTGGGGCCGTTCGTGCTGGCCGTGCCGCTGGCACTGGCGCTCTACCGCACGCCGAAATGGATCGCGTTCTTCGGCGTGCCGACGCCGGACCAGGCACTGATCCCGAACCCGGCAGCCCTCACCGCGTTCGGTGTCGCGTTCGGGTTTGGCATCCTGCTGGCACGGCGTCGCGACCTGCTGGTCCGTATTGCGGCGGGGTGGCCGCTGTACCTGGGTCTGGCGCTGGCGGTGACCGCCGGCGCCCTGGTGCTGGCAGGCGGGCCCGGGCCGCGCCTGGTGCCGCTGACCGCACCCGGGCCGAAGGCGGCCGCGGCGGCCGTCTACGCGCTGGCGGTCTATGCGTCGAGCTTCGCCGCCCTCGCGCTGGCGCTGCGGTTCGCCGCCGGTTACAGCGCGCTGCGGCGCTACCTGGCCGATGCCTCGTACTGGGTCTACATCGTCCACCTGCCGCTGGTGATGGCGGGCCAGGTGCTGGTGCAGGGCCTGGCATGGCCGTGGTGGCTCAAGCTGGCGGCGGTGGTCGTGGGGACGATGGCGATCGCCCTGGCGAGCTACGAGGGACTGATCCGCCACAGCTTCATGGGCCTGTGGCTCAACGGCCGCCGGGTCGCGCGCCGCGGCCCGGCGCCGGCGCCGGTGCCGCCGCCCTTGGTCACCGGCCAATGAAGCCGGCTACCATCGCCTGCCACGCGATGACCGGCGGATCGGCCGGTCGTCGCGGCTGCCGGCGGGCCGCGGGTGACAATCGGCCGGCCGGCTGTCGGGAAGCGGCCGGCCGGCGCGATCGCGAGGACGGATCGCTCGCGCATCGACGGCCGGTGCCGTCGATGCGCGGAACAGGTGGCGCGGCGCTGCCGCGACCGTGTGAGTCGGCCAAGGGCGGGAACGCCCTTTCCCGACGATGCCATAGGAACAGGAACTGCCATGTCCGCCGAACCGCCCTCGCACTCGCCCGAAGAGAACCTGGCCTTCCTGCGCTCGATCGTGGACGGTGCCGGCCGGACGCGGATGGCCGGTGGTGTCGCCTACATGGCCGGCGGCCTGCTCTACGGCCTGCAGTGCCTGTTCCACTGGGGCCAGGCCGAAGGACTGATCCGCTGGCCCGGCTGGGCCAGCCTGGCCTTCGTCGTCGGCATCACGACGACATTCCTGATCGTGCTGGTCGCCGCGATCCGGCACGATCGCGACGCCGGCTTCCGCGGCTCGACCGCCAATCGCGCGCTGAACGCGACCTTCGGCGGCGCCGGCCTGGCCAACCTGGCGATGGTCGTGGTCTTCGGCGTCAATGCCGCGCGGCTGCAGAGCTTCCAGGTCTGGCTGCTGTACCCGGCCGTGGTGTTCGCGCTGCAGGGGGCGGTCTGGTACGTCATGCACATGCTGCAGCGGCGTGCCTGGATGCTGGCCACGGCGATCGGCTGGCTGCTCGCGGCGGTCGCGCTGGGCCTGTTGAACGGCACCCCGTACTACCTGATGGTCTGTACGGCGGCGCTGTTCGGGCTGATGGCGCTGCCGGGCTGGATCATGCTCCGCGAGGCGCGCACACAGGCGGGAGCCTGACGCACCGATGGGCCTGGCAGACCTCGGCGGCATCGACGAGATCATCCACGGCCGCCTGCGGCTGGGCGTGATGGTCTACCTCGCCGATGCCGAGGTGGCCGATTTCACCGAGTTGAAGAACGCGCTGAACGCCACCCAGGGCAATCTGTCGGTCCACCTGAAGAAACTGGAGGAGGCCGGCTACGTCGCGATCGACAAACGCTTCGTCGAGCGCAAGCCGCTGACGCGCATCCGCATCACGTCCGAGGGGCGGCGCGCATTCGCCGCCTACCTGGAGGCGATGAGCAAGCTGATCGGCACGCGCGGCTAGCGGCGTAGCGGGAAACAGTGCGCGCGGGTGACCACGGCTCGTGGCGCAGGCATCGAGCGTGCGCTCGATGCCTGGCCGGCGGTCGTGCACAGCGCGGGGCCCTGCGATCGAGGGCGTGGCAGCCCCCAGGCTCCCGCCATCGGCTAGTCCACCGACCACACCGCCAGTTCGTAGCCGTCGGGATCGACGAAATGGAAGCGCCGCCCGCCCGGGAACGCGAAGATCGGCCGGCTGATGCCTGCGCCGGCCTGTTCCAGGCGCTGCTGGGTGGCGGCCAGGTCGTCGGCGTAGAGGATGACCAGCGGCCCGCCGGGCCGCGCCGGCTCGGCGGTCGTGAAGCCGCCGGCCAGCCGCCCGTCGCGGAACTCGCAGTAGGCCGGACCGTAGTCGGTGAAGGTCCAGCCGAACGCCGCGCCGTAGAACGCCTTGCTGCGCGCGATGTCGGCGACGTTGAACTCGATGTAGTCGATCTGCCGGTCGTTGCCGTGCGTGCCCATGTCCGCTGTCCTGTCCGCTGATCGGCCCTCATGATCGCCCGGCGGCGGGTTCGCTGTCTGCCCGCAGCGCGGGTCCTTGCGTGCCGCGCGGCGCCGCTCCTAACCCTGGTGCGCCGGTTCGCGCGTTCCAGCAAGGCGCCATGTCGATGACGACTCCCGCCGATTGCCTTACCCTCACCGGCATGGGGGTCGAACGAACGGACGAAGAACTGATGTCGGCTTATGCCGAGGGCGATACCGTCGCCTTCGAGATGCTCTATCGACGCCACCGCGGCACGGTCTACCGGTTCGCGATGCGCGCGCTGCACAACCGCGCCGATGCGGACGAGGTGTTCCAGGAGACCTGGAGCCGCCTGATCGCCGCGCGGGCGCGCTACCGGCCCGATGCCAAGTTCACGACCTGGCTGTTGCAGATCGCCCACAACCTGATCGTCGATCGCTTCCGGCGCCAGCGGCCCGCGGCGTCGGACGAGGAGGCCGAGGCGGTGTTCCGCCAGCTCGACGCCCCCGAGACCGAGCAGCCCGACCGCGTCCTCAGCGAGTTCGAGCAGCGCCGCAAGCTGCAACTGGCGCTGGAGGACCTGCCCGAGGAACAACGCCTGGCGTTCCTGCTGCGCATCGAAGGAGGCCTGGGGCTGGAGGAGATCGGCGAGCTGACCGGCGCCGGCCGCGAGACCGTCAAGTCGCGCCTGCGCTATGCGCTGGCGCGGATCCGCGCGAGGTTCCAGTCATGAGCGGCGATCGCCTCGACCGCGATCTCGACGCGCTGCTGGGACCGGGCGGCGGCGAACTCGGCACGCTCTACCGCCGGCTGCCGCAGGCCGAGCCGCCGCGCCGGCTCGACCGCGCGGTCCTGGCCGAGGCAGCGCGGGCTGTCCGCGGCGCGGGCGACCGCCCGCCCCGGCGCCAGCGCTGGCTGCTGGGTCTCGGATCGGTCGCGGGCATGGTCCTGGCGGCCGGCATCGCCTGGCAGGCGATGCCCGAGCGTGGTGTGCCGGCGGCCGGTTCCGCACCGGCTCCGCAGCAGACCACGCCGGCCGGCGTGATCCCGGTCGAGCCGATCCTGGCGCCACCGCCGGCCCCTTCGCCGCCGCCGCCGGCCCCGCCAGCGGTCGAGGCAGCGCCGGCCCCGTCCGCATCGCCCCCGCGCGCGCGCACGGCTTCGCCACCGGCGATCGAACAGAAGGCCCAGGCCCGGCCGGCGCCGCCGGCCGCCGCGCCCGCGGCCGATGCGCGCGAGGCGCCGGTGGCGGAGTCGGCGGCGGCAGCGCAGCGCCAGGAAGCGGAGAAGGCCGCCGCGCCGGCCGTGCCGGCCCCGGCCGAAGCCACGCCCCCGCGTGCCGCTCCGGGTCTCAGCCCGGCACCGATCACCTCGACGGAACTGCGCCGCAACATGCGGCTGCCACCGGCCCGCTGGCTCGACGAGATCCGCCGGCTCGACCGCGAAGGCCAGCGCCATTGGGCCGGCGAGAACCTGCGCCTGTTCCGGCGCGTCCATCCGCGCCAGGCGATTCCCGCCGACCTGCAGCCGCTGTTGGACGACTGAGGTCGCGCTGCGGCGCGGCCGTGCGAGCGGCCGGAGCGGCCCGCGGCCTACAATGCGGCGATGGCGAGCATGGAGACCCTGGCCGGCGCAGCCCGCCTGCAGCAGGAGATCAAGAAGAGCCGGTTCCTGGCCCAGGCGGCGCCGCTGGACGCGGTCGACGCGGCATTGGCGTTCGTCGCGCAGGTCGCCGATCCGGCCGCGACGCACAACTGCTGGGCCTACCGCTTCGGCCAGCACTATCGCTTCTCCGACGACGGCGAGCCCGGCGGTACCGCCGGCCGGCCGATCCTGCAGGCGATCGACGGCCAGGGGCTGGACCGGGTCATCGTCGTCGTCACGCGCTGGTTCGGCGGCACCAAGCTCGGCGCCGGCGGGCTGGTCCGCGCCTATGGCGGCTGCGCTGCGGAATGCCTGCGCCTGGCGGCGCGCCTGCCGATCGTGGATCGGGCGACGATCGAGGTGAGCTGCGATTTCCCGAACCTGCCGACGCTGCATGCGCGCCTGCCCGAGTTCTCGGCCGAGAAGCTCGACGAAGGCTTCGACGCGGACGGTGCGCGGCTGCGCCTGGCGCTGCCGCGCGATCGCGTGGTGGCGTTCACCGGCTGGCTGCGCGACCTGACGCGCGGCCGCGCGGTGGTCGACGTGCAGGACGACGCTACGACCCCGTCGTAGCCGGCCGCGCCACGTCCGGACCGACGCCGCCCGGTTGCGGCCGGCGTGCCTCCCGTGGCCATCGCCCCGGGATCTCGCTTGGACTGCGGGAACGCGATGCCGGCGTTCGGGATACTGGACGCGCGATCGAATCGCCGGGTAGGGGCGGCCGCGGAACCGACGTTTCCAAGGAGCGAAGGCGCACGTTGCCTGGCGTCGCGGCGCACCCGTCAGCGTCCCGCGCCGGGAGCGAGGTGACCGTCTTCATGAACCATGCGTCCCCTCGGCCTTCCCGCGTCGCTTCCAGGGAGCACCCATGAACGTCCGATCCTTGCTGTACGGCCTGCTTCTCACCGCCGCGACCTCGGTGTCGGCGGCGCCGTTCACCACCTTCTATGTCGTCGCGCATCCGGACGACTGGCAGCTGTTCATGAATCCGAATGCGTACAAGGACGTCCGCAACACCAGCAACAAGACCGTCATCGTCCACACGACCGCGGGCGATGCCGGTGCGGGCATCGGCTCCAACGGCCGGCAGCACCCGTACTACCTGGCGCGCGAAGAAGGCGCATTGCGCGCGCTGCGCTTCAGCAAGTCGGCCAACGGCGCCATCGGGCAACAGGTGCTCAACCAGGGAGCGCGCACGATAAACGGCCGCTCCATCACACGGTTCGCGTCCGGCGACGGCCGGGCGGTGATGTATTTCCTGCGGCTGCCGGACGGCAATCCCAACGGCACCGGCTACCCGACGACCGGTTCGCAGAGCCTTCAGAAGCTCAAGACCGGCAACACGCCGATCAACGCGGTGGACGGCTCGGCGACGTATGGCAGCTGGAGCGATCTCACCGCGACGCTGGCGGGCCTGATACGCGCCGAGGCCGGCGGATCGGCCGGGGTCTGGCTCAACATCGCCGAGACGGACGCCGGCAAGAATCCGGGCGACCATTCCGATCATCGCTACACCTCGCTGGCCGTGCAGGAGGCGCGCGGCCTGGTCTCCACGTGCATCGACCAGGCGCTCTACGTCGAATACCACACCAACAACCGGCCTGCGAACATCAGTGGCGACAACCTGGTCAACAACGCGGCGGTCTGGGGCGCCACGACCTCCGGCATCGCCGACTTCGATCACCCCAGCACGTTCGACGGGTCGCACAACGCCTGGCTGTCGCGCAACTACTTTCGCGTGATCGACGGCATCGGCACCTGCGCGTTCTGAACCGGCCGGGCCGGTTCGCCGTGTGGGGCGAGCGGAGCACGGCGGGATGCCCTTGGCCGTTGCGGTCCGCACCGGTCTTGGAGGCCGCACCTGCGGGCCCCTCGTGAGAGGGGCCGCGCGCGCTGACCCCCGACGGCCCGCGCCCCCGGCCACGTGTGACGGCGGGCCGGCGCGACCCGCCCGGGGACGGATGACGTGCCCTAGGGCGTGTCATCAATCCCTCGGTAGGCCGCGCCGTTCTTGCGTGCGTCCGGGCCAAGGAAGAGGGAGGAAGTGGACGTGGGTCCACGCCCGAGCGATGACGCAGTCCCGGGCGCACGCAAGAACGGCCCTACGGGTTGGCCCTGGAAAGCCGCCAGCGTGCGTTGCGCGGCTTGACCTGACGGCCAGTCAGGCGCGGCGCCACACAACACCCCCTGACGACTTTCCAGGGCCAACGCGACCTGCCGGGGGATTGATGACACGCCCTAGTCCAGGAAGATGAAGAACGCCGCCAGCGCGATCAGCGCGAAGCCGACCAGGTGGTTCCACTTGATCGCCGCGCCGAGATAGGTGACCGAGAACACCACGAAGACCACCAGGGTGATGATCTCCTGGATCGTCTTGAGCTGGGCCGCGTTGTAGACCGTGTAGCCCATCCGGTTGGCCGGCACCTGCAGGCAGTACTCGAAGAACGCGATGCCCCAGGCGACCAGGATCACCGCGAACAGCGGCCGGTCGGTGAACTTCAGGTGCCCGTACCAGGCGAACGTCATGAACACGTTCGAGGCGATCAGCAGCAGGATCGGGGCGGTATGGGTCCACATGGGACGGCACTCCGGCGCGAAGGATGGCGGGGGCCGCGAGCCTAGCCCAATTGCCGTGCCCGAGGGTGTGCCCGCGCCGCGCTTGGGCGAGAATGGGCGCCGGCGCCGCCGGGCGCCGCCGCTTCCCCGCCGTGCCGGCGCGGACCGTCCTCCGACCCGATCCCCGACATGGCCAAGAATCCGTTCCGCAACGCCCAGTACCTGATCAGTGCGCACCACCTGCGCGACCTGCCGCCCGACGGCGGCGCCGAGGCCGCGTTCGCCGGGCGCTCCAACGCCGGAAAGTCCAGCGCGCTCAACACGATCTGCGACCAGCAGGGCCTGGCGCGCACCAGCAAGACGCCGGGCCGCACGCAGCAGCTGGTGGTGTTCCCGCTCGACGACGCCCACCGCCTGATCGACCTGCCCGGTTACGGCTACGCCAAGGTGCCCGAGAACCTGCGCCTGCACTGGCGCGGGCTGATCGACACCTACCTGCGCACGCGCGAGGCGCTCAAGGGGTTGGTGCTGATCATGGACGTGCGCCACCCGCTGCGCGAGTTCGACCAGCAGATGCTGGAGTATGCGGTGGCGACCGGCCGCGAAGTCCATTGCCTGCTGACCAAGGCCGACAAGCTCTCGCGCAGCGAAGGCATGCGCACGCTGCTGGCGGTGCGCAAGGAGCTCCAGGCGCGGGCGCCGCAGGCCAGCGCGCAGCTGTTCTCGTCGCTGGCCAAGACCGGCGTCGACGAGGCGCGCGCGGTGCTGGCAGGCTGGCTCGGGCTCGCCGGCGGTGACTGAGGCGTAAATCCGCCCCCGGACCGTTCAGGTCCCGGCGCGCGAGGCTCTGGCAGGCTGCGCCGTGGTCGCCGATCGCGCGATCGCCCCCTACGGACCGGAGGACGCCATGCTCAAGTTGGCCCTTTTCTTTGCGGTGGTCGCGCTGATCGCCGGTGCGCTCGGCTTCACCGGCATCGCCGGTGCCTCGGCCGGCATCGCCAAGATCATCTTCTTCATCTTCCTGGTGCTGGTCGCGCTGGCGATCCTCGGCATCGTGCTCGGCATCAACCTGTTCACGTAGCCGCGATTTCCCGGCGCGCCGCGGCATCGGCGCCGCGGCGCGTCGTCGCCGGTCCGGCGGCCGGGCCGCGTGGCATATCCTATGCGCCATGCGCGGCCGCATCCCCGACAGCTTCATCGACGACCTCCTCGCCCGTGTCGACATCGTCGACGTGATCGAGCAGCGCGTGCCGTTGAAGAAGGCCGGCCGCGACTGGAGCGCGCGTTGCCCGTTCCACGACGAGCGCTCGCCCTCGTTCACGGTGTCGCCGGTCAAGCAGTTCTACCACTGCTTCGGCTGCGGCGCGCACGGCAGCGCGATCAAGTTCCTGATGGACTACGACCGGCTCGAGTTCGTCGACGCGGTGGAGGAACTGGCGGCCCGGGTCGGCCTGAAGGTGCCGTACGAGGGCGGGCGCCGCGAGGTCCGCGAGGACAGCAGCGAGCTGTTCGAGCTGCTCGACGGGGCGGCCGGGTTCTACCGGCGCGCGCTGGCGCAGAGCGAGAAGGCGCGCGCGTACTTCGAGCGGCGCGGGGTCGACGAAGCCACGCGTACGCGCTTCGGCCTCGGCTACGCGCCGGACGCCTGGGACGGGATACTGCAGGCGCTCGGCCGCACGCCGCAGCGCATCGCGCTGCTGGACAAGGCCGGCATGCTGGCCGGCGAGGGCGGCAAGCGCTACGACCGCTTCCGCGACCGCGTGATGTTCCCGATCCTCGACCGGCGCGGGCGCACGATCGCGTTCGGCGGCCGCGTGATGGGCAAGGACGACGGTCCCAAGTACCTCAATTCGCCCGAGACGCCGCTGTTCCACAAGGGCCAGGAGCTGTTCGGCCTGTGGCAGGTGCGCGAGGCGCACCAGAAGATCACCCGGCTGCTGGTGGTCGAGGGCTACATGGACGTCATCGCGCTGCACCAGGCCGGTATCACTCAGGCCGTGGCGACGCTCGGCACGGCGACCACGCGCGAGCACGCCGAGATCCTGTTCCGCAACGCGGCGGACGTGTTCTTCTGCTTCGACGGCGACCGCGCCGGCCGCCAGGCGGCCTGGCGCGCGGTGGAATCGGTGCTGCCGCGCATGCGCGACGGGCGCCAGGCCTGGTTCCTGTTCCTGCCCGACGGCGAGGACCCCGATTCGCTGGTCCGCCAGGAAGGCGCGGCGGGCTTCGAGCAGCGCCTGAAGGCCGCCACGCCGCTCAGCACGTTCTTCTTCGCCGAGGTCGGCAAGGAATCGGACCTGGCCAGCCTGGAGGGCAAGGCGCGTCTGGCCGCGCGTGCGCGGCCGCTGATCGCGCAGATTCCCGAAGGCGCGTTCCGCGACCTGATGGAGGGGGAGCTGGAGCGGCTGTCCGGGACGCGCATGCCCGGCGGCACCCCGGCCGCCGTCGCGCCGCTGATCGCGCGCGCCTCGGCCGAAGCGCGTGCCTCGCGGCCGCCGCAGCGCTCGCTGGTGCGCACGGCGGTGGCCCTGCTGGTGCAGAACCCGGCGCTCGGCGCGGCGATCGAGCCGCCGTGGACCTTCGCGGAGCTGCGCCAGCCGGGCGTGCCGCTGCTGATCGAGCTGATCGGGCTGGCGCGCAGCCGGCCCGGCGTCACCACCGGTGCGCTGATCGAGCATTTCGGCGAACGCGAAGAGCGCGCCGCGCTGCAGAAGCTGGCGGTGATGCCGTTCCCGGGCGACACGCAGGCCTGGCAGGCCGAATTCGCCGGCGCCCTGGCCCAGTTGGATCGCCAGGCGCGCCTGCAGCGCCGTGACGACCTGCAGCGCAAGCTGGCCGAATCGAGCCTGAGCCCCGCGGAAAACGACGAGTTGCGCAGCCTGCTGGCGGTCGGCGGCCGCTGATCGGCGTGCCGCTGCGCGCGCCGCAGCAAAAAGTTCGTCAAACGTCGCCGAACTGGACAGGATTGCCGACTTCGAGGACACTTGCGCGCTTGTTCGATCCGCGAAAAGCCCCGTGGCGAAGATCCTGGTCCTGCATGGCCCCAACCTCAACCTGCTCGGCACGCGCGAGCCCGAGGTCTACGGCCGCACGACGCTGGCCGAGATCGACGCCGGGCTGGCCGCCGCCGCCGGGGCCGCCGGCCACGCGCTGGCGTGCTTCCAGTCCAATGCCGAGCATGCGCTGATCGACCGGGTGCAGGCGGCACGCGAGGAAGGCGTGGCCTGGATCCTGATCAATCCGGCCGCCTTCACGCACACCAGCATCGCGCTGCGCGACGCGCTGGCCGGCGTGGCGATCCCGTTCATCGAGGTGCACCTGTCCAACGTCCACGCGCGCGAGGCGTTCCGCCATCGCTCGGTCCTGTCGGACATCGCCGCCGGCGTCATCGTCGGGCTCGGCGTGGACAGCTACCGGCTCGGGCTGCAGGCGATCCTCGCCCGGCTCGCATCCGACCCATCCTGACCGGCCGCGGCGTCGTCGCGGCCCCAACCGACACGAGTCCAATCCATGGATCTGCGCAAGATCAAGAAGCTGATCGACCTGCTCGAAGAGTCGAACCTGGCCGAACTGGAGATCAAGGAGGGCGAGGAGATCGTCCGCCTGTCGCGGTTCCCCAAGGGTATCCAGGCGGTGTCGGCCTCGCTGCCGATGGCTCCGGCGCTGCCGGTCGAGGCGCCGGCCGCACCGGCCGCCGCGCCCGCTGCCCCGGCCAAGCCCGGCCTGCCCGAAGGGCACGTCGTGCGCTCGCCGATGGTCGGCACCTACTACGCCTCGGCCAGCCCCGGCGCGCCGCCGTTCATCGCGGTCGGCCAGAAGGTCAAGGCCGGCGACACGCTCGGCATCATCGAGGCGATGAAGATGTTCAACCAGATCGAGGCCGACGTGGCCGGCACCGTCACGGCGATCCTGGTCGAGAACGGCAAGCCGGTCGAGTTCGACGAACCGCTGTTCGTGATCGGCTGAGACGGAGCCCACGATGCTCGAGAAAGTCCTGATCGCCAACCGCGGCGAGATCGCCTTGCGCGTGCTGCGCGCCTGCCATGCCTTGGGCATCCGCACGGTCGCCGTCCACTCGACGGTGGACCGCAACCTCAAACACGTCGGCATGGCCGACGAGTCGATCTGCATCGGCCCCGGGCCGGCGGCCGAGAGCTACCTCAACGTCCCGGCGCTGATCGCCGCGGCCGAGGTCACCGACGCGCAGGCGATCCATCCCGGCTACGGCTTCCTGTCCGAGAACGCCGACTTCGCCGAGCGCGTCGAGCAGTCCGGCTTCATCTTCATCGGCCCGACCGCCGGCGTGATCCGCCTGATGGGTGACAAGGTTGAGGCGATCCGCGCAATGAAGGCCGCCGGCGTGCCCTGCGTGCCGGGCTCGGGCGGGCCGCTCGGTGAGGACACCGCCGAGAACCTGCGCATCGCGCGCGAGATCGGCTACCCGGTCATCATCAAGGCCGCCGGCGGCGGCGGCGGCCGCGGCATGCGCGTGGTGTTCACCGAAGCGCACCTCGGCAACGCGATCGCGATGACCAAGACCGAGGCGCGAGCCGCGTTCGGCAACGACCAGGTCTACATGGAGAAATTCCTCGAGAACCCGCGCCACGTCGAGATCCAGGTGCTGGCCGACGGGCAGGGCAGCGCGATCCACCTCGGCGAGCGCGACTGCTCGATGCAGCGCCGCCACCAGAAGGTGGTCGAGGAAGCGCCGGCGCCCGGCATCACCGCCGAGCAGCGCGCCGAGATCGGCAAGGTCTGCGTCGACGCCTGCCTGCGCATCGGCTACCGCGGTGCCGGCACGTTCGAGTTCCTCTACGAGAACGGCCGCTTCTACTTCATCGAGATGAACACCCGCATCCAGGTCGAGCATCCGGTCACCGAGATGATCACCGGCATCGACCTGGTCCGCGAGCAGCTGCTGATCGCGGCCGGCCACCGGCTCTCGATCCGCCAGGAGGACGTGCGCTTCACCGGCCACGCGATCGAATGCCGGATCAACGCCGAGGACCCGGACACGTTCATGCCCAGCCCCGGCACCGTCAAGACCTTCGAGGCGCCCGGTGGGCCGGGCATCCGCGTGGACACGCACATCTACGACGGCTATCGCATCCCACCCAACTACGACTCGATGATCGGCAAGCTGATCGCCCACGGCGTCGACCGCGACACGGCGATCGCGCGCATGCGCATCGCGCTGTCGGAGCTGGTCGTGGACGGCATCAAGACCAACGTGCCGCTGCAGCAGCGGATCATGGCCGACGGCGGCTTCCGCGCCGGCGGCCAGAACATCCACTACCTCGAAAAGCGCATCGCCGAGTCCAAGGAAAAGGCGATCGGCCTCGGCTGATCACGCACAGGCCCATCGCATGTCCTGGCTCGAACTCATCCTGACGGTGCACCTGGCCGACCAGCCCGCCGTCGAGGCGGCACTGGAGGACGTCGGCGCGCTGGCGATCACGCTGCGCGACGCCGACGCCGAGACGCCGGACGAGCAGGCGATCTTCGAGCCCGGCGTCGGCGAGACGCCGCTGTGGACGACGATCGAGCTGTCGGCGCTGTTCGACGCGGCGGCCGACCGCAGCGGCCTGCTGCACGTGCTGGGCGAGCTGCTGCCGCAACTGGCGCCGGACCAGGTTGCGTTCCGCGAGGTGGCCGACCAGGACTGGACGCGCGTGTGGATGGACCAGTTCAAGCCGATGCCGTTCGGTCGCCGGCTGTGGATCTATCCGTGGAACATCGAACCGCCGGCCGACCCGGCGCTGGCGATCGTGCGGCTTGATCCGGGCCTGGCCTTCGGCACCGGCACGCACCCGACCACGGCGCTGTGCCTGGAATGGCTCGACGCGCAGGACCTCGCCGGCCGCCGCGTGATCGACTTCGGCTGCGGCTCGGGCGTGCTGGCGATCGCCGCGCTCAAGCTCGGCGCGGCGCACGTGGCCGGCATCGACAACGACCCGCAGGCGATCACCGCCAGCCGCGACAACGCCGAGCGCAACGGCGTCGCCGCGGACCTGGACCTGTACCTGCCGGAGGCCTTCGACGACCGCCCGGCCGAGGTCTTCGTCGCCAACATCCTGGCCGGCCCGCTGGCCGAGCTCGCGCCGCGCTTCGCCGCCTGTGTCGTGCCGGGCGGCGTGCTGGCGCTGTCGGGCATCCTGCACGGCCAGCACGAGGACCTGCTGACGCGCTACGGCGAATGGTTCGAGGATCTCGCCGTCGCCGTGCGCGAGGACTGGGTGCGGATCAGCGGCCGGCGCCGCTGAAACGCGGCAGCACGGCGCCGTTCAGCGGCGCGGCCTAGCATCGGCGACCGGCGACCGGCGACCGGCGACCGGCGACCGGCGACCGGCGATCGCGCCGGCGGCGCCGTGAACACCTCGTCCGTTCCTTCGACCCGCCGTTCGCGATGCACACGCTCTGGACCATCGGCCATTCGACGCACCCGCTCGATGCCTTCGTGCAGCTGTTGCGCGCGCATGCGATCGCGCTCGTCGCCGACGTGCGGCGCTTTCCGGGGTCGCGTCGCCATCCGCAGTTCGGCCCGACGCTGCCGGCCGCGCTCGCCGAAGCCGGCATCGGCTACCGGCACTTCGAGGCGCTCGGCGGGCGGCGCCGGCCGCTGCCCGATTCGCGCAACGGCGTCTGGCGCAGCGAGGCGTTCCGCGGCTACGCCGACCACATGGCGAGCGCGGCCTATCGCCGGGCGTTCGCCGAGCTGGCCGGCCTGGCATCGCGCCAGCGCTGCGCCGTGATGTGCGCGGAGCGGCTGTGGTGGCAGTGTCACCGCTCGATGCTCGCCGACGATTTCGCGCTGCACGGCTGGCAGGTCGTGCACATCCTCGACGCCGGCGCGACCGCGCCACATGCGTTCCGCGAGCCGGCGCGGCTAGACGGTGATGTGCCGGTCTACGGTGGCGGGCAGGCGGCGCTGTTCTGACGGTTACGTCGGTCGTGCGGGCCGTGCCGTATCGGTGCACGAACGCCGGTGGCGGAGGAAAGCCCCGGCGCGCGCGACCGCTGGGCGCGAGCGTTCACCCCCGCGCCGGCGGCAGCGCGCGTGCGTCGGTCAGGTGGGCGGCGATCGCGCGCTGCAGCGGCGGCAGGCGGGCGGCCACGCCGAGGGCTGCCGCGCGCAGCCAGCGCGCTGGGGCGCGCTCGTCGGTGTAGAGCGAGGCGATCAGGTTCGTCGTCCGATATAGCGGTTCGGTCGCGCGGCGGTGCTCGAGCGCATAGCGCGACAGCAGCCCCGGATCAGCGATGTCGCTGTGCCTGCGGGTGGCGGCGTGGATCGCAGCGGCCAGGCGCGCCTGGCCGAGCAGGCCGAAATTGAAGCCGTGCGCGGTCACCGGGTGCATGCCGACCGCGGCGTCGCCGATCAGCGCGCAGCGTGGCCCGGCGAAGCGATCGGCGAGGACCGCGACCAGCGGATAGGCATGGCGGCTGCTGGCCGGCTGCATCGCGCCGAGGCGACCGCCGAGGCGCAGCGTGATCTCGGCGCCGAACGCCGTGTCGTCCAGGCCCATCAGTCGCTCGGTCTCGATCGGCGGCAGCGTCAGCACCAGCGAGGAACACGCCCCGGCCAGCGGCAGCAGGGCCACGGTCTGGCCGTGGTCGAACCACTCCAGCGCGACTGCATCGTGCGGCTGTTCGTGCGTCATCCGGCAGACCAGCATCGTCTTGCCGAAATCGCGCTGGCGCGCGCCGATGCCGAGCAGGCGGCGCGTGGCCGAGAAGCGGCCGTCGGCGGCGACGACCAGCCGCGCCGGGATCCGGCGGCCGTCAGACAGCGCCAGCACGGTGCGGTCCGCGCCGGCCGCATCGACCGCGGTCACGCGACAGCCGTCCAGCAGCGTGACGCCGGCGGTCGCGATGGCCGCCTCGAACGCGGCGCGACGGATCCGGTGATTGGGCACCAGGAAGCCGAGTTGCGGGTGGCCGCTGTCGCGGGCGTCGATCGTCAGCGCCGGCGCGGACCGGCCATTGACGATCCGCGCCGCACGCAGCGGCGCGATCGACGCGACGTCGAGGCGGGCCCAGATGCCGGCGTCCTCGAGCAGGTGCCGCGAGGCATGGGTCAGGGCGATCTCGCGGCCGTCGAACGCCGGCGCGGCCAGCGCCGCACGCGGCTGCGGATCGACCAGCGTCACCGACAGGCCGCCGCCGGCCAGCGAACGGGCCAGGCACAGGCCGGCGGGACCGGCACCGACGATGGCGATATCGACCTGCATGGCGGCTCCTTTGGCGGCGCTCGCCTCTGCGAACGCTCAGAGCCACAGTCTGGCGCCAGCCGGCCGCAGGCGGGCTTGATCGGCGTCATGTACGGCCGCGCAGGCGGTGCGGCGTTTCGGCGCGGCGCACGCCGGCACCGGGACGCAGGTCGCGTGCCGCTCCCGCGGCGGGCACGTACAATCGGCCGGCTCGCTCGCCGACGTCCACGCCCATGTACGCCCAGTGCCCGGAATGCCGGACCATCTTCCGCTTCGCTGCCGCCGAGCTGGCAGCGGCGAACGCCAGCGTGCGCTGCGGGCACTGCAATGCCGTGTTCGATGCATTGCGGACCCTGGCCGAGACCCTGCCGCCGGAGCCGATCGACAGCCTGCCCGCGCACCCCTCCGCCGCCGCACCGCCGCAGCTCGGCGTGCCGGTCTACCGGCCGCAGAACCGCCAGGCGATGCTGGTCTTCGATCCGGACGAGCGTCCGCGCGCATCCGAGCGCCCCGGCAAGCCGGCGTTCTCGCGGCCGCGCCGCGCGGTGCGCCGGCACCGGACCTGGCCGTGGGCCCTGGCCAGCGCCGTGCTGGCGGCGGCGCTGGCGGTGCAGGCGGCCTGGATCGAGCGTGCGCGCTGGCTCGAAAGCGATGGCTGGCGCCCGCGCATCGACGCGGTGTGCGCGCGCCTGGAAGCGCTGGGCTGCCGCCTGCCGCCGCGCCGTGACCTGGACCGCCTGGCCTTGAGCTCACGCGACATCCGCCCGCATCCGTCGGTGGCCGGCGCCCTGATCATCTCGGCGACGGTGCGCAACGACGCGCCG
The DNA here is from genome assembly GCF_001632775.1 of Dokdonella koreensis DS-123. Taxonomy (NCBI): domain Bacteria; kingdom Pseudomonadati; phylum Pseudomonadota; class Gammaproteobacteria; order Lysobacterales; family Rhodanobacteraceae; genus Dokdonella; species Dokdonella koreensis. Next base: position 481,703 of record NZ_CP015249.1, read on the forward strand.
TTCGCGCAGGCGTTCCCGGCGGTCGAGATCGTGCTGTCCGACCTCGACGAGCGGCGCGTCGCGATGCGCCGCTTCGAGCCGGCCGAGTACCTCACCGATCCGCAGCAGCGCGCCGCGGGCCTGGCGGCCGGCGCCAGCGCGGCGCTGGTGTTCGAGGTCGTCGATCCCGGACGCGACGCGGTCGCGTTCGAGTTCCGCTTCGACTGAAGGCCGGCACGGCGGTGACCGACGTGGCCGCTGCGGCCGGCTTCCCGATCGATACGCTGCTGCCGGAGATCCTCCGGCAGCTCGCCGCGCATCCGCGCCTGGTGCTGGAGGCGCCGCCGGGCGCCGGCAAGACCACCCAGGTGCCGCCGGCCCTGCTCGGCGCGGACTGGCTCGGCGACCGCCGCATCCTGATACTCGAGCCGCGCCGGATCGCCGCACGCGCCGCCGCCGGCTTCATGGCTACGCGCTACGGCGAGCCGGTGGGCGCGACGGTGGGCTACCGCATCCGCTTCGAGTCGCGCGTGTCGGCGGCCACGCGCATCGAGGTCGTGACCGAAGGCATCCTGACGCGCCTGATCCAGGACGATCCGGAACTGACCGGGATCGGCGCGATCCTCTTCGACGAGTTCCACGAGCGCCACCTGCAGGGTGATCTCGGCCTGGCGCTGGCGCTCGACGCCCAGGCCAACCTGCGGCCGGACCTGCGCCTGGTGGTGATGTCCGCGACGCTGGACGGCGAGCGCATCGCCCGCTGGCTCGACGCGCCGCGCCTGACCAGCGCCGGCCGCAGCTATCCGGTCCGCCTCGCCCATCCGCCGGCGCGCGCCGGCGAGGCGTACGGCGAGGCCGGCTGGCCGTTCCAGGTGCGCCGAGCGGCGCAGCAGGCCCTGGCCGAAAGCGCCGGCGACGTGCTGGTGTTCCTGCCGGGCAAGCGCGAGATCGATCGCATCGCCCAGGTGCTGGCGGCCGATCCGGACGGGCTGGCCGGCGCCGAGACCGTGCCGCTGCACGGCGAGCTCGCGGTGGCCGCGCAGCAGGCCGCGCTACAACCGGCCGCCGGCGGCGGCCGCCGCGTGGTGCTGGCCACCAATGTCGCCGAGTCGAGCGTCACGCTGCCGGGCATCCGCGCGGTGGTCGACTGCGGACTCGCGCGCGAACCCCGGTTCGACCCGAATTCCGGCTTCACGCGGCTGGAGACGGTGACGATCGCGCAGGCCTCGGCCGACCAGCGCGCCGGCCGTGCCGGCCGCCTCGGTCCGGGCCTGTGCCTGCGCCTGTGGCCCGAGAGCCGCCGCCTGGAGCCGGCGCGCACGCCGGAGATCGCCCAGGTGGAATTGTCCGGGCTGGCGCTGGAGCTGGCGGCCTGGGGCTCGGACGCACTCGACTGGCTCGATCCGCCGCCGACCGGCGCCCTGGCCCAGGCGCGCGACCTGCTGGCCGCGCTCGGCGCGCTCGGCGCGGATGGTCACCTGGCGCCGCTCGGCCGCGACCTGCTGCGGCTGGGCGCGCATCCGCGGCTGGGCGCCGCGGTGTTGCGTGCCGCGCCGGCCGCACGCGCGCTCGCCTGCGACCTGGCCGCCCTGATCGAAGCCCGCAATCCGTTGCGCGGCGCCGCCGCCCGCGGCGACGACCTGCGCCCGCGCCACGCCGCCCTGGCCGCCTGGCGGTCGCGGGATGCCGCGGCACTGCGCGCCGCCGGTGCCGACGGCGCGGCGCTGGCGGCGATCGCGCAAGCCGCCGAGGCCTGGCGCCGGCGTGCCGGCGCGCCGGCACGCGCGCAGGTCTCCGAGGGTGCGGCGGCGACCGCGGCCGGCGACGTGCTGATCCACGCGTTTCCCGATCGCATCGCCCGGCAGGACCCGGCCAACCCGCGGCGCTACCAGCTCGCCAACGGCCGCGGCGCGCGCCTGCACGAGGACAGCGCGCTGTTCGGCGAGCCGTGGCTGGTCGTCGTCGACCTGCGCCGCGATGCGCGTGACAGCCTGATCCTGGCCGCTGCCCCGTTCGATCCGGCGTGCCTGGCGCGCGATTTCCCGCAGGCGTTCGGGCAGCGCCGCGTGGTCGAGTGGAACGAGGCGACCGCCGCAGTCGCCGCCTTCGAGGAGCGGCACTTCGGCGCGATCGTGCTGGAGCGGCGCAGCGTGCCGGCCACCGCGGCCGACAGCGTCCCGGCCCTGCTCGCGGCGGTGCGCGCCCGCGGCCTGGACGCACTGCCGTGGAGTGCGACAGCGCAGGCGTTGCGTGCGCGCGTCGAGGCGCTGCGTGCCTGGCGGCCGGAGCTGGGCCTGCCGGACTTCTCCGAGCCGGCCCTGCTGGCGACGCTCGAAACCTGGCTGGCCCCGTACCTCACCGGCGTGCGCCGGCTCGACGCGATCGGCGCCGCGACCTTGTCCGAGGCGCTCGCCGGCCGGCTCGACCATCGCCTGCGCCAGACGCTCGACGCGGAGGCGCCGGCGACGATCCGCGTGCCCAGCGGCATGGAGCGCCCGATCACCTATGCGGCGGACGCGCCGCCGGTGCTGGCGGTCAAGCTGCAGGAGCTGTTCGGCCTGGCCGAGACGCCGCGCGTCGCCGGTGGCCGCGTGCCGCTGCTGCTGCACCTGCTGTCGCCGGCCGGCCGGCCGATCCAGGTGACCGGCGACCTCAAGAGCTTCTGGGAGCGCACCTACCCGGACGTGCGCAAGGAACTGAAGGGCCGCTACCCGAAGCACCCCTGGCCCGACGACCCGTGGAGCGCGCCGCCGACCCACCGCGCCAAGCCGCGCGGGCGCTGACGCCCCGACGTTCCGGAGGACACGCGCCGGCCGCTCCCAGCCGCCGCAGCCGGTCCTGTATCATCGCCACGCCATGAACGAGCGCAAGGCAGCGACCATCCTGTTCGCGGACGTGTCCGGCAGCACCAAGCTGTTCGAGACACGGGGAGACGTCACCGCGCGCGCGCTGATCGCCGGCGTGCTGCAGGCCCTGCTCGAAGTCGCCCATCGCCACGGCGGCAGCCTGGTCAAGACGATCGGCGACGAGATCATGTGCACGTTCCCCGCGGCGATCCAGGGCCTGTTCGCGGCCAGCGACATGCAGCGCCGCATCAAGGGCGACGCCCAGTTCGTACGCGACAGCCTGGGCATCCGCATCGGCCTGCACCACGGCGAGGCGCTGTTCGAGGAAGGCGACGTCTTCGGCGACGCGGTCAACGTCGCCGCCCGCATGGCTTCGCTGGCGGGTCGCGACCAGATCGTCGCCAGCGAGGCGATGACCGCCGGCATCACCCAGGTCGCCGGCCTGCGCCTGCGTTCGCTCGGCAGCGCCCGCGTTTCCGGCAAGGCGCAGCCGGTCGGCATCGCCGAGGTGGTCTGGCACGACGACCTCGGCGACGTCACCACCGTGCAGCGCGTCGTGCAGTCCGCCACTGAAGCGCCGCGCGCGCGGCTGCTGCTGCGCCACCGCAGCCAGGTGTTCGAGATCGACGAGCTGTCGGAGGCCTTCACGATCGGGCGCGACCCCACCAACCGGCTGGTCATCGAGGCCGACTGGGTCTCGCGGCTGCACGCGGTGATCGAATGGAAGCGCGGGCATTTCGTGCTGACCGACCGCTCCACCAACGGCAGCTGGCTGCGCATCGGCGAAGACGACGAACAGCACGTGCACCGCGAGGACGCGCACCTGCGACGCAGCGGCATCGTGAGCCTGGGGCAGGCGCACGACCCGGACTGGGTCGATACGCTGTATTTCCAGTGCGGCGGGTGAGGGCGCGGAGCGTGCGGCCGGCGTGATGGCCGCGGGGCAGGGAAGAGCGTTCCATCCAGCCCCTCAAGTGAGCCAGGCGTTCGACCCGATGCGGGGCTCTCGCTACCGCGGCTTCACCGCGTGGAAGTAATAGTTACCGCCCTCGTCGGTCGCATTGCCGGCCAGGGCCAGCCCCGCTTCGGCAAGCAGTCCCACATACGCATCCGCGCCCAACGAGCGCGATTCCCGTCCCGTCATAAGGTCCGCCCAGGCGCAGGCCTGGGCCGGCGCCGTGAACAGGAAACGGCCGCCGGGATCGAGCGCCGAGGCGACCCGGAAGATCAGGGACCGCTGCACGTCCGCCGGCAGCAGGAACACGAGGCCGACCGCGACGACGCCATCGAAACGCCTGCCGAAGAACGCGGACGTTTCCACCGGCTTGCAGGCCGCGTGCATCTGCGGAAAGCGCCGCCGGAACTCGGCCAGCAGCGTGGGCGAGGCGTCAACGCCGTAGACGTTGAAGCCATCTTCGATCAACGCCTGCGCGATCGGCACGCCGGTACCGCAGCCGAGATCAAGTATCGCGGCGCCGCGGGGCAGATCGCGTGCCCAGGCACGCACCACGTCGACGCCGATCGCGGACCGATCACGGGCGGCGATGAAGGCATCTGCCACCTGCTCCCAGCCGTGGGAGGCGTCGTGTTCGGAAAAGGGTGTCGAACCCATGCGTAGCTCAGCCCGCCGGCTTGCGCCCGATTGCCCGGTGCGCGATGTCGCGCCGGTAGAAGCCGCCGTCGAAGCCGATCGTGCGGATTGCCGCGTAGGCCTGTTCGCGGGCGTCGGCGATGTCGGTGCCGAGCGCGCAGACGGTCAGCACGCGGCCGCCGGCGGTGACGATGTGGCCGGCGTCCTCGCGGGTGCCGGCGTGGAACACCTTGACGTCGGGGCCGAAGTCGCCGTCGAGGCCATGGATGGCGTCGCCGCTGCGGACCTTGCCGGGATAGCCGTGCGCGGCGTAGACGACGCCGATCGCCGGGCGCGGGTCCCACTCGGCCTGGACCTGGTCGAGGCGGCCGTCCAGTGCGGCGTCGATCAGCGCGACGAAGTCGGACTTCAGGCGCAGCATGATCGGCTGGGTCTCCGGGTCGCCGAAGCGCACGTTGAACTCGATGACCTTCGGTGCGCCGCTGCGGTCGATCATCAGCCCGGCGTAGAGGAAGCCGGTGAACGGTGCGCCTTCGGCGGCCATGCCGGCCAGGGTCGGGCCGATCACCTCGTCCAGGATACGCCGCTCGACCGCCGGCGTGACGACCGGCGCGGGGGAGTAGGCGCCCATGCCGCCGGTGTTGGGGCCGGTGTCGGCTTCGCCGACGCGCTTGTGGTCCTGGCTGGTCGCCATCGGCAGCGCCTGGCGGCCGTCGGCGATCACGATGTAGCTGGCTTCCTCGCCGTCGAGGAATTCCTCGATGACGACCCGTGCGGAGGCGTCGCCGAGCGAATGCGCGCCGAGCATGTCGTGCAGGGCCTGCTCGGCGTCGCCCAGCGTCAGCGCGACGACCACGCCCTTGCCGGCGGCCAGGCCGTCGGCCTTGATGACGATCGGCGCGCCGTGCTGGCGCACATGGGCCAGGGCCGGCTTGAGCTCGGTGAAGACCGCGTAGCGCGCGGTGGGGATGTTGTGGCGGTCCAGGAAGTCCTTGGTGAAGGCCTTGGAGCCTTCCAGCTGGGCGGCGATGCGACCGGGGCCGAAGCAGCGCAGCCCGGCCTTGGTGAAGCGGTCGACGATGCCGGCGACCAGCGGCGCCTCGGGACCGACCACGGTCAGCGCCACGTCCTCGTCCTGCGCAAGGCGCAGCAGGCCGTCGATGTCGGTGGCGGCGACGGCGGCATTGCGGATGCCCGGCTCGCGCGCGGTGCCGGGGTTGCCGGGCGCGACGATCACCTCGGTGACGCGCGGCGACTGCCGGAGGCGCCAGGCCAACGCGTGCTCGCGGCCGCCCGAACCGATCACCAGTACCTTCATGCCTGTTTCCCGCCGTCAAAGGGCGTGCATGGTACCAACCGGCGCGGCGGGGCCGCAGCCCGTAGCCGTTCAGTCGCCGTGGCGGCCGGTCGGCAGGGTGCGCAGGCCCTCGCGGAACTGGCGCGGGCTGATACCGGCCTGGCGCTTGAAGGCGGCGCTGAGATGGCTGTGGCTGGCGAAGCCGGTCGCCAGCGCGATGGTGGCGATGTCCTGGCCGCTGTTGAGCAGCAGCCAGCGCGCGCGACGCAGGCGCTCCGCCAGCACGTATTGCGCCGGGGTGGTGCCGAAGCTGTGGCGGAACGCGATCAGCAACTGGTGCACGCTGAAGTCCGCGATCGCGGCCAGCTCGGCCAGGGTGATGCGCCGGTCGAGGGTGTCGGCGACGTAGTCGCTGATGCGCTGGGCGGTCTTCGCGTCGAAGGCGGCACGGCGCACGCCGGCCGGACGGCAGGCACCGCCGCGGCGGTAGTCGCGGAACAGGTGCTGGCGCAGCATCAGTTGCAGCCGCTCGCCCATCATCGCCGCCAGGTCGTCCTCGGCCGCGGCCAGGCGTGCCATCTGCGCCACCGCGTAGTAGAGGAACTCGTCGCGATGGGCCATGCACGGCCGCAGCGTGTCGAGGCGGCCGCTGCCGTCGCCGGGCAGCTCGGCCGCGGCGTCGGGTGCGATGCGCAGCTCCGCGTAGGTGATGACCTGGCCGCGCGCCTGGCTGACGTAGCGGCCGCCGGCCGGCACCAGCCAGATGTCACCCGGCGACGGCGGGTCGTGGGTGGCGCCGATGCCTTCGATCTCGGTGTCCAGCTCGCGCATCGCGCCGCCCAGGTGCACGATCAGCGTATGGCGCGGCTGCGTGATCGCCCAGGTAGTGCGCTGCCGGATGTCCTCGCGGCACACCAGGAACGCGACGCCGTCCCACTGGCGCTCGGAAAGGACCGAGAACGCCGCGGCGGGCTCGCCCGGTCCGCGCGCGGTCAGCCAGTTGTCGTCATCCGGATGCGGAGAATTTGACAGTCGTGCGGACACGATGAAAACACCCCGGGCTCGGTTGGCGTCATCTTAGCCAGGATCTGCCGGCCCCGGCCGCGATGCGTTGCCAAATGACACATTCGCCACGCCGGCGGACACCCCCCCACAAGGAGACACCCTCATGTCCGACCATACCCTGACCGGCAAGGTCGCCGTCATCGCCGGCGGCGGCAAGAACCTCGGTGCGCTGATCGCGCGGCAGTTCGTCGAAGGCGGCGCACGCGGCATCGCCGTCCACTACCACAGCGACGCGTCGCGGGCCGATGCGGAGAAGACCGTCGCGGACCTCAAGGCACTCGGCGCGGAGGCGTTCGCGATCCAGGGCGACCTGTCGGAGGTCGCCAACGTCGCGCGCCTGTTCGACGAGACGAAGGCGCGCTTCGGCCGCATCGACATCGCGATCAACACGGTGGGCCTGGTCATCAAGAAGCCGATCCTGGAGGTCACCGAGGACGACTACGAGCGCAGCTTCGCGGCCAACTCGAAGGCGGCGTTCTTCTTCATCCAGCAGGCCGGCCGCACGCTGGCCGACGGCGGCAGCATCGTCACCCTGGTCAGCTCGCTGCTGGCGGCCTATACGCCGTACTACGCGGTCTACCCGGGCAGCAAGGCGCCGGTGGAGCACTACACGCGCGCGGCATCCAAGGAGTTCGGCGAGCGCGGCATCTCGGTCAACGCGATCGGCCCGGGCCCGATGGACACGCCGTTCTTCTACGGCCAGGAGAGCGCCGAGGCGGTGGCCTACCACAGCTCGGCGGCGGCGCTCAGCAAGCACTCGAAGAAGGGCCTGACCGACATCGAGGACATCGCGCCGATCGTGCGCTTCCTGGTCACCGACGGCTGGTGGATCACCGGCCAGACGATCTTCGCGAACGGCGGCTACACCACGCGCTGACGCGCAACAGGGGACGGCGCGCCGCGTGGTCACGTGCCCGCGGCGCGCCGGCCCGTACCGGCGGAGCGCGCCGTCTCGATCGTGAGGCGCGACTCCCGGGGCGCGCGGCGGATTGTGTGCGCTGCGCGCAACGGATGGCGTGGCTCCGTCACGACGGGGCAAATCGAAAACGGCCGGGCAGGCCGGCTTCCGGCGACCTGCTAAAGTCGGCGGCGACCGGCGCCGGATCCGGCGATGCGAGCGATGCACGACGGCAACGACACGCCGGCCATCGGGCGCGTCGTGGCGGATTCGCCGCGACCGCGATGCGATCGTCCGCAACCGGCTGGCCGCACCGCAGAGGAGAACCGACGACATGCGCACCCTCGTACTGATCCTGATCGGCCTGGTGGTACTCGCACTCGCGACCGGACTCAGCCGGCCGGTGCGACGGCCGCTGGCGGCGCTCGTGTTCATCGGCTTCTGGCTGGTGGTCTGCGCAGCCAATCTCGCGGTCGGCCTCTCGCACGGCTATTCGCTCGGCGAGGAGATTGGTATCCATCTGGTGTTGTTCGGCGTGCCGGCCGTGGCGGCATGGGTCGTCCGCCGGCAGGCGATCCGTGTGGCCGGTCAAGGCAGCGTGCCGGAGCAATCGCCGCGCGAGTGACCGCTGCGCCGAGGCGCACGTCGATTGGCACGGGCCGGCTCGATCGGGCGCCCGGCGTTCACGCTTCGCCGCGCTGCCGTGCCTGCCGGGTGACCTGAGCGACGCTCGGACTGCCGGACGCCGGTTGCCGCGCGGACAACGGCTTCGGCCTCCGTGGCCGCGGACGAGCAGCCGGCGGTCCGCCGAGCATACCCGGTTCTTCGTGAGGTGCCGTCAGCGCTCGCGCGGCGTCCGCGCGTCGCTCGATCCGGTCCTGTCCGGTGCCGCGGGCGCTTCGAGCGAGGCCAGCCATTCGCGCGCCTGCGCCGTGCGGCGGTGGTCGGTACCGACCGTCGCCTCGAATGCGGCGACGGCCGCGCGGGCGTCGGCAAGCGCCGCGTCACTGCGGCCGAGTGCGGTGCGTGTGCGGCTGCGGTAGACCAGGGCGATCGCGCGTTCGGGCCGGCCGCCCAGCGCGGCCGGATCGTCGAGCAGGGCGTCGAGCAGGCCGAGCGCTTCGGCCGGCCGGTCCTGCCGGCCGATCGCATTGGCCAGGCTCATCTGCGTGATCCAGGCGCCGGGATCGTCGGCGCCGCGTGCGGCACGTTCGGCTTCGAGCAGGGCGCGGAACGCGGTTTCGGCTTCGGCGTAGCGCCGGCTCGCGAGCAGTTCGTTGGCGAGGTTGTAGCGCGTGCTGAGCGTGCTGGCGTGGCCGGGGCCGAGCCGGCGCTGCTTGATCGCGAGGTCGCCGGTCCAGATCGCGATCGCGGCGGCGCGATCGCCGCTCTGGCTGAGCGCGACGGCGAGCTCGTTGTGGTTGCGCAGGGTCTCCGGATGCTCGGTGCCGAATACCGCCAGGCGCCGCGCGTGGAGGTCGCGCAGTACCGCGATCGCCTCGGCCTGGCGGCCGCCGTCGCGCAGCGCGCGCGCCTTGCCTTCGAGGCTGCGCAGGCGGCGGTAGTCGTCGGCGCCGTCGCGCGCGGCGCGGCGGGCGGCAGTGGCGTCGAACAGGGCGGCGGCGGGCTCGGCATGGCCCTGCAGCAGCCACAGGTGGCCGCGCGTGTCGGCGTGGTCGAGCTTCAGCGCGTCGTCGTCGGGGCGGGTCTGCAGCGCCTGCACCAGCGTCGCGTCGAGCGTGACGGCCTCGTCGAGCCGGCCGGCCCAGCTCAGCGTGTCGAGCAGGGCGATGCGCGCGGCGATCAGCGCATCGCCGCCGCCGTCGCGCCGTGCCTCGAGCACGCCGATCAGCGTTTCGAGCCGGTGCTGCGCGGCCGCGTAGTCGCTGGCGGCGAGGTCGCGGCGCGCCTGCTGCAGCACGATGCCGACCGCGTCGGGATCGTCGGCCGGCGCCAGCCGGCGGCGCAGCGCGTACGCGCGATCGAACTGCTCGCCGGCCAGGCCCAGTTCGCCGATACCGGCGTAGGTCGCGCCCAGCGTGCGGCGCAGCTCCGACTCGATCGCCGGCTGGTCGGCGAAACGCCTGCCGACGCGCGCCAGCGCCCGGTCGAGCGCTTCGCGCACGCGCAGGTCCGGCTGGCTGGCCGTGAACGGATCGGCGGCGGCGAGCAGGTCGTCGCTGACGAAGGCGTTGATCGCGCGGACCTTGGCGGCCTCGGCACGCGCGAGGTCACGCTCGCGTGCCAGGCGTGCGTTGAACGCCAGCACCAGCGCGATCGCCGCGAGGCCCGCCAGCGTCACCGCGATGGCGGTGACCGGACGCCGCCGCAGCGCGCAGGCGAGCACATACGGCCAGCGGCCGCGCAGGGCCTCGACCGGACGGCGCTCGCGCAGGCGCTCGATGTCGGCGCGCAGTTCCGTGACCGAGCCATAGCGCGCCGCGGGATCGGCGGCGCAGGCACGGCCGAGCACGGCCAGCAGCTCGCGCCGCCGCACGGCCGGCATCGCGATCCAGTGCGCCGCATGCAGCGACGGCGGCGCCGCGGCGGGCGGCGTCCCGTCGCCAAGGCCGGTCGCCGTTGCGTCGCCGTCGCCGTCGCGCACGAGCAGGCCGGCCAGCAGACGGCCGAGCTGATACTGGTCCGAGGCGGTGCCGACCGCCTCGCCGGCGAGCTGTTCGGGGCTGGCGTGGCCGGGTGAGTACGCGCGCGGGCTGTCGCCGTCGCCGAGCAGGACGGCGATGCCGAAATCGAGCAGACGCGGCCGTCCGTCCGCATCGACGAGCACGTTGCCGGGTTTGATGTCGCGGTGGATCAGCAACCGCGCATGCGCGAACTGCACGGCCTCGGCCACGCCGAGCCACAGCCGCAGGCGCGCGTCCAGGGACAGCCCGTGGCGGCGGCAATGGCGATCGATGCGCTCGCCCTCGACCCATTCCATCGCGAACCAGAGCAGGCCTTCGGCGTCGCTGCCGCCGTCGAGCAGGCGCGCGATGTTCGGATGGCGCAGGCCGGCCAGGATCTGCCGCTCGCGCCGGAACAGCTCGGTGCCGGCCGCGCTGCCGCGTTCGGCCAGGCACTTGAGCGCGACCTGCTGCGCGAACTCGCCGTCGGCGCGCTCGGCCAGGTGCACGACGCCCATGCCGCCGCGGCCGAGCTCACGCACGACGCGATAGGCGCCCAGCCGCGTGCCGGCGGGCAGCGCTTCGGTGTCGCTGCGCGCGAGCAGATCGCGCAGCAGGGCGCCGCCGAGCAGGACGCCGGGTTCGAGCAGGTCGCGTGCACGGTGCGTCATCGGAATCGGGCTGGCCGGGGCGGGGACATCGACGCTAACCCGGTCCGGCGGCAGGGTCCGCCAGCGCGCCGCTCAGGTCTCATCGAGCAGATCCGCCAGGCGCTGCCGCGCCTCCAGCCACAGCCGCTGGCTGGTGCGCAGCGGCAGGTCGAGCGCATCGGCGGTTTCCTGCTCGGTCATGCCGGCGAAGATCCGGCACTCGACGACGCGTACGCAGCGCGGGTCCTCTGCTTCCAGGCGCATCAGCGCCGAGTCGAGCTCGATCAGGCCGCGCGCCTCCTCGGCGATCGCGTCGGCGTGGGCGTCGGCGTCCACGTGCGAGGCGCCGCCGCCGCGCTTGAGCGCCACGCGGTCGCGCGCGTGGTTGAGCATCAGCTGGCGCATCGCCCGCGCGGCCAGTGCGAGGAAATGCATGCGGTCGACGATGCCGTCGGCGCCGCCGCGCGCCAGCCGCAGATAGCAGTCGTGCACGAGCACGGTCGGGTTGAACGTGGCGCTGCCGTGGCCGCCGAGCAGGCCGCGGGCGATGCGCTTCAGGTCCTCGTAGACCAGGCCGACCGCGCGCTCCCAGGCCTGGGCGTCGCCGGTGCGGGCCTGGGCGAGCAGCAGCGTGATGTCGGTCATCGGCGGACCTCCGGATGGCGTGCCCGATTGTAGGCGGGCGGTGGTGACCTGCGGGTCTTTGGCGGGCCGGCACGCGATTGCGGGTTTCCGAGGATGAGCAGGCGATCACGGGTCCATCCCGGGTCCGGTCGATCGCCGTCTGTCAAAGCCGACCGGGAGTCCCCCATGACCGCTCGCATCTCGCTTCGTCTGGCCGCCTTGCTGGGCACCTGTCTGCTCGCGCTGAGTGCGACACCGGTCGCCGCACAGCTACGCGAGAGCCGCTTCGCGCCCGAGCCGAACGGCCCGGTGCACGCGATGGCCGAACAGGCGGACGGCAAGCTGCTGATCGGCGGCAACTTCACCGCGATCGGCGGCGTCGCGCGTACCGCATTGGCACGCCTGCATGCCGACGGCCGCGTCGATACCGGCTTCGACGCGCGGATCGCGGCCGGTTCGGTCGCCGCGATCGTGGTGGAGCCGGGCGGGCGCATCGTCATCGGCGGCACGTTCACGCAGGTAGCGGGCAGCCCACGCCAGCGCCTGGCGCGGCTCGGCACCGACGGCGTGCTCGACCCCGGCTTCAACCCGGGCGCCGACGGCGCGGTCGAAGCGCTCCTGCGCCAGGCCAATGGCCGCCTGCTGGTCGGCGGCAGCTTTTCCAGCGTCGGCGGCCTGCCGCAGGCGCGCCTGGCACGGCTCGACGCCGGCGGCCGCGTCGACGCATCGTTCGCGACCACGGTCAGCGGCGTCCACGTCGATCAGCTCGCCGCGCAGCCGGATGGGAAGATCCTGATCGGTGGCTTGTTCAGCACGGTCGCCGGCCAGCTGCGCGAACACGTCGCGCGGCTCGACGCCAACGGCCGGCTCGATCCGGGCTTCCGTGCCGACATCGACGGTGTGGTCTCGGCCTTCGCGCCGCTGCCGGGTGGTCTGCTCTACATCGGCGGTACGTTCTCACGCGTCAACGGCGTGGACCGCGCACGCCTGGCGCGCCTGCGCGCCGACGGCACGGCCGATCCGAGCTTCACGGTCGGCGCGAACAATACGGTCACCGCGCTGGCGCTGGCACCGGACGGCCAGCTGTGGATCGGCGGCATGTTCACGTTGCTCGGCAACCAGCTGCGCACGCGGCTGGCGCGCCTCGACATCAGCGGCGGTCTGGATATGGATTTCCTGCCGGCCGCCGATGCCACGGTCGGGCAGCTGCTGATCCAGCCCGACGGCCGCGTGGTCCTCGGCGGCGCCTTCACCAAGATCAACGGGCTGCCGCGCGCGCGGTTGGCGCGGATGGATCCGGTCGGCACGCCCGACGATGATTTCGTGATCGCCGCCAACGAAGGCATCGGCTTCATCGACACGCTGGCGGTGCATGCCGATGGTCTCATCGCCGTCGGCGGCACCTTCGAGTCGATCGGTGGCGAGATGCGCTGGAACCTGGCGTGGCTGACCTCGTTCGGCAGGACCGCCTTCGGCTTGAGTCCCGCGCCGAATCAGGTCGTGTCGAGTCTGGTCGTCGCCGCCGACGATCGCGTGACCGTCGGCGGCGCCTTCTCGCAGATCGCCGGCCAGACCTGTGACGGCCTGACCCGGCTCGGCGCCGGTGCCCTGCCGGATGCCGGATTCGGCGGTTGCGCAGTACGCTCGGGCACGGTGACCGGTCAGGTTCCGCTGGCCGGGGGCGACTGGCTGATCGTCGGCGACTTCACCTCGGTGGCCGGTCAGCCGCGTGCCGGCATCGCGCGGCTGACCGAGGTCGGCACGCTGATCGCCGGTTTCGCGCCGGGCGCCGACGGCTGGGTCGCGCGCGCGATCGAGCAGGCCGACGGGCGCCTGGTACTGGCCGGCGAGTTCACGGCTCTGGCGGGCCAGCCGCGCCGTTTCATCGGCCGCCTGCTGCCGAACGGACAGTCCGATGCGAGCTTCGCCGTCGTCGTCGACGCCGCGATCCAGTCGCTGGTCCAGCAGCCCGACGGCAAGCTGCTGATCGGCGGCGGCTTCACGACGGTCGACGGTGTATCCGCGCCCGGCATCGCACGCTTGCATGCGGATGGTACGCGCGATGCCACGTTCGACGCCGAGCTGGACTTCGGCGACGCCGCGAGCATCGAGCTGCAGACCGACGGGGGCCTGGTCCTCGGCGGCCTGTTCGTGGTCGACGACGCGCTGCGCGGCGTCGTGCGCCTGCACGCCGACGGCTCGCGCGATGCAGCGTTCTCGATACCGATAGCGGCCCCGTCGACGGCGCTCGCGCTGCAGGGCGACGGCCGGCTGCTGGTCGCCGGCCTGCTCGCCGACGGCGGCGGCGCCGGCCACGGCGTGGTCCGCTACAGCCTGGCCGACGCGGCCGTGCAGCGGCTCGAGACGCAGGGCCGCACCGTGCGCTGGCGCCGTTCCGGGACAAGCCCGGAACTGGCGGCGCCGCCGAAGCTGTTCGTCTCGGCCAACGGCATCACCTACGTACCGGCTGGGACGATGCAGCGCGTCGGCGACGCCTGGGAGGCCAGCGGGTTGCAGGCCACGCCGGGCCAGTCGTTCTGGTTGCGCGCCGAGGGGCGCGTCAGCAGTGCGGGCGGCTCGTCGATGAGCGTGGTCCGCTCGACGCTGCGCACAGCCCTGGTCGACCGGATCTTCGAGGACCGCTTCGAGTAGCGGCCGCATAGCGATGCGATGCGCGGAACCGATCGCATGCGGGCGGTGGCAGGCGTCACGAGGCGCGTGAGCGACGGCGCGGCGGCGCACCGCACCGCAAACGCGTGCGTCCCCCCCCAGTGGCCGCCGCCGGCGCCGCTCGGGCCTTCCCCGCCGCCGGCATCGCTCGTCTCCGGCATCGGTACCACCCTTTCACGTCCCACGACACCCAACCCCGCGACATCAGTCCCCGAGAGGTCCATTCGCATGAACGTTCCCCGCCCCCTCGCCCACGTGCTGGCGGCCCTGGCCGCCGCGGTCGCGCTCGCCGCGCCGCCGGCCGGCGCCCAGGTCGTCGGCTTCAAGCCGAACCCGAACGGCGAGGTCCGTACCGCCGTACAGCTGGCCGACGGCCGCGTGCTGATCGGCGGCGATTTCACGGTCGTCGACGGCATCGCCGCGATCGGCCTGGCACGCCTGCACGCCGACGGCCGCATCGACACGACGTTCGCGGCCGGCATTGATTCCGGACGCGTCCATGCGATCGTGGTGGAGCCCGACGGCCGGCTGGTGATCGGCGGCAGCTTCACGTCGATCGGCGGGGTCGCGCGCGGTCGTATCGCGCGGCTCGGCGCCGACGGTGCGCTCGATCCGGCGTTCGCGCCGCAGGCGGACGACGTGGTCCGTACGATCCACCGCCAGGCCGACGGGCGGCTGCTGATCGGCGGCCACTTCACCCGCATCGACGGCGTGCCGCAGGGGCGCCTGGCGCGCCTGACCACGGCCGGCATGCGCGATGCGAGCTTCACGACGGCTGCCGACGGCTTCGTCTTCGCGGCCGTCCCTCAACCGGATGGCGCGCTGGTGATCGGCGGCGCGTTCGAGCGCGTGGACGGGCAGCCGCACCGGTTCCTGGCGCGGCTGCGCCCGGATGGCCGGCGTGACGCGGCGTTCGACACGCAGGCCGACGGCAGCGTGCAGGCACTGGCCGTCACCGCCGAAGGCCTGATCTATGCCGGCGGCGCGTTCACCACGATCGACGGCCTCGCGCGGCGGCACCTGGCGCGACTGCGCGCGGACGGTTTGGTCGACCCGGCCTTTCGCCGCGACGCCGACAGCAGTGTGCTGACGCTGGCGCTGCAAGCCGATGGCCGCCTGCTGCTCGGCGGCAGCTTCGGCCAGGTCGACGGCCAGGCGCGTACGCGCCTGGCCCGGCTCGCCGTCGACGGCAGCGTGGAGGCCGATTTCCGTCCGCAACCCGGCAACAACGTGACGCTGCTGGCCGAGTTCGCCGACGGCCAATTGCTGGTCGGCGGGCCGTTCGGGCAGTTCGGCGTCTGGACGCGATCGCGCCTGGCGCGCCTGTATCCGGCCGGTGTGCTCGACGACGACTTCGCCGTCGCGATCGATCAGGGCACGTTCGCGATCGCGCCGCTGCCGGACCGCCGCCTGCTGGTCAGCGGACCGCGCCGCTACGCCGGCCAGCAGATCGGTTCGCCGGTGCGGATCGGCGTGGACGGCACGCCTGATCTGGCCTACGCACCGAACATCGAGAATGCCGTGGTCAGTGCGGTCGTCGATGCCGCCGCCACGCGCATCCTCGGCAGCTTCGAGGTGATCGCCGGGCAGGACTGCCGGCGCCTGGCGCGGCTGCGCGACAACGGCAGCCTCGACGTCAACTTCAGCGGCTGCGCGCTCGGCGGCGATGTCGCGACCGGCGTGCCGCTCGCCGACGGCGGCCTGCTCGCCGGCGGCAGCTTCACCGAGGCATCCGGCCATCCACGCCGCGACCTGGCGCGGTTCGCCGCCAACGGCGGCCTGATCGGCGGTTTCGCGCCACAGGCCGACGGCGCGGTGGTCACGGCCGCCGAACAGCCGGACGGCCGCCTGGTCATCGGCGGCTTCTTCGACACGATCGACGGCCAGCCGCGCAGCGGGCTGGCGCGTGTGCTCGCGGACGGCACGCTCGATGCCGCGTTCGCGCCGCAGGTCGGCGACGGCGCGGTGACCACGCTCGTCGCGGCACCCGACGGCGCGTTGATCGTGGCCGGCGATTTCCTGCGCATCGACGGTCAGCCGCGCCCGACGCTGGCGCGGTTGCGCGCCGACGGCAGCCTGGACGCCGGTTTCGTGCCGGCGATCGCCGAAGGCTACGTCGCCTCGGTCGCGCTGCAGGCCGACGGCCGGCTCGCGGTCGCCGGACGCCTCGTGCTGGCCGGACAGAGCCGCGCGATCGACGTCGTGGTGCTGCGCGCTGACGGCAGCGTCGATCCGGGCTTCGTCGCGGGCACGCCGTCCGCCGAGTCCAACGCGGTGGCGATCCAGGCCGACGGCAAGCTCGCGTTCGACGTCTTCGGCGGCGACGGCTCACGGCGGTTGGCGCGTGCCGGCCAGCGCACGGCGGCACTGCAGCGGCTCGGCGTCGAGGGCGGCGTCGTGCGTTGGCGGCGCGGCGGTGCGAGCCCGGAGCTGAGCGGACCGCCGCAACTGTCGATCTCGACCAGCGGCGCCAGCTACGCCACGCTCGGCCCGATGCAGCGCGTGGCCGGCGGCTGGATGCTGCCGGGTTTCCGGGCGCCGGTCGGTCAGCCGTACTTCCTGCGCGTGCAGGGCCGCACCAGCGGTGGTGTCGGCAACGGCGCGGCCGGCCTGGTCGAGACCACGGTGCGGCTGTTCCGGCCCGAGCGCATCGTCCGCCACGACTTCGACTGAGGCCGGGCCGTTCAGCGGCACAGCCCGAAGCGGCCGCGGTCCAGGTGCAGGTGATCGGCATGGGCCGCGTTGTAGTCGGGCCCGAGCACGGTATCGAACCAGCGGCAGGCGCCGCGATGGACCGCGTGCAGGAACCGGGCCTCGGCCGAGTCACCGTCCCAGTCGCCGCGTACGCGGATGCGCCGGCCGTCGGCGAGCACGAAGCCGGCGACGTCGAACGCGTCGGCGGTGGCATGGCGGCTGCGGCGCGCGTCGGGCCGGCCGTAGACGTTGCGGCAAGCGTAGCTGCCGAAGTGCTCGATGCGGGCGACCGGCTGGCCGAGACGCGCGCGGGCCTCGGGCTGCAGGCTGTGGCGCTCCCACAGTGCCAGCGACACCGCGGCGCGGCAGCTCAGCGAGAACGGTGCGCCGACGGCGACGCCGGTGGCGCGGATCTGCACGGCGTTGTCGAAGCCGCAGCCGGGACCGGTCTCGCGGTCGGGCAGGGCGGTGTAGCGAAAGCCGGTAGTCGCCAGCACCGCGCGGCACAGCGGTGCGTCGTGTGCGAGGCGGCGCAGCTTGAGCGGCGTCAGCAGGTTCGGCCGGTCGTCGATGCGCAGCGGCGTCCAAGGCTTCCAGCGGTCCTCGATGCGCAGGTGCCCCTGCCCGAGCGCATAGGCCAGGGCCGCGATCGCGACGGCCAGGGCCAGCAGCAGCCCGCGCAGCGGCCGGCGGCCGGCCTTCATCGGCCGCGACCGGCTGCGGTGCGGGGCGGTGCCGGCGATGCGCGCATGCGCCGATTCCGCTCAGGGCTCGTCGACGATCTCCAGCGCCACGCCCAGGTCGCGCGCCAGCGCCTCGGCGGCTTCGCGTGCGCGCCGTGCGGTGGTGTCGTTGGGCGCCTCCACCTCGATCGCGTGGAAGCCGGGGCCGATGTCGTCGGTCAGACCGGCGGAACTGGAATCCTCATCGTCCATGTGCGGCATCAGGTCGTCCACTTCCTCGACGTGCTCGATGCCGTCGAGCGAGGTCAGCAGGTTGATCAGCGTGCGGGCGTCGTCGTCGCCGCCGGTCAGGCGCAGGTGCAGGGTCGGCATGGGGGGCTCCTCGCTGCGGGGAACCCCAGTAGATACCGCCCTGCCCGAATCGCGCCCGAACCACGCCGGGGCGCGGACGGCCGTATCTGAACCGGGACACGTTCCGGCACCGCGGGCCGCGCCGGGAGTGCCGGTTCCTGGCGCAGAATGGCGCGATCACAGCCACAGGGGCGCGCCCATGGATCCGACGATCGAGCCGATTCCCGAAGCCCGGCAGCCTGTCGCCGCACCGGCCGCCCGTGCGGCGCGCCAGGCGCAGCTCGACCTTGGGGTGCGCATCCACCGCCAGCTCGGCCTGCTGGTCGCCGGCGGCATCCTCTACACCTGCTATTTCGCCAGCGAGCTGATCCTGCCGATCCTGCTGGCGGCGTTCTTCGCGCTGCTGCTGAATCCGCTGATGAAGCGCCTGGCGCAGCGCTGGCTGCCGCGCTGGATCGCCGCGCTGGCGCTGATCACGCTGTTCATCGGCGTGCTCGGCGGCATCGGCAATGCGCTGTACCCGGCCGCGGCCGAATGGGTCGGGCAGGCGCCGCAGGTGCTGCGCGAGGCGATGCCGCGGATCAAGGCGCTGACCCGCCCGTTCCAGGAGGCGAGCAAGGTGACCGCCTCGCTCGGCGAGATCGCCGGCGACGACGAGGCGCGCCGGTCGCGCGTGGTCCTGCAGGCGCCGGCGCGGGCCAACCTGCTGGCGGCCACGCCGCGGGCACTGGCCAGCGTGCTGGCGGTGGTGCTGCTGACGTACTTCTTCCTGCTGTACGGCGACACCCTGCTGCGCCGGGTGCTGCTGCTGCGCCCGACCTGGGCGGCCAAGCGATTGACCGTGGACATCGTGCGCTCGATCCAGAACGACGTCTCGCGCTATTTCCTGACGGTCTGCTCGACCAGCATCGCGCTCGGCGTGGCGACCGCCGGCCTGCTGTGGGCGCTGGGCGTCGATACGCCCTTGCTGTGGGGCGCGGTGGCCGCGCTGCTGAACCTGACGCCCTACGTCGGCCCGCTGGTGATGGCGGCGGTGCTGGCGCTGGTCGGGCTGGCGCAGTTCCCGGCGCTCGGTGCCGCGCTGCTGCCGGCCGCCGGCTACCTCGGCCTCCACACGCTGGAAAGCCAGGTCGCCACGCCGCTGGTGCTCGGGCGCACGGTCAACCTCAATCCGCTGGCGATCATCGTCTGGCTGATGCTGTGGGGCTGGCTGTGGGGCATCCTCGGCCTGCTGCTGGCGGTGCCGATGCTGGTGTGCCTGAAGATCGTCTGCAGCCGCGTGGAGAGCCTCCAGGAGATCGCCGTGCTGCTGGAGAAGTGAGCCGGCCGCTCCGCAGGTCTTGCCGAGGCCCGCCATCGACCCTGTACGATGGACGCCGGCAACGGCGGCAGGTGACGGGTCATGGCGGCAGAGACTTCGGGTAGCGAGCTGGTCAACGTGGTCGCGCTGCTCGGCGCGGCCGTCGTCATGGTGCCGATCTTCCGGCGCATCGGCCTGGGCTCGGTGCTCGGCTACCTCGCGGCGGGCCTGCTGATCGGCCCGTTCGGCCTGGGTTGGTTCTCCGATCCGCAGGCGATCCTGCACGTGGCCGAACTGGGCGTGGTGATGTTCCTGTTCGTGATCGGCCTGGAGATGCGGCCTTCGCACCTGTGGAGCCTGCGCCAGGAGATCTTCGGCCTGGGCAGCCTGCAGATCGCGGTCTGCACGATGGCCCTGACCGGCGTGGGCCTGGCGTTCGGCTTCCCGCTGCCGGTGTCGTTCATCGGCGCCGCCGGCTTCGTGCTGACCTCGACCGCGATCGTGATGCAGCTGCTCGGCGAGCGCGGCGACATCGCGCTGCCGAACGGCCAGAAGATCGTCTCGATCCTGCTGTTCGAGGACCTGCTGATCGTGCCGCTGCTGGCCCTGGTCGCGTTCATCTCGCCGGACATGCGCGAGCAGGCGGCCGATTCGCGCTGGCTCAGCGTCGGCATCGGCGTGGCGGCGCTGGCCGGGCTGATCGCCGCCGGCATCTGGCTGCTCAACCCGCTGTTCCGGATCCTGGCGGCGGCCAAGGCGCGCGAGGTCATGACCGCCGCCGCGCTGCTGGTGGTGCTCGGCGCGGCGCTGCTGATGCAGGTGGGCGGCCTTTCGATGGCGATGGGCGCCTTCCTGGCCGGTGTGCTGCTGTCCGAATCGACGTTCCGTCACCAGCTGGAGGCCGACATCGAACCGTTCCGCGGCATCCTGCTCGGCCTGTTCTTCCTCGCCGTCGGCATGTCGCTGGACCTGGCCGTGGTCGCGCGCAACTGGCCGCTGATCGTGTCCGGCGTGCTGGCGATGATGCTGGTCAAGGCGCTGTGCATCTACGTCGTGGCGCGGGTGATGCGCAGCAGCCATGCCGAGGCGCTGGACCGGGCGGTGCTGATGGCGCAGGGCGGCGAGTTCGCGTTCGTGCTGTTCGCGGCGGCGTCCGCCGCGCACGTGATCGACGCGACCGTCAACGCCAACCTGACCGCGATCGTCGTGCTGTCGATGGCGCTGACGCCGCTGTTCGTGATCCTGATCCGTCCGCTGATTCCCAAGAAGGTGGAGTCGATGGACGGCATCGACGTCGCCGAGAACCTCTCCGGCACGGTGCTGGTCATCGGCTTCGGGCGCTTCGGCCAGGTCATGAGCCAATGCCTGCTGGCGCGCGGCTGCGAGGTCACGATCATCGACACCGACGTGGAGATGATCCGCAGCGCGGCCGACTTCGGCTTCATCGTCTACTACGGCGACGGCACGCGGCTGGACGTGCTGCGCGCGTCCGGCGCGCCGACCGCGCGTGCGATCGCGGTCTGCGTCGACAACAAGGAATCGGCCTCGCTGATCTGCGAGCTGGTGCGCGAGGAGTTCCCGCACGCCAGCGTGCTGGTGCGCGCCTACGACCGCGAGCACGCGGCCAAGCTGGTCGCCGCGGGTGCCGACTTCCAGATCCGCGAGACCTTCGAGTCGGCGCTGCGCTTCGGCGAGGCGGCGCTGCGCGCACTCGGCGTGGAGGCCGAAGAGGCGGCCGAGACCGCCGCCGAGGTCCGCCGCCGCGACGCGGAGCGCTTCGAGCTGGAAGTGGCCGCCGGCGACGTCCGTGCCGGCCGGTCGATGATGCTCGGCAATGCACCGCGGCCGGTGCCGACGCCGTTCACCGCGCCGCGCCGCGAGGCCCGGCCGCTGACCGCCGAGACCGCCGCGGTGACGCGCGAGACGGCGGAAGAGGCGCAATGAGCCGCGGCTCGACCGCCGCGACGGCCACGAGCGCCGACGTCGTCGGCTTCTGGCGCGATGCGGGGCCGGAACGCTGGTTCGAGAAGGACGCCGCGTTCGACGCGGCCTTCGGCGCGCGCTTCGGCGATGCGCATTTCGCGGCGGCGCGGCGCGAGTTCGACGGCTGGAAGGCCACGGCCGACGGCGTGCTCGCGCTGCTGATCCTGCTCGACCAGTTTCCGCGCAACGTGTTCCGCGGCTGCGCGCACATGTATGCGACCGATCCGTTGGCGCGGCAGGTGGCCGGCCACGGCATCGCGCAGGGCCTGGACCGGGCGATCGACGCCGAGCTGCGCCTGTTCTGCTACCTGCCGTTCGCGCATTCGGAAGACCTGGCCGACCAGGATCGCTCGGTGGCGCTGATGCGCACGCTCGGCGCCGAGCCGCTGGCACACGCCGAAGGCCACCGCGACATCGTCCGCCGCTTCGGCCGGTTCCCGCACCGCAACGCGCTGCTGGCGCGGACCACGACGCCCGAGGAGCAGGTCTTCCTCGACGCGGGCGGCTTCGCCGGCTGAACCGCGCGGCGTGCCCGAATACCGCTCGCCGCTGAACGGCGGCGGCGGGCGTCACAGCGCGTTCATGACCGGCGCCCTCCAATGCCCGCACGGCCCGAGGGAACCGAAACGGATCCGGTGCGGGCCGCCCCAACTGGAGAACGACCCATGAAGAATACGTTGCTTGTCGCCGCGATGGCGGCGGTGCTCGGTCTCGGTGCGTGCAGCCAGCAGGATTCCGCCGCCGAGGCGCAGCGCAAGGTCGACCAGGCGCGCCAGCAGGCCGCCGAGGAGGTCGCCAAGGCGCAGCAGCAGGCCGACGCGCAGGCTGCCGAGGCGCAGCGCAAGCTCGACGCCGCCCAGGCCGAGGCGCGTGCCCAGGTCGCCGAGGCGGACGCCAAGGCCAACGAGAAGATCAATGCCGCGCAGGGCGACGCGATGGATGCGGCGCGTGCGGCCGGCAAGGACGTCGCCGGCGTCGAGTCGGACACGATCCGGGCGCAGGCCAAGGCCGACTACGACCTGGCGATCGCCAGGATCGACGCCGACCTGAAGGTCGCCAAGGAACGCTGCGACACGCTGGCCTCCGGCCAGCAGGGCGCCTGCAAGGATCAGGCGAACGCGGCGCACGAGGCCGCCAAGGCCCAGGCCAAGCGCCTGCTGGACGACGCCGAGGCGATGGCCAAGGACGCCAAGCGCGATTGATGGCGCAGTCGCCCGCGCCGGGCCCGCGGCTGACCGCCGCGCGGCCCGGCGCGGGCGCTACGGGGCTGCCGGCGATGCCGCCTTCACGCGGGCCATGCCGATCGAGGCCGGCGCCGTCACCGCGAACCCGAAGCGGGCGTAGAGGTGCTGCGCCGTGCCGTCGGCGAACAGGCTGACGTACGCGCTGGCGGGCACTTCCCGATCGATGAAGTCCGCGATCGCCTGCACGATGCGCCTGCCGAGGCCGCGTCCCTGGTGGGCCGGCAGCACGGCGATGTCCACCACCTGGTAGAAGCAGCCACCGTCGCCGATGACGCGACCCATGCCGACGACGTCCTCGCCGTGGACGACCTGGACCGCGAACAGGCTGCCCGCGAGGCCGGCCGCGGCCGCCTCGGCGGACTTGGGGCTGAGGCCCGCGGCCGCACGCAGATGGCGGTAGGTCGCGACGTCGGGAACGGCGTACCGGAGGTGGTAGTGATCGGGCGGGGGCATGCGGCGTGCTCCTGGACAGGTGTTCGAGGGCGGGGACGAGGCCGCGCCGGCCGCCGTCCGCGAGCGTGGGTCAGCCGCCGACGAAGCGCAGGCCCACGCCCGGCTCGGTGGCGATGTAGCGTGGCGCACTGGCGTCGTCGCCGAGCTTGGCGCGCAGCTTGCCGACCAGGATGCGCAGGTAGTGCGTGTCGTCCTGGTGTGTCGGGCCCCACAGCTCGCGCAGCAGCTGCGGCTGCGTGACGACGCGGCCGGCGTGGCCGACCAGCAGCGCCAGCAGCGCGAATTCCTTGCGGCTGAGGGCGAGCGCGGTGCCGTCCAGGCGCACGTCGCGGTGCGCCAGGTCGATGCGCAGGCGGCCGTCGTCGAACACCGGCACCGGGCCGCCGCCGCTGGCGTGGCCGCGCAGCAGTACGCGGATGCGCGCCATCAGCTCCTGGATGCCGAACGGCTTGGTCACGTAGTCGTTGGCGCCGGCGTCGAGCGCGGCGACCTTGCCGGCTTCGTCGGCGCGCACGGTCAGCACGATCACCGGCACCGCCGACCACTGGCGCAGGTCGCGCAGGACGTCCTGGCCGTCGCGGTCGGGCAGGCCGAGGTCGAGCACGACCAGCTCCGCGCCCTGGCTGGCCAGCAGCGCCAGGCCTTCGGCGCCGGTCGCCGCCAGCAGCACGCGATAGCGCTGCGCACGCAGGCTGATGTCGAGGAAGCGGCGGATCTGCGGCTCGTCGTCGATCACCAGCACGCGCGGCGGCGGTGCCGAGTCGAAGGCAGGCGGCGTGGCGTCAGTCGGGCTCACCGGTGGGACCGGGCGGTTCGTTGCGCGGCAGCGTAATGCGGATCGTGGTGCCGGCGCCATCGGCACCCGGCAAGGCCTCGATGCTGCCGCCATGCGCACCGACGATGCCCTGGCTGATCGCCAGGCCCAGGCCGGTGCCCTGGCGGCCGCGGTCGCCGCGCTCGACGCTGTAGAACATGTCGAAGATGCGCGTGCGCTCGGCTTCCGGGATGCCGGGGCCGCGGTCGCCGATGTCGATGTGCAGGCGGCCTTCCGCATCGGTACCCGCGGCGATCGTCACGGCCTGGCCCGGCGGCGAGAAGCGCGCCGCGTTCTCGATCACGTTGAACAGCGCCTGCTCGACCAGCGCCGGATGGACCCACAGCGGGCCGATGTCCGGCGCGATGTCGATGCCGAAGCGCACGTCCGGCTGGTAGCGCTGCAGGCGCCCGGTGGCCGATCCGACCAGCTCGTCGATGCCGATCCAGTCGCGGTTGAGGCGCAGCCCGGCGTGGCCCAGGCGCGTCATGTCCAGCAGGTTCTGGATGTAGCGGTCCAGGCGTTCGCCTTCGAGGCGGATCGTCTCCAGCAGCGCGGCACGGTCGCCGGCGCCGATCGCCTCGCCGTAGCTGGCCAGGCTGTCGGCGGCGCCGATCATCGCCGAGAGCGGCGAGCGCAGGTCGTGCGAGACCGAGCTGAGCAGGGCCGAGCGCAGGCGTTCGGTCTCGGCGCCGACGCGTGCCTGCTCGAGATCGGCGCCCAGGCGCGTGCGCAGCACGGCCTGGCCGAGGTCGTCGACCATCGCTTCGGCCAGCCGCCGCTGCTCCACGCCGAGCCGCGTCGTCGCCGGCGCCAGGCGCAGGCCGGCCACGCCGATCAGCGCGCGGTCGGCGGCGATCGGCAGGAACCACCAGGCCGAGCCGGCCAGGGTGTCGGTATGGCGTCCGGCCGGTTGCCGGTGGCGTCGCGTCCACTCCGCGGCCGCGCGGTCCAGGTCATCGATGGCAGCCTCCGGCGAGCGCGCCTCGGCGCTGGCGCCGCCGGTGGGCGGGGCGTCCACGACGATCCAGGCCGTGCCGTCGAACGCGCTCTCCAGTGCCTGGCGCCCGGCGCGCACGACGCCGTCCAGGTCGGTGGCGGCCGCCAGCTGCCGTCCGAACGCCTGCAGCACCGTCGCATGCGCATTGGCGGCGCGCAGCGCCAGGACCTGCATGCGCAGCCGCGAGGCCAGCCGGCCGGCGATCAGCGCGGCGCCGAGGAACAGCAGCACCGTCACGATGCCCTGGCGCGCGCCGATGTACAGCGTGAAACGCGGCTCGATGAAGAACAGGTTGTAGGCGAGGAAGCACAGCACCGCGGTGGCGACCGCGGCGATCATCCGCGTGCGCGAGGCGACCAGCACCACGGCGACGATGAAGACCATCGACAGGTCTTCCAGGCCCAGCCAGCGCTCGGCGACGGCGGCGATCGCCACCGCCAGCGCGGTCGCGATCGCGACCAGCAGCGGCTCGGTCCTGGCCAGACCGGCGCCGGCCGTCCGCGCGCGCCGGCGCGAACGCGCGCGTGCCCCTGGGGCATTGATGATGGTCAGGTCGTAGTGCGCGCCGTGCTGCAGCAACTGTTGCGTCAGCGTGCGATTGAACAGCCGCGCGACCGGCCGCTCGCGCGTGCGGCCCAGCACGATCGAGGACACGCCGTTGTGCGCGGCATGGTCGAGCAGGGCATCGACGATGCCGGGCCCGTGCAGCACCTGGGTCTCGGCGCCGAGCGTGCGCGCCAGCGCGAACGCGCGGTCCAGCTCCAGCTGCACCGCCGGATCGGCCACCGGCCCGGCCTGCACGTTGACGACCGACCACGGCGCATCGCGGCGTTCGGCCAGGCGGCGCCCGATGCGGACCAGGTACTCGGAGCGGCCGTGGCCGTCGATCGCGACCAGCACGCGCCGGCGCAGCGCGATGCCGGGCAGGCCGCGTGCCGCCTGCGTCTCGCGCAGGTCGCTGTCGACGCGGTCGGCGGCGGTCTGCATCGCCAGCTCGCGCAATGCAGTCAGGTTGGACGGCGAGAAGAACGCCTGCAGCGCCTGCGCCGCCTGCTCGGGCACGTAGACCTTGCCCTGCTTGAGGCGCTCGATCAGCTCGCGCGGCGGCAGGTCCACCAGCACGATGTCGCGCAGGCGGTCGAACACGGCATCGGGAACGGTCTCGGCGACGCGCACGCCGGTGATGCCGTGGACCAGGTCGTTGAGGCTTTCCAGGTGCTGGATGTTGACCGTGGTGTAGACGTCGATGCCGGCGTCGAGCAGTTCGGCGACGTCCTGCCAGCGCCGCTCGTGGCGGCTGCCCGGCGCGTTGCGGTGCGCCAGCTCGTCGACCAGGGCCAGCTGCGGCCGCCGCGCGAGCAGGGCGTCCAGATCCATCTCCTCGATCAGCCGGCCCTGGTACGGGGCCTGCCGCCGCGGCAGCACTTCCAGCCCTTCGGTCAGCGCCGCGGTCTCGCTGCGGCCGTGCGTCTCGACCAGGCCGACCACCAGGTCCACGCCGCGCCGGCGCAGTTCGCGCGCACGTGACAGCATCGCGTAGGTCTTGCCGACGCCGGGCGCCGCGCCCAGGAACACGGTCAGCCGGCCGCCGCCTTCGCGGCGCAGTTCGCCGATCAGCGCGTCGGCGCGTCGGTTGCGCGGGTCACCCATCGGGCTATTGTGCGCCGCTTCGCGGTGGCGGCGCGCTGCCGGCGGGTATGCGCGCCGGGAGGGCATCGAGGGCCAGGTTCAGCTGCAGCACGTTGATCCGCGGCTGGCCGAGCAGGCCGAACTGCGGCGCCTCGGTCCGTTCGGCGAGCAGGCGCGCGACGATGGCCGGGTCCAGGCCGCGCGCGGCGGCGACGCGCGCCATCTGGATCCGCGCCGCTGCCGGGCTGATGTGCGGGTCCAGGCCGCTGCCGGACTGGGTCACGAGTTCCGGCGGCACCTCGGCGGCGGCCACGCCCTCGCGCGCCGCGACGGCGGCGGTGGCCTCGGCCAGGCGCCGGCGCAGGTCCGGATTCGTGCGCGCCTGGTTGCTGCCGGCGGCGGCCATCGGGTCGTAGCCGGCAGCGGACGGGCGCGGGCTGAAGTAGCGTGGGTCGGCGAACGGCTGCGCCAGCAGTGCCGAGCCGACGACATGGCCGTCACGCACGACCGGGCTGCCGCCGGCGGCCTCGGGGAACGCCAGGCGGCCGAGCGCCGCGCCGGCCAGCGCATAGGCCAGGCCCAGGCCGAGCAGGATGATGACGGCGAGCACCACGCCGGCACGGACGAGGCCGTGGTCGGCTGGGAAGGCGGTAGGGGAAGCGGCATTCATCGTGGGATCCTCAGGCGCCGACGGTGGCGGCGAGCAGCAGGTCGATCAGCTTGATGCCGGCGAACGGCAGCAGCACGCCGCCGGCACCGTAGATCAGCAGGTTCCGGCGCAGCAGCGCGGTGGCGCCGGCCGGATGGAAGCGCACGCCGCGCAGCGCCAGCGGGATCAGCGCCGGGATGATCAGCGCGTTGAAGATCAGTGCGGCCAGCACCGCGTTGGCCGGGCTGGACAGGCGCATGACGTCCAGCACGGCCATCTGCGGGATCGCCGCGGCGAACAGCGCCGGCAGGATCGCGAAATACTTGGCGACGTCGTTGGCGAGCGAGAACGTGGTCAGCGCGCCGCGCGTGATCAGCTGCTGCTTGCCGACCTCGACCACGGCCAGCAGCTTGGCCGGATCGGAATCCAGATCGACCATGTTGCCGGCCTCCTTGGCCGCCTGCGTGCCGGAGTTCATCGCCAGGCCGACGTCCGCCTGCGCCAGCGCGGGCGCGTCGTTGGTGCCGTCGCCGACCATCGCGACCAGGCGCCCGGCGGCCTGCTCGGCACGGATCCGCGCCAGCTTGTCCTCCGGCCGCGCCTCGGCGATGAAGTCGTCGACGCCGGCCTCGGCGGCGATCGCCGCCGCGGTCAGCGGGTTGTCGCCGGTGATCATGACGGTGCGCACGCCCATCGCACGCAGCTGGGCGAAGCGCTCGCGGATGCCGTGCTTGACCACGTCCGACAGCTCGACCACGCCGAGCACGTGGCGGCCCTCGGAGACGACCAGCGGCGTGGCGCCGCCACGCGCGACCTGCGCGACGCGGGCGTCCAGTTCGTTCGGCGCGCTGCCGCCGAACGCGGCGACGTTGCGCGCGATCGCGTCGGCGGCGCCCTTGCGGATCGCGCGCGCGCCGTCGGCACCGGCGATGTCGACGCCGGACATGCGCGTGGCCGCACTGAACGCGAGGTAGTGCGCCTGCGCCGGTTCGTCGATCGCGCTGCCCTGCTGGCGCGCCAGCCGCACGATCGACTTGCCCTCGGGCGTCGGGTCGGCCAGCGAGGCGAGCAGGGCCGCATCACGCAGCGTGCGCAGCTCCACGCCGGCCAGCGGATGGAACGCGGTGGCCTGGCGGTCGCCGAAGGTGATCGTGCCGGTCTTGTCGAGCAGCAGCACGTCGACGTCGCCGGCCACCTCCACCGCCTTGCCGGACTTGGCCAGCACGTTGGCCGCCAGCGCCCGGTTCATGCCGGCGATGCCGATGGCCGGCAGCAGGCCGCCGATCGTGGTCGGGATCAGGCAGACCAGCAGCGCGATCAGCAGCAGCACGTCCACCTTCACGCCGACGAAGGCGCCGATCGCCGGCAGGGTGGCCACGACGATCAGGAACGTCAGCGTCATCGCCGCCAGCAGCATCGTCAGCGCGACCTCGTTCGGCGTCTTCTGCCGGTTGGCGCCCTCGACCAGCGCGATCATGCGGTCGAGGAAGCTGTGGCCGGGCTCGGCGGTGATGCGCACGACGATCCGGTCGGACAGCACCTTGGTGCCGCCGATCACGCCCGAGCGGTCGGTGCCGGCCTCGCGCAGTACCGGTGCCGATTCGCCGGTGACGGCCGATTCGTTGATCGTCGCGACGCCCTCGACGATCTCGCCGTCGGCCGGGATGAACTCGCCGGCGCTGACGATCACCGCATCGCCGGGCCGCAGCGCGGCGGCGGCGATGCGTGTCTCCTCGCCGGCCGGGCCGATGCGGCGTGCGATCAGGTCGCTGCGCGCGCGCCGCAGCGCGGCGGCCTGGCCGCGGCCGCGTGCTTCGGCGACCGCCTCGGCGAAGTTGCCGAACAGCACCGTGACGAACAGGATCGCGGTCACCGCCCAGCCGAAGCCGGGCGTCGCCTGGCCGCCGAGCGTGATCAGCGCCGCCAGCAGCGTGCCGGCGAAGACGATCGCCATCACCGGGCTCCTGACCAGGTGCTGCGGCGACAGCTTGACGAAGGCATCACGCACGGCGGCGCGCAGGCCGGCCGCGTCGAGCAGGGCCCGGTGGCGGCGGGGAGGTATGGCGGAGGAGGAAAGGCCGGTCATGGCTGCGGGGCTCGGTAACGGATGAGGGGCTCGGGGGGCGTGCTGCGGGCGTGGTCAGGCGGGGGCGAGCGCCAGGTGGTCGGCGATCGGTCCCAGCACCAGGGCCGGCATGAACTGCAGCAGCGTGAGAATGACGATCACCGCCACCACGGTCAGCGCGAAGGTGGGGGTCTCCACCTGCAGCGTGCCGGCCGACTCGGGCGAGGGCCGCTTGCGGGCGAGGCGGGCGGCCACCACCAGCGGCACGATCAGTGCCGGATAGCGGCCGAGCAGCAGCACCAGCACGCAGCTGAGGTTCCACCAGGGCGTCGCATCGCCCAGGCCCTCGAAGCCCGAGCCGTTGTTGGCGAACGCCGAGGCGTACTCGTAGAGCACCTGGCTGACGCCGTGGAAGCCGGGATTGGAATTGCCGGTGATCGCCGGCACCGCCAGCGTCAGCGCGGTCAGGCCGAGCACCACCAGCGGCTGCAGCAGGATCAGCAGCGCCAGCAGGCGGACTTCGCCGGCCTCGATCTTGCGGCCGAACAGCTCCGGTGTGCGCCCGGTCATCAGGCCGGCCAGGAACACGCTGAGCAGCAGGTAGACCAGGAACTGCTGCAGGCCGCAGCCGACGCCGCCCCAGATCGCGTTGACCAGCATGTTGGCCAGCGCCACCAGCCCGGTCAGCGGCGCCAGCGAGTCGTGCATGGCGTCGACCGAGCCGTTGTTGACCTGGGTCGTCAGCGTGGACCACAGCGCCGAGGATTCGGCGCCCAGCCGCGTTTCCTTGCCTTCCATCAGTGCGGCATCGGCGCGCGTGGCCGAGTGCGCCTCGGACCAGAACGCGGCGCCGGTGGAGGCGGCCGACATCAGCAGCATGCAGCCGAGCACCAGGCCGGTGAATTTCCGCCGGCCGGTGAACGGACCGACCATGAAGACGATCGAGACCGGGATCAGCACGATGCCGAGCAGCTCGATCAGGTTCGACAGCGGTGTCGGGTTCTCCAGCGGGAACGCGCTGTTGGGGCCGTACCAGCCGCCGCCGTTGGAGCCGAGCTGCTTGGCGGCGACCATCGGCGCCACCGGGCCGAGCGGTATCTTCTGGGCGGCCATGCCGGCGCTGGCGTCGATCGGCGTCGCGACCGGCCCGGCCGCCAGGGTCGACGGCACGCCCTGGCTGGTCAGCAGCAGCGACCAGGCCAGGCACAGCGGCAGCATGAAGCGCACCGTCGGGCGGATCACGTCGGCCCAGTAGTTGCCGACGTCGACCTCGGGACGGTCGCCGGCATTCCCGCCGCGCGCCGCGCCATCGGCCGCACGGCCGCCGAACAGGGCGCGCAGCGTCGCCGCCACCAGGGCCAGGCCCATCATCGGCGTCACCACCTGCAGGCCGACGATGCCGGTCATCTGCGACAGGTACGACAGCTGCGCCTGGCCCGAGTAGTGCTGCTGGTTGGTGTTGGTCAGGAACGACACCATCGTGTGCAGCGCCGTGTCCCAGCGCAGGTTGGGAATGCCGTCCGGGTTGAGCGGCAGCCACGCCTGGGTCATGAAGATCAGCCAGGTCGGCAGGCCGACCGCCAGGTTGCTGACCAGGAACGCGAGCGCGTAGCCGCGCCAGCTCATACCGTGGCGCGGGTCGGTGCCGAGCGCCGCGTAGAGCGGCCGCTCGATCCAGCCGAACACGCGGTCGCCGGGCAGCGGGCCGCCGCGCATCACGGCGGCGAGGTAGCGCCCGAGCGGCCAGCCGAGGCCAAGCGCGAGCGCGAAGACGAGCAGGGCTTCGATCATGATCGGATCTCGCTCAGAACGTGTGGGGTCGCAGGATCACCAGCAGCAGATAGGTCGCCGCCAGGATCACCGCGATGCCGCAGACAACCGCCAGCCAGTCGGCCATCGTCGTGTCCTTCAGAAGGTGGCCTGCACGGCCGCTTCGATGCGCGTGCCGGCAAGGTCGGGAAACAGGCGCTTGGCCGCCGTGTCGGTGGCGTGCGCGCTGAGGCGCAGCTCGAACGGCGCCTTGAACGCCCACACCGCGCTCAGCAGGCCGTGCGCGTAGCCGTCGTCGTAGGCGTCCAGGTCGTACCAGCCCGCGGCCGCCTCCAGGCGGAAGGTCTCGGCCAGCGGCCAGCGCGCGCCGAGCTGCAGGTAGGTGCCGGCGTCGCCGCTCGCCAGCGCGTCGTTCGAGCGCGCCACCTGCAGCCACCCGATCCCGCGCCAGGTCAGCGTCGCATTGGCCTCGGTCCAGTTCAGGTCGAGCGTGGTCGAGGGGTAGCGGTAGTGGGTCAGGTTGACGTCCAGCGCCCAGTCCGCGGCCAGTGCGCCGCTCCAGCCGACGACGGCGTCGAACTCGCTGCTGGCATGGGTTTCCGGGGCGAACTCGACGTTGGAACCCCACAGCGAGGCGTACCAGCCGCCGTCGCCGGCCAGGCGCAAGCCGGCCTGCACGGCCGGGTCGCCCTGGGTCTGCGAGGTTCCGCGCCAGACGTAGTCGCTGGTCAGCGCCGCGTTGCCACCGAACGTGAAGGCCAGGGCCGGGGCCGACGCCGGGACGAGCAGGACGGCGGCCAGTACGCGCTGCCGCCGGAGTAGAGAAAAGGACATGGACCGATCGCAGTCGACATGGCCGGATGGCCACGGCGTCAGTGTCGGTGCGAGGCCCGTAAAGGCACCATGCCGGTGCCGGCGCCGCGCCGTAAATTCGGCGTAACCGATGCGCCCGCGCGGGGACGGCGGTGGAATGCCGGGCGATACGCGACGGCGCGGATCACCGCGGCGGTGATGGTGCGGCCGGCGCTACCGCCGCAGGGCTCTCACGTGCGCGTGGATCGCTCGCGCCGCACGGGACCTGGCGCCGCGTGCGTGGCGCCCCTCGCCGGGGCGCCGCGCCGCAGTGGCGGAAGTGTCAGTGGCGGAAGTGGCGCACGCCGGTGAACACCATCGCGATGCCGGCCTCGTCGGCCGCGGCGATCACTTCCTCGTCGCGCATCGAGCCACCCGGCTGGATCACCGCCACGATGCCGGCCGCGGCCGCGGCGTCGATGCCGTCGCGGAACGGGAAGAACGCATCGCTGGCCATGACGCTGCCGGGTACCGCGATGCCGGCCTCCTCGGCCTTGAGCGCGGCGATGCGGGCGCTGACGACGCGGCTCATCTGGCCGGCGCCGATGCCGACGGTGTGCTGCCCGCGCGCGTAGACGATCGCATTGGACTTGACGAACTTGGCGACGCGCCAGGCGAACAGCAGGTCGTCGGTCTCGGCCGCCGTCGGCGCGCGCCGCGTGACCGTGCGCAGCTCGCTGCGCTGCACCTCGCGCACGTCGGCGGTCTGCATCAGCAGGCCCGAGCCCACGCGCTTGACGTCGACGTTGTTGCGGCCCTCGCCGTGGGCGATGGTGATGACGCGCACGTTCGGCTTCTTCGCGCAGAGCGCGAGCGCGGCGGCGTCCACCGCCGGCGCGATCAGCACTTCGACGAACTGGCGGTCGAGGATCGTCTTGGCGGTGGCTGCGTCGAGCGGCCGGTTGAACGCGATGATGCCGCCGAAGGCGGACGTCGCGTCGGTGGCATAGGCCTGTTCGTAGGCCTCGCCGATCGACGGCGCCTGGGCGACGCCACAGGGATTGGCGTGCTTGACGATGACGCAGGCCGGCGCCTCGAACTGGCGCACGCATTCCCAGGCGGCGTCGGCATCGGCGAGGTTGTTGTAGCTCAGTTCCTTGCCCTGCAGCTGCCGCAGCGTCGCCAGCGTGCCCGGCACCGGCCACAGGTCGCGGTAGAACGCCGCCTGCTGGTGCGGGTTCTCGCCGTAGCGCAGGTCCATGACCTTGACGAAATTGCCGTTCTGCTGCGTCGGGAAGGCGTCGCGGCCGCCGGCCTCGTTGATCGAGGACAGGTGGTTGGCGATCGCCGCGTCGTACTGCGCGACGCGATTGAACGCAGCCACCGCGAGCGCGAAGCGCGTCCCGGCCGACAGCGCGCCGCCGGCGGCGTCGAGTTCGGCGAGCAGGGCGGGGTATTGCGCCGGGTCGGTGGCCACCGCGACGTGCGCGAAGTTCTTCGCCGCCGCGCGCAGCATCGCCGGGCCGCCGATGTCGATGTTCTCGACGACCGTCTCGAAGCTGCTGGCCGGATCGGCCGAGACGCGCTCGAACGGATAGAGGTTCAGCACCAGCAGGTCGATCGGGGCGATGCCGTGCTCGGCCATCACCGCATCGTCGGTGCCGCGGCGTCCGAGCAGGCCGCCGTGGACTTTCGGGTGCAGCGTCTTGACGCGGCCGTCCATGATTTCCGGGAAGCCGGTGAGTTCGCTGACGTCGCGCACCGCAAGTCCCGCCTCGCGCAGCGCACGGGCGGTGCCGCCGGTGGACAGCAGCTCGACGCCGCGCGCGGCCAGGCCGCGGGCGAGATCGATCAGGCCGGTCTTGTCGGAAACGCTGAGCAGCGCGCGCCGTACGGGCGCGGCGGAAGGGTCGGACACGGCAGCATCCCGGGCGGAAAAGGGGGCGCGCATTATAGCGGCGCGTCTCCCGCTGCGTGCGGCCCGAGGGCCGCTCAGCTCATGCCGTACTGCTGCAGCTTCTTGCGCAGGGTCGCGCGGTTGATGCCGAGCGCGGCGGCCGCCTTGCTCTGGTTGCCGCCGTAGCAGGCCATGACCTCGTGCAGCAGCGGAATCTCCACCTCGCGCAGCACCAGCTCGTGCAGCCCTTCACTGGGCTGGGCATCGACATCGGAGAGGTAGCGTCGCACGGCACGCGCGACACATTCGCGCAGCGCCGGCTGCAGAGAGGAACCCGGCGTCGTTTCGACACGCAGGACGGAGACGGCATTCACGGCGGCAGACCCTGGAGACAATGAAACGGAACATCCTTGGCACCGCCGAAGCACGACCCCGGAGGAAATCGCACCGCGTACGGGGCGGGGATTCTAGCGCCTGGCGCCTGCCTTGGTAAGTCCCGCTGCCGGTTCCGACCGTCCCCCTCGTCACCGGTGCCGGCGCATGCGACGCTAGCGGCCCGTCCCGCACGTCCCTCGCCGATGTCCGCATCCGCTCCCGGTTCCCCCGGTCCGCTGCACGGCGAAGGCGCCCTGGTCCGGGCGATGGGGCCGGTCGTGCTGACCGCGGCGATCGTCAACATCATCGTCGGCGCCGGCATCTTCATGCTGCCGGCCCTGCTGTTCACGCGGATGGGCAGCGCCGCGCCGCTGGCGTTCCTGGCCGGCGCGGTGGCGATCGTGCCGATCGCGCTGTGCTTCGCCGCGATCGGCAGCCGCGCGCTCGCGACCGGCGGACCCTATACCTATGTCGGCGTCGCCTTCGGCCCGTTCGCCGGTTTCCTGGCCGGCGCGCTGGCCTGGATCTGCAACCTCGCCTCCAGCGCCGGCGTCGCCGCGGCGCTGCTCGGCCAGCTCGCGCACTTCGTGCCGTCGCTGGCGGCGCCGGTGCCGCGCGCGGCCGTACTGGTGCTGGTCTACGGACTGCTGGTCGCGCTCAATGCCTTCGGCATCCGCCTGGGCGCACGGGCGATCCTGGCGCTGGCCACGCTCAAGCTGACGCCGCTGTTCGTGCTGGCCGCGATCGGCCTGCTGCTGGTCGGCGTCGACGGGGTGGACTGGATCGCGATTCCGTCATGGAGCGCGCTCGGCACGTCGATGGTGCTGGTGATGTTCGCGTACTCGGGCATGGAGACGGCCTTGATCCCGTCCGGCGAGGTGCGCGATCCGGCGCGCCACGTGCCGCGCGCCACACTGGCCGCGATCGTGCTGGTGGTGCTGCTCTACGTCGGCATCCAGGTGGTCTGCCAGGGCGTGCTCGGCGGCGATCTGGCCGGCAGCACGGCACCGATCGCGGCGGCGGCCGGTACGTTGTGGACGCCCGGCTACGGCCTGCTGCTGGCGACCGCCTGCGTATCGATGGCGGGGTTCCTGATGGGCAACCTGCTCGGCTCGTCGCGGTTGCTGTTCGCGCTCGGCCGCGACGGCTGGCTGCCGTCCGCGTTCGGGCGCGTCAGCGCGCGCCATCACGTGCCGCTGCTGGCGATCCTGGCCCACGGCGCGATCGGCTGCGCGCTGGCGATCGCCGGCAGCTTCGAGACCCTCGCCTTGATCTCCGGCGGTGCCAACTGCCTGCTCTACGTGGGCGTCGCCCTGGCTGCGTGGCAGGCGCAGCGCAAGGACCTGCGCGAGCGCGGTGCGCCGTTCGTGCTGCCGGGCGGGCCGCTGATCCCGCTGCTGGCGGTGCTGGCGATGGCGGCGATCGTGGCGACCCTGACGCAGGCGGAGTGGCTGGCGATCGCGCTGGCGCTGGCCGGGCTGGTGGTCGTGTACGCCGCGCTGCGCGGGCTGCGGGCGCGGCGCCGCGGCTGAGCATCCGGTTCCGGCGCAGGCGCCACGCGGTGCCTTGCGCGGGCGCCCGCCGCAGCCACCGGCCCATGCACGAGAAACAGGCAGCGCAGGGCGGTGATGGAAGCGCCGTTGCGGTCGTTCACCGTTGCCCGGCGGGCGGCAGTGCCGGTCCGATCACCAGGGCACCGGGCTCGATCGCGAGGTCGGCCGGGATCGGACGCTCCCCGGCCAGTGCCCGGGCGTTGTCGAGCGCCCTGCGCCAGGCTTCGGCCTGGCGCAGGGCGCGATACAGACGCACCTGCACCACCGCGGCGTCGTAGCTGCGCGACGCGTAGCGATCCAGGCGGCCGGCGACCGGCACCGCACGCGTGATGTCGCCGCGTGCCAGCAGCGCCGTGGCGTAGGCGATCGCGACCTGCGCGATGTCCGCCGGCACGCCTTCCTGGCCGGCCGCGGCGAGCGCGGCACCGTAGCGGTCGTCGGCCTCGTCGAAGCGGCCTGCCCGTTCGGCCTGCCCGGCCTCGACCAGCCGCAGGCGGGCGGTGAAGCTTCGATCGTCGGCATGGCGGGCCCACTCCGCCAGCGCCGTCGCCGCGGTCGCCGCCTCGGCGTCGCGGTCGAGCGCATGCAGGGCGCGAATGACGGTCTCCCAGCACTCCAGCCGGTTGCCGGCGAACTCGCGCGCGGTCAGGCGTTCGATCAGGGGCTGGACCAGCCCGAGCGCGACCTCGGGCTGCCCGCGGGCGAGCGCGATGCGGGCGCGCTCGTTGGCGACGGTGGCAGCCAGTTCCAACTGCTGCTCCAGGTCGGGCGCGCGGGCCAGCGAGTCCAGCCGTGCTTCGGCCTCGCGCCATTGGCCCACGTCCGCCAGCGCCTGCGCACGGCGGACCTCGACGAGCTGGGTCGACTCGACGTTGGCGAGGTGGCCGAGCAGGGCCAGGCTGCGTTCGCTCGCGGCCAGCGCCTGGTCGGGTTGCAGCAGGGCGCGGTGCGCCACCACCTGGTTGGTGAGCGCAATCGCCAACTCGCTCGACGCGCCGAACGGCCGGAAGTGGGCTTCGGCCCGCACGAAGCTGGCGAGCGCCTCGGCGGGCTGGTTGCGGATGCCGCTGAGGGCGCCCTCGTTGAGCTCGACCAGCGCGATGCCCAGCGTGTCGCCGGCCAGCTGCAGCGCGATCCGCGCCTGCGCCAGGTCGGCCAGTGCCTCGTCGGCGCGGCCCAGCCGCGCCCGCGCGACGCCGCGGCGCATGAAGCTCTTGCCGATCAGGGCCGGTGCATCGTGCCCTTCGAGCAGCGCGAGGGCTTTCGTCGCGCTGTGCTCGGCCTCGGCGGCACGGCCCAGCCGGACCTGGACCGCGGCCGTCAACGCGACCGCGCGGGCGTGCACCAGGACATCGGACTCGGCCGGCAGGCCGTCCAGCAGGTCCTGCAGTGCCGCGGCGGCGGCCTCGTTCTGCCCGGCCGTGAAATCCACCTCGGCCTGGCGCAGGCGCAGCGCCGGGCGTGTGCGCATCGCTTCCGGAACGTTCCGCAGCAACTGGCGCGCGCTGTCGAGATCTTCCACCAGCACGGCGGCATCGATGCGCGACAGCCATTCTTCGAGCGCATCGGGTGGCGCCGCGGCAGCATCGGCCGGTGCGCCGAGCGTCGCCAGCAGCTGTGCGGTGGCCAGGCCCGCCGCGCGGATCGCATCGTCGGCCTGTCCCTGGAACTCGCGCGTCTCGTGGCCGTGCGCGCGCAGCTGCAGGCGCACGATCCATCCGGCGTCGGCCTTCAGGAACGTGGATGCCACGATCCAGCGCGGATGCAGCGCAGCGTGCACGGCGTCGGCCAGCGCACGCGGGTCGGGCGCCGCCTGGGCGAGCGCGATGACGTTCTCGCTGGGAATGACGATCTGCCCGGCGCCGCGCAGGCGCCCGGCGATCAGTTCCATCGCGCCCAGCCGCAGCCAGTCCCATTCCGCCGTCGCGTCGACCCGGGCCGGCGTGATCGCGATGGTACGGCCGGTGGCGACGACGGGAGCGGGGGCGGCAGCGACGGGCGTCGGGTCGGCCTGCCGGCCGTTGTGCACCGTCCATCCGAGGGCGCCGGCGGCCACCAGCAGCAGCGCCAGGACGATCAGCGGCACCCGGCGCGCGGCCGGGGCGACCGGCACGGGCGCGGGGTCGGGCGCGGGGTCCGCCGGAAGCGCCGCATCGGTGTCGTCCTCGACGGTCTCGGCGACCCAGCGGTAGCCGAAGCCCACCACGGTGCGGATGGCCAGCTGCGCGTCGCCCGAATCGCCGGCCGCCCGCCGCGCCCGCAGCACGACCTGGCCGAGTTGGGTATCGGCGATGTCGGCCCGGCCCCAGACACTGGCCATCAGCTCGTCACGCCCGACCGCGCGGTCGCGATGCTCGATCAGGTAGGCGATGCAATCGAATACGCGCGGCGACACTTGCAGCAAGCGCCCGTCGTCGCGCAGCTCGCGTGTCGCAAGATCGATGACATGGGTGCCGAAGCGAAGACGTCGTGCCACCGCCGGAAGGGTAAGCGGTGGGCCGGCGCCTGACCAGGGCGAGGCCGGCCGGCGTGCCGCCGGTGGCGGTCGCGCCTGGCTGGGCGGCGCCCGGTGGGCCTGCCACCGGCGCGCGGCCCGGCTGCGCGGCGGCCGGCCGGGAACGCCCGAAAAACGCGTCGTAAACGGGATGAAAACACCCGGTGAAAGCCGGCAGGCCGGTTCCTGCCATTGTGGATGGACACGGCAATGCGGCGCGCAGGACGCGTCCGGGCCGGGCGGCCCGGCGGCCTTTGCGTGTTCGTCGAGGCCAGCTGCCTTGGCATGCACCGCGCCCCGGGCGTCGATGCGCGGCGCATTCGACGCTGATGCGGCCCCGATGCCGGCGCCTGCGCAGGGCCGTTCGCTCGGGCCGGCCGGCGGTGGTGGTGCGACCGGGCCGGCGCCCCGGCCGTTCGCGGGGTGCAGCGCCCGCCGCGCAGGTTTCGAGGATCGGTCCGGGGTGGGCGCGTTTCCTCGGCGCGGGTGCAGCGATCGCGGTGTGCGGTCGGGGTGAGCGAGACGTGCAGGGACGCCAGGCGGTTCAACGACATACCAATAAGAAGGCGATTGACATGAAATCGATGAGGCAAGCCCGCCGGTACGGGGTTCGTGGTGCCATTCTCCTGGTCTGGTTCAGCGTCGCGGCCGCGCCGTCCGGAGCGGTCCTGGCCGCCAGCGGGTCGGTGCCGTTCGCGATCGACCAGCTGGAGAACCAGAAGATCGTCGCCAGCGACGGCAGCGAGCTTCAGCGCTTCGGCGAATCGGTGGCGCTGGCGGGTGACACGGCCATGGTCGGGACCAACGACACCGTGACGGGACGCAGCGCGGTCTACGTCTTCCGGCGGTCGGCCGGCAGCTGGACCGAGGTGCAGAAGCTCCAGGCCTCGGACGGTGCGGCCGGCGACCAGGCCCGGTTCGGTGCTTCGATCGCGCTCGACGGCACGACCGCGCTGATCGGCGCGGACAACGCGACGGTCGGCGGCAGCGCCGGCCAGGGCGCGGTCTACGTCTTCACCGCCAGCGGCGGGCACTGGACCCAGGTCGCCAAGCTCACGGCGGCGGACGGTGCGGCGGGCGACGCCTTCGGCAACGCGGTGGCGCTGTCGGGCGGGGCGGCGCTGATCGGCGCCCACAAGGCCCAGACCAACGGCCATGCGCGCGGCGCGGCGTACCTGTTCACCGGAGCGGGCGGAAGCTGGTCGCAGACGCAGAAGATCCGCGGCGTGGACACGCGCAACGGTGACGCCTTCGGCTGGCGCGTGGCCTTCGCCGAGGACAGCATCATCGTCAGCGCGCAACTGGCCTTCATGGACTTCCCGGGCGCGCTGTACTTCTTCAAGCCCAGCGATACGGGCTGGGTGCAGAAGCAGAAGGTGATCGGCGAGCTGTACTCGAACCTGGGGCAGTCGCTGGCGGCCAATGGCAACCGGCTCGTCGCCGGCGCGCCCACGCTCGGCACGGAAGGCGTCATCTACGTCTACACGCAGATCGACGGCGTCTGGCGCCGCTCCCACACGATCGCCTCGCCCGAGGGTGAGGAATTCGCCAGCTTCGGCTACTCGGTCGGTATCACCGACACCGCGATCGTCGCCAGCGCCACGGCGGCCAACGTCAACGGCCAGTCATGGGCCGGTGCGGGCTACGTCTTCACCGAAGCGAACCAGGCCTGGCGCTACGACCAGAAGCTGATCGCCAGCGACGCGACCTCGAACGACTCGCTCGGCACGACGGCGGCCATCGACGGCACGACCGTGCTGCTCGCCTCGGGCGTCGCCAGCCCCGGCGGCCAGTTCCTGCAGGGCGCCGGCTATTTCTTCACGGCCCTGACCGGCACCCGCCAGCCGGCCGCGACGGTCGCGCCCGACCCGTTGGCGACGGCCGTGACCGAAGGCGCCTCGCGCGCGCTGGCGCTGACCGTCACCAATACCGGCAGCGCGACCCTGGACTACAGCGTTGCGGAAGGCGGCTGCGAACGGCCGGGCGACATCGCCTGGCTGACGCTGGCCGCGACCTCGGGCAGCCTCGCGCCCGGCCGCGCCGGCCAGGTGGCGGTCCTCGCCGATGCGGCCGCGCTGGGCCAGGGCCTGCACACGGCCACGCTGTGCGTGCTGACCAACGACCCCGCACGCGCGACGATCGACGTGCCGGTCGAGCTGACCGTGACGCCGCCGGACGCGCCGACGCCGGCGATCCAGGTGACGCCGGTCAGCCTCGACTTCACCGTAGCCAGCGGTGCTTCCGCGTCCCGGCCGCTGACGATCGCCAATGGTGGCGGCGCCGACCTGGACTACAGCCTGGACCAGCATGCCGCCACGGCGCTCCCGCCGAGCTATGCCGCCGCCCGCCTGGCAGCGGCGCAGGTCGCCACCGGCGAGCGGCCGAGCCTGCACCGCGCCGTGCGCGTCGCGTCGATTCCCGCTGCGGGCGTTCCTGCAGTCCTCGGTGACTGGGCGATCTCGCAGATGGCGGACAACACGCCGGGCGACGAGGGACTGGCCTGCGGCGTGGTGGGCAAGAACACGGCCGACAACAGCTGGTGGCGGCGGTTCTACTTCGGCGAGCACCCGCAGGTCGGCCGGCGTGCCGGCATCACCAGCGTGACCGTCTCGTCCGGCAGCATGGGCCCCAATGGCCTGCCGATCACGATCAACCTGTACACGATCGCGCATTCGGTCCCGGCCGACACGATCCCGACCAGCGCGTTGACCCTGATCGGGACCGGCAGCGGCACGATCGACAGCGGCCTGGTGTCGGTGACGATCCCGGTGTCCGGCACGATCGATGACACGGCGGCGCTGGACCTGGTGGTCGAATACCACACGCCGGGTATCGGCAACTGGCTGGGCCTGTTCTTCCCCGGCGCCAATGCGACGCCCGAGACGCACCCGACCTTCATGTCCTCGGTGGCCTGCGAGCTCGAAGAGCCGATCGATGCGGCCAATCTGGGCCTTCCCAACTTCCATCTGACGATGATCGTCAACCTCGGCGACGTCGTGCCGCCCGGCTGCCAGCAGGCCAGCCAGATCCCGTGGCTGAGCCAGACGCCGGCAAGTGGCCGGGTCGCCCCCGGCGCCAGTGCCGAGGTGACGGTCACCGCCAACGCGGCGGGCCTGGCGGCCGGTGCGTATGCAGCGAACCTCTGCGTCAACAGCAACGATCCGGCCAACGCGCAGGTCGCCGTTCCGGTCAGCCTGGTGGTGGAACCGGCCACGCTGAGCGATGACCTGTTCTGCGATGGATTCGACGCGCAGGGGAGCGGCTGTCGCCCCCTCGCGAACGATCGGTGACGGTACTCGCGATCATCGGCGCTCCTTCCCGTGCGTGTGCGCGGGAAGGAGTCTGCGAAACACAAGGTTCTTCACCCGTTCGCGGGAAACAATCGGCTGCCGTTTTCGTCGCTGTCGGTGCTGCTCTTGCTCTTGCTCTCGCTGTTGGCGCCTAAAGCGAGCCGAGCATCGCAGGCCGGCCAGGCCGCAGAGCTGCCCCGTGTCTGAGCGAAGCGAGTTGGGGCAGCGTGCCTGGCTGGCCGAGAAGCGCAGGGGACCGGCGCGGCGCAGCCGTGCCGGCTCGCGCCGGCGACCACGGTTTTGGTTACTTTTGCCAAGACAAAGAATTTCCTGGAGAAATTCTTGACGTCGCGCAGCGACGGCCCGAAGGGCGGCGGCCAGGGATGGCTGCCGCAAAAGTGACCCGCGCGCGCAGCGTGCGGAAGCTGTTGCTCTCAGCTTGCGCCGTGGCTTTTTCGATGAGATCACAGGCGAGAAAAGAGCAACATCCAGAGCTTTCGTCCACTGCGCGGCCGAGTCCCTTTTGCGGCAGCCATCCCTGGCCGCCGCCCTCCGGGCCATCGCTGACGCGATGTCAAAAATGTCTCCCGGACATTTTTTGACGGGCCAAAAGGAACCAAAACCCCTCTGCCCGGCGCAAGCCGATCCGGCTGCGCCGGACCGCTCCCCTGCGCTTCTCAGACGACGAGGCACGGCGCCCCAACTCGCTTCGCTCAGACACGGGGCGCCTCTGCGGCCTCGTCGCCCTGCGATGCTCGGCTTGCTTTAGGGCGAAAAAGCCAAGAGCCAAAGCCAAAGCCAAAGCCAAAGCCAAAGCAGGGGCAGGGGCTGAAGCGGTCCGCCTGCCCTCGACGGCGCGTCACGGTCGTGGCGGTCAGAACGTGGACAGTCCGGTGGCTTCGCCGAAGCGGTAGAGCAGGCGGCGCCAGGTCGAGTCGTCGGCAAAGGCGGCGTAGGGCAGGCTGACGCGATGGCCGGCGGCATTGGTCCAGCTGTCCTCGAAATATGCAGCGGCGTGCTGCAGGGCCGGTTCGCCGGCGTCGCCGAGCAGGCGCACATCGGTTTCGAGGTTG
This sequence comes from Dokdonella koreensis DS-123, assembly GCF_001632775.1. Classification (NCBI taxonomy): domain Bacteria; kingdom Pseudomonadati; phylum Pseudomonadota; class Gammaproteobacteria; order Lysobacterales; family Rhodanobacteraceae; genus Dokdonella; species Dokdonella koreensis. The sequence continues at coordinate 524,056 of NZ_CP015249.1, forward strand.
TAGTCGTCGAGGTTGCGGCGGGTGTAGTTGGCCGAGCCGAGGATCAGCTCGCCGCGGCCGTCGCCCCGCGTGTGCAGCAGCAGCTTGGCATGGCATTGCTCGCCGTGCGTGTCGCACCAGCGGACCGGTACGCCGGCGGCGTGCAGCTCGGCGGCGACCTGGCGATTGGGAATGCCGTTCTTCTCGCGGCCGAAGGCGTCGCGGTTCGGATCGAGCAGCACGCGCAGGGCGACGCCCCGGCGGTGCGCGGCAAGCGCGGCGCGCACCAGGCCGCGATGCGCGAAATAGAACACGGCGATGTCGATGCGGTCGCCGCGGGCGGCCGTGGTGAGGCTGGCGAGCAGCGCGTCGCGGATGCGGCGCTCGGTCAGCACCTGGACCTGCGTCGACGTGGCGTCGATGGGATCGGCCGGCGGCACGGCCGGCAGCGGCAGCGCGAGTCCGGCCTGCTCGAGCAGCGGCCGCTCGCTGTGCAGCAGGTCGAGCGCGGCGGCGCCGCCGAAGCGCAGGGCGACATTGCCGTGGGCGCTGCTGCCGTCGTGCGGATTGGCCGAGGTGACCAGTGCGGTCCAGCCGGCGCCTTCGTCCACGACCAGGGTCTTGCGGTGGTTGGCGCGGAAGTTCAGCAGGGCCAGGTAGCTGCGCAGGCTGACGTGGCCGGGCCCGAACGGATTGGCCAGCCAGCCGCCGTCCGGGTCATTGCCCAGGGCGGCGCAGCACAGGTGCCACAGCCCGCTCCACAGCGGATTGGATGCGCGCAGACGGCGCAGGTCGGTGATCGCCACGTGCACGCCGGCCGCTTCGAGTGCGTCCAGCTGCGGTGCGCGCAGGCCGCCATAGACGGTGTTGACCGGGTCGGTAACGACGACGATGCGCAGCGCAGGCACTTCGCGCTGGCGGCGGATCAGCACGTCGGCCAGCTGCGAGCTCAGCGGCCGGTAGGCGGGACCGTCGGCGCCGGTGAACGCATTGAACAGGAACATGTCCACCACGATCAGCTGGCGGGCCTGCGCGATCAGGGCGAAGGCCTCGTCGAAGATCGCCTGCTCGCTGCGGCGCACGCCGTGCAGGTCGAGATAGGTCCGGTCGGCCAGGAAACGTATGTTGGTCGCCGGCCGCAGCGGGCCGGCCAGGGCGAGGCCATCGGGGAGCGGCTTGCCGGCCTGCCAGGCCGCCGAGCCGATCCAGGCGGCCAGCACCACGGCGAAGGCGAGGCGCAGGCGGCGGCGGAACGGCGAGGCGGCGGACATGGGGACTCCCGGTGGCGGCACGACGCACTGGACCTGCGTGGTCCGCGGCTTCCCGGGGCGACGGATGGCAGGCGCCCCATTCTAGGGGGCGCCGGGCACATCCGCCGGCCTTCGTCGCCGTCGCGGCGGTTCGGTTGCGCGGACCGCCGCGGGCGCGGCGCAGCTGCCGTCAGCGGATCCGGATCGGGCGCCCGCTGGGATCGTAGGCGTAGTCGACGATCCGCGCCGGGAATCCGGTGCCGGCCGTGGTCTCCAGGTGCAGGTAGCCGTAGCAGGTGCCACCCGGCGCCGCGCATCCGAAGCGGAAGCCGAGGTAGCCGCTGCCGCCGCCACTCCACAGCGTGCTGCCCGGGTCGGAGACGGCCGAGTAGACCGCGGCGGGCCCGACGGTGTCGCCCCGCTCCAGCACGCGGTATTCGGCGCTGGCCGGATGGAGGGCGACACCGGCCTGCGGCGCGAGGCCGGCGCCCGGCCACCAGAACGCCAGGCGGCGGCCGTTGAAGTAGGCGTTGAAGTGGGCGTCGATCCGCTCGCCGTCGGCGACCTCGCCGCGCGTCCAGTGGATCGAGGTGCCGGCGCGATCCTGCGCGATCGGATGATCGACCGGTCCGGAGAAGACGACGCCGGCCGTGGGCGGGGCGGTCGTTCCGCCGCAGCGGTTGCCGCCGCCGGCCTCGAAATCGTGGCCGAAGATGCAGTCGGTGCGGGTCACCGCCAGTGTCACCGGGACCTCGATGCGCGCGCGCTGCGGGTCATTGGTGGTCATGCACAGCAGCGCGTGGTGCTCGCCGACGGCAAGGCCGCCGCTGCGCACGTCCAGCGCGACCGGGCGCAGGTCCAGCGGCGCGACCACGCCGCCGGTGGCGCCGAGCGCCAGCCACGGAATCGTCGCCGGATCGTCGCAGGCCAGCGGCTCGACCGGCTCCGAAACCGCATAGGCGACCAGGATCAGGTGCATGTCCGGACGGCCGAGGCTCGGCAGCGGTGCCGGATTGGTGATGCCGCAGGCCGGCGCCATCATGAAGCCCGAACGGGTTTCCGGTGCCGGCGTCGAGCCGATGAAGAAGCGGCTGCCGGTGGTGCTGCCGTCCGGAGCGGCCACTTCCACGACCAGGTCGGTGGCGGTGGTATCGGTCACGGCCCCGGTCACCGGCACGTGGACCGTCTGCAGCGCGGTACCGGCGGCGATCGTGGTGCCGGCGCTGCCGATCAGCGTGAGCTGGCCGAGCGGTATCGCGTCGGCGGGCGTAGCGGCCGGCACCGTGTACAGGTTGACCGTCAGCGCGATGCCGTTGCTCGACTCGACGCCGACGTCGACGCCGGCGATGTCGGCGCGCGCGCCCACCGCGGGGTGCTCGGCGAAATGGAAGCGGCGGTAGTAGCTGCTGGCCGAGGTATGCGCGGTCGAGCCGCAGGCGATCGAATTCATCGCGGCCGGCGTCTGGTCCTGCGTCTGCGCCAGCGGCAGCGCACCGGCCGGCGGCGCGCCGGCCGGTGCGGCGGCGGCCTGCGTCGGCGCAAGGCCGCTGGCCTGGAACGCGCCCGGGATGGACGCATCGGTCTTGGCCGGCGTCGGCCCGTACGGCAGCGGCCAGCGCGCCGCCGCGGTGTGCAGGTCGAAGGTCAGCGGCGCGTTGCCACGGTTGCCGACCAGCATCGCATCGGCGAGATGCGTGCCTTCGGTGGCCTCGAAGCGGAAGCTGGCCGGTGTGACGTCGGCGATCGGCTGGCGTTCGGCCACGCGCAGCCGGACCGGTACCTCGATCGGCGTATGGCCGCCGATGTCGTTGCTGGCCACGCACAGCAGGGCCGAATGGACACCGGGCGTCAGCCCGGCGCTGTCGACGCTGACCGTCGCGGTGCTGGTCTGGCCGGCCGCGGTCGCGCCCGCTTCGGGCGTGACGCGCAGCCACGGGATGTCGGTCGGGTTGTCGCAGCCGGGCACCACCGGCGTCTGGTCGTCGACGTTGACGACCAGGATGAGGCGCATGTTCGGGAAGCCGAGGCTGGCGACGCGGGTCGGCGCGTCGATGTCGCACGCGGGCGCCATCATGAAGGTGGCATGGGTCTCCGGCGAGCGCGTCGATCCGATGTAGAAGAAGCCGCCGTCGTCGATGCCGCTCGGCGCGACGATCTCGACCACCAGGTCGTAGGCCGCGGTGTTGGCGACGACGCCCTGCACCGGCACGCGCAGCGAGGACAGCGCCGAGCCGCCCAGCGCGTAGGCGCTGCCCGTGCCGATCAGGGTCAGGCCGTCCAGCGGGATCGTCTCCGGCGTGGTCGCCGCGGGCAGCGTGTAGAGATTGACGGTCAGGTTCTTGCCGGTGCTCGACTCGACCGCCACGTCCACGCTCTGGATCGTGACGGCGGCGCCGATCTCGGGGTGGTCGCGGAAGTAGAAGCGACGGAAGTAGCGGTTCTCGGTGGTGTACAGCTCCGGCTCGTAGCAGGCGGCCGAGTTCCGCACCACCGGCGTGAGGTCGGTCGTCTGCGACAGCGCGAGGCTGCCGCGCGCCGGCGTCGGGAGCGCGGACGCGGTGCCGGCCGGCGCCGCCTGCTGCGCGGCCGCCAGGCGTGCGGTCGCGGAGGCGGCCACGGGCGCGGACAGCGCCTCGTGGCGGGCGGCGGCGCTGGCGTGGAGCGTCCATTCGAGCAGGCCGGTGCCGGTATTGCCGATCGTCAGCAGGCCGGTGCCGCTGTCGCCCTTGTCGACGTCGAACGAGAGCGTGCCCGGCGTCACCGTGGCGACCGGCATCATCGCGCTGTCGACGAAGCGGACCTCCACCGTGCAGTGGGCGACGACGGGGGCCGTGGTGAACGTGGCGCCGGTGCGGCTGCCGCCGCAGCTGCCGCCCGTGCTGAGGACCTGGAAGCCCGGATCGGGCGTCAGTGTGAACGTGGCGGTCTGCCCCGGCACGACCTCCTGCGGCAGCGCCGGGTCGATCCGGCCGCCGGCGTTCGCCGTGGGCGTGACCCGGTAGCGCGTGTTGGCGACGTCCAGTTCGTAGGCGCCGATGTCGGCGGCGGCGCCCAGTTCACGCGGGAAGCCGCTGCCGCGCTGGTCGAACGCCAGTGCGGAGGGATTGGTGCCCGCGTCGAGTGCGGGACTGTCGAAGCGCAGCTCGTGCGTCGGCGTCGGGCCGCCGTTGTCGGCCAGCGGCAGCAGGCGCGGATCGGCGGTCAGCGTGTCGGCCGGCAGCGTCACCGTGGCGTTGACGCTCTGCACCAGGTTGTGGCTGCCGGTGACGATCGTCATCAGGCTGCTCTGCTCGGCGCCGGCGATGTCGCGCCCGGCCGGTGCCTGGTTGGCGGCGACGATCGCGCTGTGCATCGTGACGGTATGGGTCGGATAGGTGGCGATGTGCAGCAGGCCGCCGCCGTTGCCGTGGCTGGTATTGAACGCGATCGTGCTGTTGGCGATGTTCAGCGGCGCCCACAGCGACAGGCCGCCGCCGGAGACCGGCGGCAGGCCGGCCGGCACGTCGGCCGCCGTGGTGCCTTCGCGCAGCAGGCCGGCCCGGGCCGCCGCCAGTTCGCCGGCAGTGGTCGAGCCGCTGCCGAAAGCCAGTTCCGCCCGGTTGCCGCTGACGGTGCTGTTGACCACCACGGACGGTACCGCCTGGTTGCTGGTGCTGTGGATGCCGCCGCCGTAGACCTGGCTGGAGCCGGCGGCGCGGTTGTCGTAGACGCTGCTCTCGGTGAGGGTGAGCACGCCGTTGGCGCCGTAGAGTGCGCCGCCCATGCCGACCACACCGCCCGACACGCTGTTGCCGTACAGCCGGCTGCGCGTGACGGTCAGGTTGAGGTTGGCGAGGCCGGCGCCGCCCTGGGCGCCCTGGCTGATGCTGACCGCGTGGTTGTCGCGCAGCACGCTGTCGGTCACCGTCAGGCTGGCATGGGCGAACACCGCGCCGCCGAGCACTGCGCTGCCGGTGCTGACGTTGCCGTAGACCTCGCTGCGCAGCAGGTGCAGATTGCCCTTGCCGAAGCTGAAGCCGTTCATCGCCATCAGGCCGGCGCCGGCCACCTGGCCGGTCGGCGCGTACAGGATGCCGCGGTTGTCGTGGACGACGCTGTCCTCGGCGCGGATGTCGCCGATGTAGGACAGCACGCCGCCGCCGTACTGGGCCGTGCAGTCGTGCAGGGCGACGTGCCTGAGCGTGACGTTGTCGATCGCGAACACGCAGCCGCCGACGCCGGGCAGGCCCAGCACGTTGGTCGGCGGCGAGCGGCCGTGGCTGACGGTCAGGCCTTCCAGGGTCAGCGTGCCGGAGCGGAAATTGAAGAGGACGTAGTCGCTGTCGGTGCCCTGGATCGCCAGCCGGTCGGCACCGGGGCCGGTGAAGGTCAGGTCGAACGCCGGGCCGCTCGGGTTCACTTCATCGATGGTGCCGATGACCACCGGGCCCTGGGTGAGCGCGATCGCCGGGCAGTCGAGCCCGCTCAGATCGATCACGTCGCCGTGCTGGGCGGCCGCGACGGTGCTGCGCAGGCTGCCGGGGCTGCCGTCGTCGAGGCAGTGCGTGACCGTCCGGGTCGCCGCGAAGACCGGCGCACAGGCCGTACAGAGGAGGACCGCCAGGGCGGCGGCGAACAGCGAGCGAAGGCAAGCGGATCTCATCGGGCGACCTCGGATAGGGCAGCGGATGCACCGGCGCGATCGCCGGCACATGACGGCCGAATCTAGCCGCGCCGCGCGCCGCTCATCTCGACCGTCCCTTGCCGTTTCCTTTTCGCTCGCTACAAGCGGCTGATTCGCCTGGTTTCACCGCTTCGGCGCGCTGGCCTGGGCGGTCCTCTCCAGCGTGCCCGGCCAGCCGGACGGCAAGCGCGCATTGAGCGGCGGCCGGTCCAGCGCGGGCGGGATCGTGCGTTCGCCGGCCAGCGCGCGGGCGCGGGCCAGTGCCAGCCGCCAAGGCTCGACCTGGCCGAGCGCGTGATAGAGCCGCGCCTGCTGCAGCGCGCACTCGTAGTCGCGATCGGCCCAGGCGGCGGTCTGGCCGATCACGCGCGCGGCCTCGGCCAGGTTGCCCGACTCGATCAGCACGCTGCCGTAGGCGCCGGCGATCTGCGCGACGTCGGCGGGCGTGGCCAGGCGCGTGGCGAACGCGAGCGCGGCCTCGAAGCGGGCGTTCGCGTCCGGGCGCTGCTCGATCGCGGCCTGCTCGGCCTGGGCCAGCTCGGCCAGGACGACGATGGCCGGATCGTCCCGATCGGCGGCCCAGGCCGCGAAGGCCTGCTGTTCGGTGGCGGCCTCGGCAGCGGCGCCCTGGCCCCGCAATGCATGGACCCGCGTCAGCCAGCCGATCGCCCGGTTGCGCGCCGGCATCGGTGCCGCCAGTTCGGGCCGGGCCAGGTGCGCCAGCGCCTGGGCCGCCAGCGTGGCGGCCTGTTCGGGCCGTGCCAGCGCCAGGGCCAACTGCGCCTGGTTGACCAGGGCGCCGGCATAGACGTCGGGCACCTTCTGCGGATCGAGGCTGGCGACCAGCGCGTCGAGCACCTGGCCGGCTTCCTCCAGCCGCCCGTTGGCGAGCAGGGCGCGCGCCTCCTGGCGCGTCAGCAGCTGGCGCTGGCGCGTGCTGTCCAGGCGCTCGGCCTGCGCGTGGGCATGACGGGCGACGGTCAGTGCCTGGTCGGGCTCCAGCAGGACCAGGTGCATGTGGATCTGGTTGCCGAGCGCCGCCAGCAGGGTTTCGCTGGGTGCGAAACGCTCCAGCCGCGGGATCGCGCGTCCCAGCAGCGTCTGCGCCTCGGCATAGCGGCGGCGCAGGATCAGGCTGGCTGCCTGGTTGGCCTCGACCCGTGCCAGTCCCAGCGTATCGCCGGCGAGCTCGAGCGCCACGCGCGCCTGCGCGAAATCGCTGTCGGCGGCATCGTCCTGGCGGGCCATCGTGTGCAGCGCGGCCCGGCTGGTCAGCGCGCGGCCGTAGATCAGCGGCTGGTCGTTGCTGCGCGCCAGCTGGACCAGCTCGTCGAGCCGCGCCAGCGCCGCGTCCGTCTGCTGGACCTGGGTCAGGATGACGACCAGGCCGTGCAGCGCGTCGCCGTGCGTCCACACGTCCAGCGGGGCCTGCGCCGGATTGTCGAGCACGGCCTGGAACAGCGTGCGGGCGCGATCGATGTCGCCGCCGACGCGCGTGATCTCGGCCAGGCGCAGCAGCAGCGGCGGCTGCGCCTGCAGGTCCGGCGGGGCGGACTCGATCAGGCGGCGCGCGGATTCGTAGTCGCGGCCGTAGATCGCCGCGTCGATGCGCGACACCAGCACGTCGGCCCCGGGCGGCTCCCGGTTGCGGACGTCGGCCACCTGCGGCTGGCCCAGCAGTACCAGCAGCCGGTCGGTGGCCGCGCGTGCGCTGATCGCCGCTTCGTCGGCATGGGCTTCCACTTCGCGCGCCGCGCCGTCGCGATCGGACAGATCCAGGTGCAGTCGCCAGCCGCCGGCGATCCGCCGCAGCGACGGGACGACCACGTAGCGGACGCCAGTGGCCGCCTGCACGGCGGCCGGATCGGCAGCCACGGTTCCGTTGCCGGTCAATGCCAGCACGTTGTCGGCCGGGATGACGGTCAGTCCCGATTCGCGCAGCCGCGATCCGATCAGGTCCATCAGCCCGAGGCGCAGCCAGTTCCATTCGCTGTCGGCCGCCGCGTCGACGCTGACCGGCAGGACGGCGATGCCCTCGATCCGTCGCGGCGCCGTGGCGGCGTCCGTCGCGGCCGCGTCCGGCGGCGCGGTGTCCGGTGCCGGCGCGACCAGTGCCAGGCGCAGCGCGACCGCCAGGGCGACGCCGGCGGCCAGGACGGCTCCGACCAGCACCCACGGCCGCCGCGGCGGTGCCGGATCGCGTGCCGGCGCCGGCGTCCGCGCGGCGTCCGCGGCCTCCAGCGCCTCCACCGGTTGCACCTCGGCGACCCAGCGGTAGCCGAAGCGCGGGATCGTCCGGATGATCTCCTGGTCGCTGCCGCTGTCGCCGACCGCGCGGCGTACCTTGCGGATCAGCTGGTCGATCTGGGCATCGGTGACGTCGGTCCGGCCCCAGACCGCTGCACTCAGTTCGTCGCGGCCGACCGCCCGTTCGCGGTGCTCGAGCAGCCAGGCCAGGCAGTCGAACATCCGCGGCGACAGCACCAGCAGCCGGCCGGCGCGGTAGAGCTCACGCGTGGCCGGATCGATGCGGTAGGCGCCGAAGCGCAGGATGGGAGGGGCGGCGGACATCGGCCGCAGTGTAGCCGGCGTGCCGGGTGGCTGCAGGACGCTCACGAAAGCGTTCGTGCAACGGACGGCGCCCGTTGCGGGGCCGGAACCGCGGCGCGCGTGCGCCGCCAGCGGCGGGCGTCACCGCGGCCGGGTGCCGGTCGCCGGTCCGGCTCAGGGGGCCGTGCCGGTCCGCGGCCGCGGTGGGTCGGACGCGCCCGGGCGCCGCGCGTAATGCTGTGCGATCACCGCGCAGGCCATCAGCTGCAACTGATGGAACAGCATGATCGGCAGCACGATCATGCCCAGGCCCGGATGGCCGGCGAACAGGATCTTGGCCATCGGCACGCCGGTGGCGAGGCTCTTCTTGGTGCCGCAGAAGACGATCGTGATCTCGTCCTCCTTGGCGAAGCCGAGCAGGCGGCTTCCCCAGGTCGTGAGTGCCAGCATCAGCGCGAGCAGCAGCACGACGCAGGCGAGCACGGCCAGCAGCGACGGCGGCGGCACCTGGCGCCAGAGACCTTCCGCGACCGATTCGCTGAAGGCGACGTAGACCACCAGCAGGATGGTGCCGCGATCGGTATAGGCCAGCAGCCGGCGCCAGCGGGCCACCCAGGCGCCGATCCAGGGCCGCAGCAGGTGGCCGGCGACGAACGGCACCAGCAGCTGCAGCACGATGTCGCCGATCGCCTTCACCGGCGAGCCGGTGCTGCCCTGCGCGGCGACCAGCAGCGCGACCAGCAGCGGCGTGGCGAACACGCCGAGCAGGTTCGACGCCGACGCGCTGCAGACCGCGGCGGGCACGTTGCCGCGCGCGATCGCCGTGAACGCGATCGACGACTGCACCGTGGACGGCAGGCAGCACAGGAACAGCAGGCCCAGCGCCAGGTCGGCCGGCAGCAGCGTACCCGCCAGCGGCCGGAAGGCCAGGCCCACCAGCGGGAACACGACGAAGGTGGTCAGCAGCACCACCAGGTGCAGCTTCCAGTGCAGCAGGCCGGCGATGATCGCATCGCGCGACAGGCGCGCGCCGTGCAGGAAGAACAGCAGCGCGATGCCGGCGATCGTGAGCCGGTCGAAGAACACCGCGGCGCGTCCCTCGCACGGCAGCAGCGAGGCCAGCGCCACGGTGGCGATCAGGGCCAGGGTGAAGCCGTCGAACAGCGTGCGCAGCAGTTTCATCGGGGGCGCGGCAAGGGCGGGCGGCCGTGCATCGCGCGGCGGCGGCATGGCGGGAACGCGTGCGTGGCCGTGCCGGCCGGGGCGCGGCGTGGCCGGCGTGCGTCGGCATGCGGCGGGGACGGCCCGAAGGACGGCATCCGCGCGTCGCCGGCGCGGTCAGGTACGGTCATTGTCTGGTCCGGCAACCCGGCGTCGGTCGCGCAACTTACCCTGTCTTCGCCATCGCGGCCAAGGACACCCCGCTGCGTGAAGGCCCCGGCGCCGCGCGACGCGGTGCCGGGGCGGCGATCCGGTCCGGCGGGCCATCACGCCGCCGCCGGGCATGACGGCGATTGACTTTGGCCGTCTAGACGGCCACCATCCACGCCGTCGTGGTTTTCATCTTTTTATCCGAATAGAAAGATGAAATGAAAAGGGAAGCCGGTGCGAATCCGGCGCTGCCCCGCAGCGGTATGTGGAAACGACCGCCGTTCCATGCACTGGAGCCCCGGCTCCGGGAAGCGACGGCCACTAGGCGGGCCCCCCGGCCCCTGTCCACGAGCCCGAAGACCTGCCTCGGCCGGAAGGCGCCTGCCTTTCGTTTTCGACCTGGGGCCTCCGCGGGGAGGCGTCACGGGCATGACGTGCCGCGCACGCAGCGCAGCGCGTGTCGTCCCTGCGCGCCGCGTCCTGCGGCGCCGGATGCGTCGTGCCCGCGCGCCCACCGTGCCGGCTCCGGATCGCCCGTGGGGGCGAAGGTCGCCGGCGTGGCGGTTCCGGTTCGCAAGCCGGAGGTTCCGGTGCGCCGTTTCCTTCGTTCCTCTGTGTATCGCATTCGCACCTGCACACGAGGAATTGCAACGATGACCACTGTTACTTGCCTGGGTTTTCCCCGCATCGGGGCCAAGCGCGAACTCAAGCGTGCGCTGGAGGCGCACTGGCGCGGCGAGGTATCCGCCGAGGAGCTGGCCGCGACGGCGGCGCGGCTGCGCCGCCGTCACTGGGCGCTGCTGAAGGAGGCCGGCGCCGACACGGTGCCGTGCAACGACTTCTCGCTGTACGACCCGATGCTCGACACCGCATTCGGATTCGACGCGATCCCGGCGGCGGCGCGCCCGCTGGCCGATGCCGACCCGCTGGCCGGCTACTTCGCGCTGGCCCGCGGCGTGCAGCGTGACGGCATCGACCGTCCCGCGCTGGAAATGACCAAGTGGTTCGACACCAACTACCACTACCTGGTGCCGGAGCTGCAGGCTGGCCAGGCGTTCGGCCTGCGCGGCGACAAGCCGCTGGCCGAATTCGCCGAGGCGCGCGCGCAGGGACTGGACGCGCGTCCGGTGCTGATCGGGCCGGTCAGCTTCCTGCTGCTGTCCAAGACCGTCGACGGCAGCGACCGCCTGGCCCTGCTCGATCGCCTGCTGCCGGCCTATGCCGAGCTGCTCGGCCGGCTCAAGGCGGCCGGCGCCGGCTGGGTGCAGATCGACGAGCCCTGCCTGGTGCTGGACCTGGACGCCGCGGCCCAGGCCGCCTATCGCCACGCGTATGCGGTGCTGGCCGGCGCCGATCGCCCGCGACTGCTGCTGGCGACCTACTTCGGCGGGCTCGGCGACAACCTCGCGCTGGCGACCGGCCTGCCGGTCGAGGGCCTGCACCTGGATCTGGTGCGTGCGCCGGAGCAGCTCGACGGCGTACTCGCCACGCTGCCGCCGGAGCGCGTGCTGTCGCTCGGCCTGGTGGACGGCCGCAACATCTGGCGTGCCGATCTCGATGCGGCACTGGCGCTGGCACGCCGTGCGCGCGACCGGATCGGGGCGGAGCGCGTGTGGCTGGCGCCGTCGTGCTCGCTGCTGCACGTCCCGGTCGATGTCGCGTCCGAGAACGGCCTCAACCCCTCGCTGCGCAGCTGGCTGGCCTTCGCGCGCCAGAAGATCGAGGAACTGCGCGTCATCGCCGATGCGCTGGACGGCAGCGAGGCGGCCGACGCCGCACTGGCCGCGGCGCGGGCGACGCTGACCGCGCGGCGCCTGTCGCCGCTGGTCCACCGGGCCGAGGTCGCCGCCCGCGTCGCCGGAATCGACGCGGCGCTCAGCCGGCGCCGCTCCGACTACGCGACGCGCCGGGTCGAGCAGGCACGACGCCTGGGCCTGCCGCCGTTCCCGACGACGACGATCGGTTCGTTCCCGCAGACGGGCGAGGTCCGCGAGGCGCGTGCGCGCAACAAGGCCGGCACCTTGCCGGACCGCGACTACGAGGCCTTCCTGGAGGCGCAGACCGAGCAGTGCGTGCGCATCCAGGAAGCGATCGGCCTGGACGTGCTGGTGCACGGCGAGTTCGAGCGCAACGACATGGTGGAGTACTTCGGCGAGCAGCTCGACGGCTTCGCGTTCACGCGCAACGGCTGGGTGCAGAGCTACGGCTCGCGCTGCGTGAAGCCGCCGATCATCTACGGCGACGTCCGGCGTCCGCAGCCGATGACGGTGCGCTGGTCGGCCTATGCGCAGTCGCTGACCACGCGGCCGATGAAGGGCATGCTGACCGGTCCGGTGACCGTGCTGCAGTGGTCGTTCGTGCGCGACGACCAGCCGCGCGCGCAGACCTGCCGGCAGATCGCGCTGGCGCTGCGCGAGGAGGTGCTGGACCTGGAGGCCGCCGGCATCGGCGTGATCCAGATCGACGAGCCGGCGCTGCGCGAAGGCCTGCCGCTGCGGCGCGCCGAGTGGGATGCCTACCTGGCCTGGGCGGTGGAGGCGTTCCGCATCAGCGCCGCGGGCGTGGCCGACGCGACCCAGATCCACACCCACATGTGCTACTCGGAGTTCAACGACATCATCGACGCGGTGGCGGCGATGGACGCCGACGTGATCTCGATCGAGACCAGCCGCTCGCGCATGGAGCTGCTCGACGCGTTCGCGCGCTTCCGGTACCCGAACGAGATCGGCCCGGGTGTTTACGACATCCATTCCCCACGCGTGCCGTCGGAAGCACAGATGCTCGACCTGCTGCACAAGGCCCTGGCGGTGCTGCGGCCCGAGCAGCTGTGGGTCAACCCGGACTGCGGCCTGAAGACGCGCGGCTGGACCGAGACGCGGACGGCGCTGGAGGCGATGGTGGCGGCGGCACGCGCATTGCGTGCCGGCCTGCCGGTGCCGGCGGCGGTGGCCTAGGTCGGGATGCGTCCGCGGCGCCGGCCGGAGTCCGGTGCCGCGGAGACGGCCGGTTGCAACGGAATGCCGATGGCAGGGCAGGGTGCCGCCCTGCCGTCGGCGGCCGAGGCCGGCGCGCCGCTTCGATGCGCGAGCCGGCAGTGGCCGGGCCGGTCGTGCGCGCCGTGCCGTCCCGCAGCCGTCGCCGCGGTGCCGCGATCAGAACGCCTCGTCGAACGCGACCTCGCCCTGCACGCCGACCTGGTAGGCCGAGACGCGGCGCTCGAAGAAGTTGGTCAGCTCCTGCACGTCCTGCAGCTCCATGAACGGCAGCGAGTTCTTGACGCCGTAGCGCTTGGGCATGCCGAGCTTCACGAAGTGCTGGTCCGCGCAGTATTCCAGGTACTGGCGCATGTCGCGGGTGGAGATGCCGGCGACGCCGCCGGCCAGCACGTCCTCGGCGAACTGCGTCTCGCAGTCGATCGCCTCGGCGAGCATCGCGTAGACCTGCTCCTGCATCTGCGCGTCGAACAGGTCCGGCTCCTCGTTGCGCACGGTGCGGATCGCCTCGAACGCGAACGCCATGTGGCAGCTCTCGTCGCGGAACACCCAGTTGGTGCCCGAGGCCAGGCCCGGCAGCAGGCCGCGCGAGCGGAAGAAGTAGACGTAGGCGAAGGCGGCGAAGAAGAACAGGCCCTCGATGCAGGCGGCGAAGCAGATCTGGTTGAGCAGGAACTCGCGCCGCTGCTCGCGCGTCTCGATGCGGTCCAGGTGCTGGATCGAGTCGATCCACTTGAAGCAGAACTCGGCCTTCTTGCGGATCGACGGGATGTTCTCGACCGCGGCGAACGCCTGCACGCGCGCGTCCGGATCGGGCATGTAGGTGTCGAGCAGGGTCAGGTAGAACTGCACGTGCAGCGCTTCCTCGTAGAGCTGCCGCGACAGGTACATGCGCGCCTCGGGCGAATTGAGGTGCTTGTAGAGGTTGAGGACGAGGTTGTTGGAGACGATCGAGTCGCCGGTCGCGAAGAACGCGACCAGGCGATGGATCAGGTGGCGGTCGGCCGGCGACATGCGCGAACGCAGGTCGGTGACGTCGATCGAGAAGTCCACCTCCTCGACGGTCCAGGTGTTGCGGATCGCCGCGCGGTACATCTCGTAGAACTCGGGGTAGCGCATCGGCCGCAGCGTCAGTTCGAAGCCGGCGTCGAGCAGGTGGTGTTTCTTGAGCGGCGGTTGGGCGGACATGGGGTACTCGGGTTCGGTCGATGGGGCGCCGCGTGCGGCGCCGTGCGGAAGGCCGCTGCCGCTGCATGCCGCCGCGCGCCCGGCAGGGCGCCCGGCGGCATGACGGCTTACTGGCAGGCCTCGCAGTACTCGGGGTTCTCGAGCGAGCAGAACACCGCCTGGGTCGCGGCCTGGGCGTCATTGGCCGGTGCCGGGGCCGGCGGCGCGGGTGCCTCGGCCACCGCGCCGACCGTGGTCTTGGCGATCCGCGTGGCCGGACGCGAGCGCAGGTAGTAGGTCGTCTTGACGCCGGCCTTCCAGGCGTACATGTACATCGACGACAGGCGGCCGATGTTCGGGTTCTCCTGGAACAGGTTCAGCGACTGGCTCTGGTCGATGTAGGCGCCGCGGGAAGCGGCCAGGTCGATCAGGGCCTTCTGCGGCAGCTCCCACACCGTACGGTAGACCTGGCGCAGCGGCTCGGGGATCGCCGCCACGCCCTGGATCGAGCCTTCGGCGAGCTTGATCGCGTCGCGCACCGCGTCGGTCCACAGCCCCAGCGTCTTGAGCTCGTCGACCAGGTAGCGGTTGACGACGAGGAAGTCGCCCGACAGCGTCTCGCGCTTGAACAGGTTCGACACCTGCGGCTCGATGCATTCGTAGCAGCCGGCGATCGAGGCGATCGTCGCGGTCGGCGCGATCGCGATCAGCAGCGAGTTGCGCAGGCCCTGCGTGCGGATGCGCTCGCGCAGTTCGTTCCAGCGCTCGGCCGGGATCGTCGGGCGCGCCTGCGGCCAGTAGTCGAACTGCAGCTCGCCGCGCGCCGCGCGGCTTTCCTCGAAGCCCGGGTGACGGCCGAGCTCGGCCGCCAGCTCGCAGGAGCTGACCAGCGCGTTGTAGTAGATCTCCTCGGCGATCTGCGAGGACAGCGCCAGCGCCTCGGCCGAGTCGAACGGCAGGCGCAGCTGGAAGAACAGGTCCTGCAGGCCCATCACGCCGAGGCCGACCGGCCGCCACTTGCGGTTGGCGGTGGCGGCGGTGTCGATCGGGTAGAAGTTGATGTCGATGACGCGGTCGAGCTGGCGCACCGCGGTGCGCACGGTGGCGGCGAGCTTGTCGAAGTCGAAGCCGCCGTCGCCGACGTGGCGCGCCAGGTTGATCGAGCCGAGGTTGCAGACCGCGGTCTCGCTGCCGGAGGTGACCTCGAGGATCTCGGTGCACAGGTTCGACAGGTGGACCACGTTCGCCGGCAGCGCGGTCTGGTTGCTGGTCGCGTTGCTGCGGTCCTTGAACGTCATCCAGCCGTTGCCGGTCTGCGCCAGCGTGCGCAGCATGCGCGAGTAGAGCTCGCGCGCCTTGATCGTCTTGACGGCCAGGCCGTCGGCCTCGGCCTGGCGGTAGGCCTGGTCGAACGCCTCGCCCCAGGTGTCGACGAAGTGCGGCACGATCTTCGGGTCGAACAGCGACCAGTCCGCGTCGCGCTCGACGCGCCGCATGAACTCGTCCGGCACCCAGTTGGCCAGGTTCAGGTTGTGCGTGCGGCGCGCCTCGTCGCCGGTGTTGTCGCGCAGCTCGAGGAATTCCTCGATGTCGGCGTGCCAGGTCTCCAGGTAGACGCAGGCCGCGCCCTTGCGCTTGCCGCCCTGGTTGACCGCCGCCACCGAGGCGTCGAGCGTCTTGAGCCACGGCACCAGGCCGTTGGAGTGGCCGTTGGTGCCGCGGATCAGCGAGCCGCGCGAGCGCACGCGCGAGTACGAGAGCCCGATGCCGCCGGCGAACTTGGACAGCTTGGCGACGTCGGCGTACTTGTCGTAGATGCTTTCCAGCGAATCGCCCGGCGAGTCGAGCAGAAAGCACGAGGACAGCTGCTGGTGCGCGGTGCCGGCGTTGAACAGCGTCGGCGAGCTCGGGATGTACTCCAGCGAGGACATCAGCCGGTACAGCTCCAGCGTCTCGCCGATGTCGCCGCCGCCGAGCGCGCAGGCGATGCGCATGAAGAAGTACTGCGGCGTCTCCAGGACCTTGCGCAGCTGCGGATGGCGCAGCAGGTAGCGGTCGTAGACCGTGCGCAGGCCGAAGTACTCGAAGCGGCGCGTGGCCAGCGGGTCGATCGCGTCGTTGAACTTGCGCGCGTTCAGCGCGACGAAGTCGCGCAGGGCGTCGTTGATGACGCCGACCTCGGCGCCGCGGGCGACCGACTGGGAGAACGACTGGATCTCCTGGCCGGCGACCTCCTTGTCGATGTAGGCCGACAGCAGGCGGCCGGCGAGGAAGCCGTACTCGGGCTCCTCGGCGGTGAGCGCGGCGGCGGTGCGGATCGAGAGTTCGTCGAGCTCGCGCGTGCTGGCGCCGTCGTAGAGGCCGCCGATCGTCTTGAGCGCCACGCGCATCGGGTCGACCGCATGCAGGCCCTCGGCGGTGCGCGTCACCGCGCGCACGATCTTGCCGACGTCCACGACCTCGGTCGAGCCGTTGCGCTTGGTCACGCGCATCTGCGCCGGGCTGTGCGGCGGGGTCAGCGCGAAATCGTTCTTGTTGGCGCCGTCGGCCTTGGCGGGCGTGGCGACAACGGGAGATGGGGTGTCGGCATCCGCGGATGCGGGGCGCATATCCAGGGGGTGCATGGGTTTCCTCCGTAGCCTGTCGGGCGACCTGCTCCTCCGCGCAGGAACGATCGGGTTGGCCACCGGGAACGGAAACGTCACCGACGGCACGCGGTCGGGCGTCCCGTCTCGTGACGCATCCTCCCCGCGGAGGCGGCCACCCGCGCCGGCGGGCTGACGATCGGCGTCCGGCGTCTCAAGGGACGCGACGGCAGTCGCAGCCATCCAACGTGTCGGCAGGTCTTCGGGCTTGTGGACGTGGGCCTTCCGGCTCGCCTAGTTTCCGCCGCTTCCCAGTCCCGACGGACCAGTGCTGAACGCGGATTTCGTTTCCACTTACCGCTGCGGGGCAGCTCCGGTCTCGCACCGGATTCCCTATTAAGCCGGCTGGACCGTTAGGTCCGGCGGGCACCGACGAACACAAGCTATTGTGGTCGCCGGTGCATGTCAACCGATTATTTTGTGCCTCGCATCTTGCTTTTTGCGGAGGCCGCGCGGGGCGCGGGTTTGCCGGCATCCGGTGCCGGTCAGCGCGGCGGCGGCTCGAAACCGTCGCGGAACAGGGCGTCTTCCGCGGCCAGGCACAGGCCCACCGCGGCCACCGCGAGCGGTTCGGCCAGGGCCGGCATCGGGTTGGCCACCAGGTCCGGCAGCGGCCGCAGCTCGGGCGCCCATCCGGCCAGCTCGACGGGGGTGTCCGTGGTCGGCGTGAAGCCGGCGTAGTGGTCCTCGCCGCAGACCAGGCCGGCACCCGCGGTGGCGAGGTCGACCGTATGGACGGTCTCGAAGACGAAGACCTTCTCGCCGCTGCGGCTGGCGCCGAGCGCCAGCAGGGCCCGGCCGCCGGCCACGGCGATCGCGCCGCTCGGGAAGCTGCCGTTGTCGGTCAGGTAGCGGCGCTGGCCGCGCAGCGCCAGGTCCGCGTCCAGGCGCATCAGCACGGTGCCGGTGTGCTGCGCCTCGCCGTTGGCTTCGCCGTAGAGCCAGACGCTGCCGTCGTGGACGGCGCTGTCGATGGCGTTGAAGAACGGCACCAGCACGCGCGCCGGCGCCGGAGCCAGGTCGGCGCCGACGCGCTGGAGGTAGAAGAAGTTGGGGCCGAACGCGGTACGGCGGCCGGTGATCACCCAGCCGCCGTCGGGGTGCGGCAGCAGCGCCAGCGCACGGGCGCGGATCCCGGCGCTGCCCGGGTGGCCGATCAGGCGGGCGCCGCGCAGCGTGCCGCCTTTGCTGATGCTGACCAGGCCGTCGCCGCTCTCGACGCTGACCGGGCCGGTCCGCCGCGCCGTCTCCAGCAGCAGCACGTCGTGGCCGTCGTCGCCGGTCTGCCAGTCGACCACGCGCTCCTGGTCGGCGGTGCCGAGCGTATAGGCGGACAGCACGCTGCCGTCGGCCGGGTCGATCGTCGCCAGCAGGCCGTCGCCGGTACCGAACACGCCGTCGACCGATCGCTGCACCTCGCCGAGCACCCGCACGGCACTGCCCGGGGAGGCGGGTGTCTTGAGGCGCACGGACTCGAACGAGGCCTGCGGCAGGTTCAGGCGCACGCTCCAGACCGGCAGCAGGTCTGCATCCAGGCGCGTCACGAACAAGCGCCGCGGTCCGGCCGAATCGTCGTATTCGAGGCTGGCGGCGAGGACGTCGCCGTCGCCGAGGGCGACCAGCGATTGCGGTACCTGGGCGTGTCCGGCGTTGCTGGGCAGGGCGCGGGCGGCCAGCCGGGCGCCGTCGCGATCGCGCGCGACCAGGTACAGCGCCTCGTGCAGGGTCTCGTCGAGCCGCGCGCCGAGCGTGACCCAGCTGCCGTCGCCGCGGACCGCCGCGCCGGCGACCCGCACCTCGAGGTCGCCGGGCGCGAGCGCGATGCTGTCGTGGAAGAGGGCGGCCTTGCCGGCGTGGACGGTCGACGGGCCCGACAGCACGAGTCCCAGGCTGCCGGCGAGAATCAGGTGTTTCATCGGGAAGACTCCTCGGGTGGGATCGGCGTCGCCTGCCGCGAATGCAGCGGCGGTATCCGACCAGGACGGATTCCGGCGCCCGATCCACTCAGGGGCCGTCGCGTGCCGGTCGGGTCGATCCGGCCGGGCGCGGCGTTCGCCGCGGCCGGCGATGCGGCTATGCTGGGCGCCGACCGTCACCGGCGTGCGCATGCTCAACAAGCTCTGGCTCGGCTTCTTCCTGACCGCGGCGGTGGCCGCGCTGGCGCGCTGGCTGTTCGGCGGCGACGGGACCGTGTTCGCGGCGATGGTCGGCAGCCTGTTCGACATGGCGCGGCTGTCGGTCGAGGTCATGGTGCTGCTGTTCGGCACGCTGACGCTGTGGCTGGGCTTCCTGCGCATCGCCGAACAGGCCGGCCTGGTCGCCGCGCTGGCGCGCCTGCTCGGCCCGCTGTTCGCGCGGCTGATGCCGGAGGTGCCGCGCGACCATCCGGCGATCGGCCTCATCACGCTGAACTTCGCCGCCAACGCGCTGGGCCTGGACAACGCGGCCACGCCGATCGGCCTGCGCGCGATGCGCGAGCTGCAGTCGCTGAACCCGGCACCCGAGACCGCCAGCAACGCGCAGATCCTGTTCCTGGTGCTCAACGCCTCGTCGCTGACGGTGCTGCCGGTGTCGATCTTCATGTACCGGGCGCAGCAGGGTGCGGCCGATCCGACCCTGGTCTTCCTGCCGATCCTGCTGGCGACCAGCGCCTCGACCCTGGCGGGCCTGCTGGCGGTGGCGGCGGTCCAGCGGCTGCGGCTGTGGGACCCGGTGGTGCTGGCGTTTCTCGGTGCCGGCGCGGTGCTGCTGGGCGGCTTCATCGCGGTGCTGGCGACGCTGTCGGCGGCGGCGCTCGCGGCGCTGTCGTCGCTGCTCGGCAACCTCGTGCTGTTCGCGATCGTCGTCGCGTTCCTGGTCGCCGGCGCGGTGCGCCGTGTGCCGGTCTACGAGAGTTTCGTCGAAGGGGCGCGGCAGGGGTTCGAGGTCGCCCGGGACCTGCTGCCGTACCTGGTGGCGATGCTCTGCGCGGTCGGCGTGCTGCGGGCGTCCGGGGCGCTGGACCTGGCGCTGGACGGCATCCGCTGGCTGGCGACGGTCGCCGGCGCCGACACGCGCTTCGTCGACGCGATGCCCACTGCCCTGGTCAAGCCGTTCTCCGGCAGCGCCGCGCGGGCGCTGCTGATCGAGACGATGCAGCACCACGGCGTCGACAGCTTCCCGGCGCTGCTGGCGGCCACGGTGCAGGGCAGCACCGAGACGACGTTCTACGTGCTGGCGGTGTATTTCGGCGCGGTCGGCGTCCGCCGTGCGCGCCATGCGGTCGGCTGCGCACTGCTGGCCGACCTCGCCGGCGTGCTGGCGTCGATCGCCGTGTGCTACTGGTTCTTCGGCTGAGCCGGCGTGCGGGACCGGCCGGGGTCAGACCGGGCGGCCGCGCAAGACCCGGGCCGGCAGCAGGAGCAGGCTGCGCAGGAACTCGAAGACGCCGGTGACGGCGATGCCGATCAGCCGGAACGGCAACAGCAGCAGCCAGACCACGGGATAGAGGATCAGGGCGAGCAGCGCCAGCGGCCAGCAGACCACCAGCAGCAACAGCCACAGCAGGAAGCTCAACATCGATGTCCTCGCAGGATCGGACCGGTGCGTCGCACCGGTCCGACGGATGGTGGTGGCGGAAAGACCGGCTATCAACCTCAGCCGGCCGGCTGGTCGCCGCTGAAGGCCTGGGCGTTGGCGCCCTTGATCGGGCCGATCTGCGCGGTGTCGCTGACGAACAGCTCGACCTCGCGGCGGAACTCCAGCGTGCCCTCGACGACGGCGCGCGGTCCGATCACGATGCGCGGCTTGCGCGAGTTGCCCGACGTGAACCAGCCGCCGGGCTTCTCGACGAGAAGGTCGCCGTCGACGCGCGAATCGGCGCCGACCAGGACATTGCCGCTGACGGTCTTGATGCCGCCGCCGACACGGGCCGCGTCGAGCCGGATCTCGCCGTTGACGTTGGATACCGCGCCGCTGACCTCGGCGCCGCGGCCGAGGTGGACGCGGCCGTTGACGGTCTCGACCGACTCGGCGATGCGGCTGCGCGGGCCGACCTCGATCGAGCCGTTGACGGTGCTGAGCTCGCGCGCGCCGACATCGGCCGTCAGCGCGATCGAGCCGTTGACGGTCTCGGCCGATTCGACGCGGGCGCCGTCCTCGATGCGGATCGAGCCGTTGACGGTGCTGACGTCGCCGGCCGTCTGGTTGGCTTCCACGCGCACCGAGCCGTTGACCTTGCTGATGTCGCCGTCGGCCAGTACCGGCAGGGCCAGCAGCAGTGCGAGCGGGACGATGAGAAAACGGGACATGTCTTGGGCCTCCTGTGGGTATGCCGGCCATGGGATGCAGGCGGGCCGTCATCGGTTTAACGCACCTGCGCCGGCATGACCTCCGGCACGGTCCGTCCCGGGCGGGCGCTCCGCCGCCTTCGCCCCCGGCCTGCCGGCGGTGCCGCGGCGGGAGCCCGCGTCTGCGCCCCAAAGACCATGACACGCTCTAACATACGCGATTCTTCCTGCCGGAAACCCCAAGCCTCGTGTCCCGACCCAAGCCCGTCCTGCTGCTGATCCTCGATGGCTGGGGCCATCGCGAGGAGACCGCCCACAACGCGATCGCCCAGGCGCGCCTGCCGCACTGGCGCACGCTGCTGGCCGACTGCCCGCACACGCTGGTGCAGACGCACGGCCTCCACGTCGGCCTGCCGGACGGCCAGATGGGCAATTCCGAGGTCGGCCACATGACGATCGGCTCGGGACGCGTCCTCTACCAGGACCTGACCCGCATCGACGCGGCGATCGCCGACGGCAGCTTCTACGGGAACCCGGCGCTCAACGGCGCCTGCGCGGCGGTCCGGGACACGGGCCGCACGCTGCACGTGTTCGGCCTGCTGTCGCCCGGCGGCGTGCACAGCCACGAGGCGCACATCCTCGCCCTGCTCGAGCTGGCGCGCCGGCAGGGCGTGGCGCGGGTCGCCGTCCATGCGTTCCTGGACGGCCGCGACATGCCGCCGCAAAGCGCCGAGCCGAGCCTGCGGCTGCTCGAGGAGACCTGCCGGCGCCTCGGCAATGCGCGGATCGCCACGGTCTGCGGCCGCTACTTCGCGATGGATCGCGACCAGCGCTGGGATCGCGTCGAGCGCGCCTATGCCGCGATCGTCGAGGGCGCTTCCGGCCTTCACGCCGCCGACGGCCTGTCGGCGCTGCAGGCCGCCTATGCGCGCGGGGAGGGCGACGAGTTCGTGCAGCCGACGGTGATCGACGGCGGCGTGCCGGTCGAGGACGGCGACGCGGTCGTCTACATGAACTTCCGCGCCGACCGCGCGCGCCAGCTGACCCAGGTCTTCGTCGATCCGGCGTTCGCCGGGTTCGAGCGTGCGCGCGTGCCGCGCCTGGCGGCCTTCGTGACGCTGACCGAGTACGCGGCCGGCCTGCCGGTCACGGCGATCGCCTGGCCGCCGCAGTCGACCGAGCGATCGCTCGGCGAGTACCTGGCCTCGCTCGGGCTGGCCCAGCTGCGGATCGCCGAGACCGAGAAGTACGCGCACGTGACGTTCTTCTTCTCCGGCGGGCGCGAGGCGCCGTTCGACGGCGAGCAGCGCATCCTGGTGCCCAGTCCCAAGGTGGCGACCTACGACCTGCTGCCGGCGATGAGCTGCCCGGCGGTCACCGACGCCCTGGTCGCCGCGATCGGCGCGGGCACGTTCGATTTCATCGTCTGCAACATCGCCAATCCGGACATGGTCGGCCATACCGGCATCGAGGCGGCGGCGATCGAGGCCGCCGAGGTCGTCGACGCCGCGCTCGGCCGCATCGTCGCGGCGATCCGCGCCGCCGGCGGCGAGATGCTGATCAGCGCCGACCACGGCAACCTCGAGCAGATGCTCGACGAGAACGGCGTCCCGCATACCCAGCACACGGTCGGGCCGGTGCCGCTGGTCTACGTCGGCCGGCCGGCCACGCTGCGGCCCGGCACGCTGGCCGACCTGGCGCCGAGCGTGCTGACCTTGATGGGCCTGCCGCAGCCGCCGCAGATGACCGGGCACAGCCTGGTCGAGTTCACCGGTTGATGCGCTGGGCGCCGGTGCTGCTGGCGCTGCTCGCCAGTGCGCTGGCACTGGCGCAGGAGACGCCGGCCGAGCGGGCGGCGCAGGAAGCCGAGGCGCGCCGGCAGCTCGACCGGATCCGCACCGAGATCCAGGCGCTCACCGCCGAGCAGCGCGCCACGCGCGGCGAGCGCGACGAGGCCACGCGGGCGCTGCGCGAGCAGGAGCTGGCGATCGCCGCCGTGGCGCGCGAGCTGGTCGCGATCCAGGCGCGCCAGGCCGGACAGGAGCGCGAGCTGGCCGCGCTCGAGCAGCGCCGCAGCGAGCTGACCGGCGCACTGCGGCGCCAGCGCGAGGCGCTCGCCGCCCTGCTGCGGTCGGCCTATGCGCTCGGCCGCCACGAGGAACTCAAGCTGCTGCTGCAGCAGGACGACGTGGCCGGCATCGCCCGCGTGCTGGCCTATCACCGCTATTTCCAGAAGGCGCGCGTCGAGCGGATCGACGGCCTGATGGACGACCTGGCCGCGCTGGCCGAGGTGCAGCAGGCGATCGAGGCGCGCAGCGCGGAACTCGACGCGACGCGGGCCGCGCAGGAGGCCGAGAGCCAGCGGCTGGCCGGCGAGCGCACGGCGCGCACCCAGCTGCTGGCCGGCTTCGAGACGACGCTGACGACGCAGGCCGCCCGCCTTGCCGCGCTCGGCAAGGACGAGAACGCCGTGCTCGGGTTGATCGAGAAGCTGCGCGACGTGTTCGCCGACATCCCGCGCCAGCTCGGCGCCGCCGAGGCCTTCGCCGGCCTGCGCGGCCGGTTGGCGTGGCCGGTGCAGGGGCAGGTGCTGACCGGCTTCGGCGCGACCGACGAATCGGGGCGGGCCAGCGCCGGCTGGCGCATCGCCGCCCAGGCCGCCACGCCGGTGCGGGCGGTCGCCCATGGCCGCATCGTCTTCGCCGACTGGTTCAAGGGCTACGGCCTGCTGCTGATCGTCGACCACGGCGACGACTACCTCAGCCTCTACGGCTACAACGAGGCGCTGCTCAAGGAGGTCGGCGACTGGGTGGCGCCCGGCGAGGTGGTCGCGCGCAGCGGCGTCAGCGGCGGCCAGGCTGTCGGCAGCCTGTACTTCGAGCTGCGCCACAAGGGCAAGCCGGTCGATCCGCGCGCCTGGCTGCGGCGGTGACGCGGCGGCGGCACGGCGAACTTGCCGGGCCCTCGCGCGGTCGATGAACCGGATGCGCGTCGTTGCGCGGACCGCCGGCCGTGGAGGCCGGACGCGCTACCATCGTGCCCTGCCATCGATCGAGGATCGCCGCATGCGTCTGCCGTCCCTGCTTTTCGTCGCCGGTCTCGCCGCCGTCGTGCCGACCGTTCACGCCGAGGAGCCGGCCGCCGCGCCCGCGCCTGCGGCGGCACCCGCCGCCGCGCCCGCCGCGCCGAAGAGCGCCGTCAGCCTCGAGGACATCCGCACGTTCACGGCGGTGTTCAGCCTGGTCAAGCAGGGCTACGTCGAGGACGTCTCCGACCAGCGCCTGATGCAGGCGGCGATCCGCGGCCTGCTGGCCGACCTCGACCCGCACAGCGAGTACCTCGACGGCCCGCAGATCCAGGAGCTGACCGAAGACACGACCGGCAGCTACGCCGGCCTCGGCATCGAGGTGGTGCCGATGGACGGCGTCCTGCGCGTGATCGCGCCGATCGACGACACGCCGGCCGAGCGCGCCGGGATCAAGGCCGGCGACACGATCGTGCGCATCGACGGCAAGCCGTTGCCGCCGGACGACCTGGGCGGCGCGATCGAGCGGCTGCGCGGCAAGCCCGGCAGCGAGATCACGCTGAGCATCCTGCACGAGGGCCACACGGTTCCGATCGACGTCACGCTCAAGCGCGAGGTGATCCGCGTCGCCAGCGTGAAGGGCCGCATGCTCGAACCCGGCTATGCCTACCTGCGCATCAGCCAGTTCCAGGCCGAGACCGGCAACGACCTGCGCAAGCGCCTGGACCGCCTGCAGGCCGAGAACAAGGCGCCGCTCAAGGGCGCGATCCTGGACCTGCGCAGCAATCCCGGCGGCCTGGTGTCCGCGGCGGTCGACGTCAGCGATGCCTTCCTCGATGCCGGTGTCGTCGTCACCACCCGCGGCCGTATCAAGGAGGCCGAACTCTCCTTCAGCGCCACGCCGGGCGACCAGCTCGGCGGCGCGCCGCTGGTGGTGCTGGTCGACAACGGCTCGGCCTCGGCCGCCGAGATCGTCGCCGGTGCGCTCAAGGACAACCACCGGGCGCTGCTGATGGGGCGGCGCACGTTCGGCAAGGGGTCGGTGCAGACGATCCTGCCGCTCGACGCCGAGCACGCGATCAAGCTGACCACGGCGCGCTACTACACGCCGAGCGGCGTCTCGATCCAGGCCCAGGGCATCGCGCCGGACATCGCGCTCTCGGACCTGGCCCTGACCCGGCGCGACGCGCCGCCGACGCCGATGCTCCGCGAGCGCGACCTGCGCAACCACCTGCAGGGCGCCGATGAAGGCACCGAGCCGCTGGCGGTCGAGCAGGACGACCAGGTCCAGGCCGACTATGCGCTCAACGAGGCGCTGAACGTCCTCAAGGGGCTGGCGCTGCAGCGGCGGCCGGCGGTGTCGCCGGAAACGAAGAGCTGAGGCGGGGCCGTCAGGGCTGGCCCGGGCGGGGCGGCAGCGGGAACGGCATGACCTTCTCGCCGTTGCCGGCATCGCGGATCGCCGGTGCGCGCCGGCGGTCGACTTCCTCGATGCGCTGGATCGACTGGATCGGCAGGTGCAGCACGCGGGTGTTGCCGAACTCCTCGCGCAGCCGTTCCTCGGTCGGGTCGACCACCAGCCCCTCGCCCTGCGGCTCGAAGACCAGGTCGGCGACCTCGGTGAAGCCCCAGAGCGCGCTGGAGGCGACGCGCCGGGCGTAGAGTTCGTAGCTCTTGCCCTGCGACAGGAAGGTGACGCGGTAGAGGACGGACGGCTTCTTGGTGGGCATCGGCGCATTCTCGCCGCCGGCCTGCCGGCGGGGAAGAGGCGCCGGCGCAGCGGGTGTGCCGCCAGCCTGAATGCGCGGTAAATCCGCCCGGCGGCCGCCGCAACTTTTTCGCGTTCGGTTCTGTCGTAGTTTCCGGGTGCACGCAACGGCGCCCCCGGATCCCCTCCTCCCTGGGTGGATCCTGTGAAGCCCGGATTCTCCCCAAGTCCGGTCTTCCCGCCCCGAGGGCTCCCCCTGGCCCTCGGGGCATTTTATTTTCCGGCCTCGTATTTTTCACCTGTGGCCGTCGGCCGTGATAGGAACCGCCCGCGTTTTGCGTCCTGCTGAGGCAGGGACACAGGGGGCGGTTCATGAACGTCATGGCGATCGTGGTCGGGGCGATGGTCCTGTTCGGCGCGGGTCCGGCGGCGGCCGGTGCCGCCGACGTGATCTTCCGCAACGGGTTCGAGGTGCCGGGCGACCTGCCGGCCAGCCGCGCCGATGCCAGCCGTTTCCTGGCGCAGGCGAGCTTCGGCGGCGCGTCGGCGCAGATCGACGCCCTGATGGCCGGCGGCTATGGCGCCTGGTTCGACGCCCAGTCGGCGCGGCCACCCGGATTCGTGCTGCCCTACATGCGCCAGGCGGCCGGTACCGCCGATCCGCTGCAGCCGCTACCGTTCCATCTGTTCCGCCAGGCTTGGTTCGTTCAGGTCCTGGCCGCGCCCGACGACCTGCGCCAGCGGGTCGCGTTCGCGCTGAGCGAGATCTTCGTCGTCTCCGAGCGCGGCGCCGGCCTCGGCAACGACGGCCTTGTACTCGGCGCGTACCACGACATCCTGCTGCGCAACGCGCTCGGCAGCTACCGCCGGCTGCTGGAGGACGTGACGCTGAGCCCGGCGATGGGCCGCTACCTCAGCATGTACCGCAACCGCAGGCCCGACCCGGCCAACAACATCCAGGCCGACGAGAACTTCGCGCGCGAGGTGATGCAGCTGTTCTCGATCGGACTGGTCCGGCTGTATCCGGACGGTTCGCCGGTCCTCGTGGACGGGCGGACGGTACCGACCTACGACGTGGCCGTGGTGCGCGCGATGGCGCGCGTGTTCACCGGTTGGGCCTGCCATTGCGCGGCCGGCCAGCAGTGCCCGCCCGATCCGTTCGTGCAGGAGAACTTCACCTGCAGCACCGAGCACGCGATGGTGCCGTACGAGGCCTATCACGACCGCGACGAGAAGCGGCTGTTCGACGGCATCGTGCTGCCGGGCGGGCGTGGCGCGCGGACCGATCTCGGCGACGCGCTCGACGCCCTGGCGAACCACCCGAACGTCGCTCCGTTCATCGCCCGCCAGTTGATCCAGCGGCTGGTGACCAGCAATCCCTCGCCGGGCTACGTCGGGCGCATCGCGGCGGTGTTCGCCGACAACGGCGCCGGCGCGCGCGGCGACCTGCGCGCCGTCGTGCAGGCGATCCTGCTCGACGTCGAGGCCCGCCAGGGCCACCGGCTGGCGCCGCAGACCTTCGGCAAGGTGCGTGAGCCGCTGCTGCGGCTGGCGCAGCTGTGGCGCGCCCTGGACGTGATGTGGGAGGACGACGCCCTGATGCTCGACGACCTGGACATCCACCTGCGCTACAACCAGTCGCCGCTGTTCTCGCCGTCGGTCTTCAATTTCTTCTCGCCGGGGCACGCGCCGGCCGGTCCGCTGGCGAATGCCGGGCTGGTGGCGCCGGAAATGCAGATCGTCACCGCCAATTTCGCCATCGCGGTGACCAACGACCTCGGCGGGCGGATCTTCTGGGGCTACCGCGGCGGGCCGATGGACCAGTTCGACGACCGCGTGCGGCTGATCCAGCTCGACCGCTGGGAACAGCTGATCGCGCCGCCGGCGGGTGGCGGCCCGGCGCCGCCTGGCGCGGTCGAGCAACTGGTGAGCCGCCTCGACGAACTCCTGCTCGGCGGAACGATGTCCGCCCCGCTGCGCGACCGCATCCTCGGCCGGCTGCAGGCGATCGCGCCGGCCGACACGCTGCAGCGCGTGCAGAACGCGATCTACCTGATCGCCACCTCACCCGAATACGCGGTGCAGCGCTGATGGCGCGCCCGGTCTGCACGAGACACCGGTCCTGCGCGATTCGCCGCCGCGCCGCCGGCCTCCGCCGTTCGCCGTTTCCGTTCGCCGGGAGTTCGCCATGACGTTCGATCGCACCGTGCCGGGCCGCCGGCGGTTCCTGCGGCGCAGCCTGGCCGCGCTGGCGGGCGGCAGCGGATTCTTCGCGGTCCCGGCCAGCCTTTCGCTGCTGAATGCGGCGTGGGCGCAGCAGGCCGATCGTGGTGCCGACTACAAGGCGCTGGTGTGCGTGTTCCTGCTCGGCGGCAACGACGGCCACAACCTGCTCGTGCCGCGCAGCAATGCCGAGTACGCGGTCTATGCGCACCGCCGGCGCGGCCTGACGATCCCGCAGCAGCAGCTGCTGCCGATCTCGCCGCTGTCCGGCGCACCTCACGCGCTCGGGTTGCATCCGGCGGTACCGGAGCTGGCCCAGCTGTTCGAGACCCGCGCGCTGGCGCTGGTCGGCAGCGTCGGCGCGCTGCTCGAACCGGTCAGCCGCCAGGCCTACGACCAGGGCAGCGCCCGGCTCCCACCGCAGTTGTTCTCGCACAACGACCAGCAGGACTTCTGGCAGAACCTGGAAGTGCGCTCGCCGGTCGAGTCGACACCGGCGAGCGGCTGGGGCGGGCGCCTGGCCGACCTGGTCCATGCCGGACACAACCCCGGGGCGACGCTGGCGATGAACCTGTCGCTGGCCGGATCCAACCCGTTCCAGGTCGGCCGCACGACCCAGCCGCTGACGGTCGACACCGGCCCGATCCGGGCCGTCGAGAACGACCGCGATCCGGCCGCGGCAGCCGCGTTCGAGGCGTTCCTGGCGCAGCCCCAGGTCAACCTGCTGGCCGACACCTACCGGCGCACGATCAAGGGGGCGATCGACGACTACCGCACCCTGCAGGCCGTACTGGCGGCCGCTCCACCGCTGGCGACGGTGTTTCCGGGGCCGCCCGCGATCGGCGCGCCGGCGGCCGACGGCTTCGCCTATGCGCTGGGCAGCCAGCTGCGGCGTGCGGCGGAGCTGATCGCCGTGCGCGAGGCGCTGGGGCATCGCCGCCAGATCTTCTTCTGCGCGCTCGGCGGATTCGACACGCACGACCTGCAGATGACCGACCAGCCGCAGCTGCTGGCCGGACTGTCGCGCGCGTTGCACGCGTTCTACCAGGCCACGGTGGACCTCAGGGTGGCCGATCGCGTCACCACGTTCGCCGCATCGGAATTCGGGCGCTCGTTGACCAGCAACGGCGACGGCTCCGATCACAGCTGGGGCAATCACCTGTTCGTGCTCGGTGGCGCGGTGGAAGGCCGGCGGGTCTTCGGGAACATCCCGGACCTGGCTCTGGGCAGTGCCGATTTCGCCGGCGACGGCAACCTGATCCCGCGCGTGGCGGTCGATCAGTACGGTGCGACGCTGGCGCGCTGGTTCGGCGTCGATGCCGCCAGCCTGCCGTTGCTGTTCCCGAACCTGCAGGCCTTCGGCCAGTCGGACCTGGGCTTCCTGCGGCCGGGGTGAGCGGCGTCAGCCGCGTACCAGGGCGCCGCTGAGCACGTCGCGGATCTCGGTCGGCTGGTCGCGTCCTCCGAG
The DNA here is from genome assembly GCF_001632775.1 of Dokdonella koreensis DS-123. Classification (NCBI taxonomy): domain Bacteria; kingdom Pseudomonadati; phylum Pseudomonadota; class Gammaproteobacteria; order Lysobacterales; family Rhodanobacteraceae; genus Dokdonella; species Dokdonella koreensis. The sequence continues at coordinate 553,366 of NZ_CP015249.1, forward strand.
CGGGCCGTCGACGATCGCCTGCAGCGCGGTGCCGAACGCCGCCCGGACCTCGGCGGCGCTGCGGGCCGGTGCCTGGCCGTGGCGGTTGGCGCTGGTCGAGACCAGTGCTGCGCCGAAGCGCCGGCACAGGTGCGCGGCGATCGGGTGGGCGGTGACCCGCAGGGCGATGCCCGCGTGTGCGCCGCGGATCCAGGCCGGTGCCGCCGGGCCGGCGGGGAACACCCAGGTGTACGGACCGGGCCAGGTCGCCTGCGCGCGGGCCATCGCGTCGACGGGGACCGCGGCGAGGTCGGCGTAGGCCATGACCTGGTCGAGATCGGCGCCGATCAACAGTACCCCCTGCGTTGCCGGCCGGCGCTTGAGCGCGAACAGCCGGGCGCAGGCGTCGCGGTCGCGCGGATCGCAGCCGAGGCCGTAGACCGCCTCGGTCGGGTAGGCGACGAGGCCGCCGCCGCGCAACGCGGCAACGGCCTGCTCGACAGCGGCGTCCACGACGTCGATCCGACGACCGGTGGGGCCGGCTTCAGCCGGCCGGTACCTTCTTGGCAGCGGCCTTCTTGGCCGGTGCCTTCTTGGCGGTGGTTTTCTTGGCCGCCTTCTTGGCCGCGGTCTTCTTGGCGGGCGCCTTCTTCGCCGCTGCCTTCTTCACCGCGGCCTTGGCCGGTGCTTCGGGCTTCGGCTCGACCTTCTTCGGTTCGGCCTTCTTGGCTGCCTTGCCGAAGCGGCCGCCCCGCTTGGGCCGGTCCGGCGCCGCCGCCAGCAGCTCGCTGCATTCGGCCAGCGTCAGCGAGGCGGGCTCGCGATCCTTGGGGATGCGCGCGTTCTTGGCGCCGTCGGTGATGTACGGGCCGTAGCGGCCGTTGAGCACCTGGATGCCGTTGCCGAAGTCCCGGATGATGCGGTTGGCCGCCGCCTCGAGCTTCTCGCGGATCAGCATCTTGGCGTGTTCGAGGTCGATCGTGTACGGATCGTCCTCCTTCTTCAGCGAGGCGTAGAGCGATCCGTGCTTGACGAACGGACCGAAGCGGCCGACGCCGACGGTGATGTCCTCGCCGTCCTCGGCAGTGCCGAGCACGCGCGGCAGCTTGAACAGCTCCAGCGCCTCGGCCAGCGTGATCGTATGCATGCTCTGGCCGGTCCGCAGCGACGCGAACTTGGGCTTGTCGGCGTCGTCCTTGGTGCCGATCTGCGCGAACGGCCCGTAGCGGCCCAGGCGCACCTGGACCGGCTTGCCGCTGACCGGATCGGTGCCCAGCTCGCGCGCGCCGGTGGCTTCGGAGCGATCGACGCTCTCGTTCTTGTCGTCGACCTGGGCCTTGAACGGCTTCCAGAACTTCTCCAGCAGCGGCACCCAGTCCTCCTCGCCGCGGCTGACCGCGTCGAGCTCGTCCTCGAGGCGCGCGGTGAAGTCGTAGTCGACGTACTGGGTGAAATGGCCGGACAGGAACTTGGCGACGGCGCGGCCGACGTCGGTCGGCCGGAAGCGCCGGCTTTCGAGGATCACGTACTCGCGGTTCTGCAGCACCTGGATGATGCTGGCGTAGGTCGACGGGCGGCCGATGCCGTATTCCTCCAGCGCCTTGACCAGCGAGGCTTCCGAGTAGCGCGGCGGCGGCTCGGTGAAGTGCTGGTCGGTGGTGATGGCGGCCAGCGGCACCGCTTCGCCGATCGTCATCTTCGGCAGCTTGCGGCCCTCGTCCTCGTCCTCGGCGTTCTTCTGGTCGCGGCCTTCCTCGTAGACCGCGAGGAAGCCCGGGTCGACCACGGTCGTGCCGCTGGCGCGGAACATCGACTCGCCGCCGGCGTCGAGGTCGACGCTGACGGTGTTCAGCGTCGCGTGCTGCATCTGGCTGGCGAGCGCGCGCTTCCAGATCAGCTCGTAGAGCTTGCGCTGCTCGTCGCTGAGGTACTGCGCCACGTCCTTGGGGCGATGCGAGGCCGAGGTCGGCCGGATCGCCTCGTGCGCTTCCTGCGCGTTCTTGGACTTGTTGCGGTAGACGTGCGGCTGCTCGGGCAGTGCGCGTGCGCCGTAGTCGCGGCCGATCACCTCGCGCAGCTCGGTGATCGCGTCGGCCGACAGCGACACCGCGTCGGTACGCATGTAGGTGATCAGGCCGACCACGCCCTCGTCGCCCAGCGCGACGCCTTCGTACAGCTGCTGCGCCAGGCGCATCGTGCGGCTGGTGGTGAAGCCGAGCTTGCGCGCGGCCTCCTGCTGCAGCGTCGAGGTCGTGAACGGCGGCGACGGACGGCGCTTGCGTTCCTTGGACTCGACGTTGGCGACCACCAGCCGACCCTGGGCCGAGCGCTCCAGCGCGCTGCGCGCGGCCTGGGCATCGGTCTCGTTGGTCAGGTCGAACTGCTCGAACTTCTTGCCCCGCAGGGTCAGCAGGCGTGCCTTGAAGGCCTGGTCCGGATGCGCGCACTCGGCCTCGATCGACCAGTACTCGCGCGCCTTGAAGGCTTCGATCTCCTCCTCGCGCTCGGCGATCATGCGCAGCGCCGGGGACTGCACGCGGCCGGCCGACAGGCCGCGCTGCACCTTGCGCCACAGCACCGGCGACAGGTTGAAGCCGACGAGGTAGTCCAGGGCGCGCCGCGCCTGCTGCGCGTTGACCAGGTCCATCGACAGCCGGCGCGGGTTGGCGACGGCCTCCTTGATCGCCCGCGGCGTGATCTCCGAGAACACCACCCGGTGCAGCGTCTTGCCGTCGAGCAGGTTGCGCTGCTTGAGGATCTCGGCGATGTGCCAGGAGATCGCCTCGCCTTCGCGATCCAAGTCGGTCGCCAGGTAGAGCGAGTCGGCCTTGGCGGCGGCCTTGGCGATCGCGGCGACGTGCTTTTCGTTCTTGTCGATCAGCTCGTAGTTCATCCGGAACTGCTGGTCGGGATCGACGGCACCCTCCTTCGGCACCAGGTCGCGCACGTGTCCGTAGGAAGCGAGAACCTCGAAGTCCTTGCCGAGGTATTTGTTGATCGTCTTGGCCTTGGCGGGCGACTCGACGATGAGCAGGTTCTTGGCCATGTAGTGTCCTGTCGCGCCGTCCTGGCGCGGCGTAACCGCGCGGTATCCGGACCGTGCGGAAGCGATTGTCGGGGGAGGGCTGCGGTCCGGCAGGGACCGCTCTCTCTATTCAGTGGAAACACGCCGGCTCCGGACTGTCAAGCCCGAGGCTTCGACCGGACGGTTAAAATGTGAGTTTCTTCAATAAGATGCGGCATGCTTCGCGGTTCTAGGGCGGCATCTGCCGCGAATAGACGCCGCCGGAGCCGGCATCCACCTCGCCTTCCAGTTCCAGCACCAGCAGCATCGAGGACAGCGCCGGCACCGGCAGGCCGGTGCGCAGGGCCAGTTCGTCGATCGTGACCGGGTCATGGCCGAGGGCGCCGAGCAGGTTGTGATAGTCCGGGTCGCTGCGCCGGCCGGCCGGGGCCGGCGCAGCCGGCGGCGCCGCCAGCGAGGCAGCGGCCAGGCGCCCGCGCAGGCGGTCGCCCAGCTCGCCGGCCAGTGGCGCCAGCTCGCCGATCAGCTCCTCGACCGTCTCGGTCAGCTTGGCGCCGTCGCGGATCAGCTGGTGGCAACCGCGCGCGAGCGGATTGTGGATCGACCCGGGAATCGCGAACACCTCGCGGCCTTGCTCCATCGCGTAGCGGGCAGTGATCAGCGAGCCGGACTTGATGCCGGCCTCCACCACCAGGGTGCCCAGCGACAGGCCGGCGATGATGCGGTTGCGGCGCGGGAAGTGCTCCGGCCGGCCGGTGGTGCCCGGCGGGAACTCGGTCACCAGGACGCCCGCGGCGGCGATGCGGCCCGCCAGTTCGCGGTGCTGGCGCGGATACAGGCGGTCCGGGCCGGTGCCGAGCACCGCGATCGTGCAGCCCCCGGCGTCGAGCGCGGCGGCGTGCGCGGCACCGTCGATGCCCTCGGCCAGGCCGCTGGTGACGGTGAAGCCGGCCCCGGCCAGTGCCCGGGCGAAGCTGCGGGCGGTGGCCAGTCCGCCGGCGCTGGCGTTGCGGCTGCCGACGACGGCCACCTGCGGCATCCACAGCCGTGTCGGCTCGCCGACCACGAACAGCGCGATCGGCGCACCGGGGATGTCGCGCAGCAGCGGCGGGAAGTCCTCGTCGTCGGCGACGAGCAGGTGATGCTGGGGAGCGGCCAGCCAGGCGCGGTCGGCCGCGATCGCCGCCGCATCGGGGGCGCGTGCCCAGGCGCAGGCCGCCTCGCCGATGTCCTCGCCGCCGCGCCGGACCGCCTCCAGGGCATCGGCCACGCGGCCGTGCCGGTCCAGCAGCCGTCGCAGGCGCGCCGCACCGAGGCCCGGTGCGCGCACCAGGGTCAGCCAGGCTTCCGTATCGACGGTGTTCGCGTCCATGCCGGGCAGTCTACGAAACGCCCGTCGCACGAAGCGCGACGCGCTGCCCGGTTGCGAAGGTCGTGCAGGGTGCGCCGCCGGGCGGCGAGGCGCCCGGCGGGCCGGAACCGGCTAGGGGGTCGAATCCGGATCGTGCAGCCAGTCGCCCAGCCGGATCGGCTTGACCGTATCCATGACCAGGCCGTAGCTGACCTGGTCGAACGTCCGGAACACCAGCACGTGGCCGACGAACTCCGGCGGCAGCTGCACCTTGGCGTCCTTCGGATTGAAGAACCTGCGCGTGCTGCGGTCGGGGTAGTCGGTGCGGTCGGTCACCGTCTCGCCGCTGTGGTAGATCGAGTAGACCTGGCCGTTCTCGACGCCGTTCTCGGCGCCGCGCGACAGCGCGACGACCTGCTTGGGGCCGACCGCGTTGAGGGCATCGGTGAACGCGACGACGCGCATGCCGTCCGGGACCTCGCCCGGCGGATGCGGGACGTACTCGTCGTCGTAGGGGCGGTCCTCGAACGGCAGCACGAAGTCGCCGGGGCGGACCTCGAAATCGGCCTCGCCGACCAGGACCGAGGCCGGGTCGCCGGCGCGCGTGACTTCGACCGTGGCGTAGTCGAGCACCTCGTAGCCGAGGAAGCGCACGCGGCCCTTCAGCGAGATCTGGTGCGGGCCGTCACGCCAGAGCAGGGCGCGGCGCCCGTCGCGGGTGTCGCGCTCCTGGCGGTTGAGCACCTGCGGATCGCCCTTCACGTCCGGCGGCGTGTCGTAGTAGCGGCCGATCGGGCGTACCAGCGCCAGCTTCTGGCCCGGCTGGGCGTCCAGGCCGCGGACGTAGACCAACTGGCCGCTGGTGCCGCGCAGGCGATCCTCCTCGATGCCGACGACGTGCGGCGCGTTGCGCAGCTGTTCGTCGCTGAGGATGCGGGTATGGGTCAGGAACTGCTTGAGGTCCGACAGCGGGATCGGCGGAATCGCCTGGTCCAGCGGCGTGGCGCGCGCACGGATCGAGGACAGCGCCGGGCCGCCCGAGCCGATACCCAGGACCAGCTCGTCGCCGGGATAGATCAGGTGCGGATTGCGGACCTGCGGATTGACCTGCCAGATTTCCGGCCAGAGCCAGGGCTTCTTCAGGAAACGCGCGGAAATGTCCCAGAGCGTGTCGCCTTTCTTGACCGTATAGCGAGCCGGGTGCTGGTCGGCCAGCTCCACGGTCGCGGCATAGGCGGCGAATGCGACCAGCAATCCAGCCGCAACCGGAAGTAGTTTTTTAAGCATGGCGGCCAATTACCTGATTCCCCAATGGCGGCGCGAGTGTAGCCCAATTGTTCAGGGTGGAGAATTGACGAGGTTCCCGAAATCGAAACGGGGTTTGCGATCGCGCGCAAAGCCGGCAAAATGCGGCTATCCGGCCGTTCCCGATCCGTTCGCACCCTTGCGGACCGGCGTTTTCGCCCGCATATGCCCGAATCGGAGCACCCAACGCGTATGAGCCTGCTGACGATCCTCGAATTTCCCGACCCGCGGTTGCGCACCCGTGCCCAGCCGGTGACGGAGTTCGGCCCGGCCCTCAAGCGTCTGGTCGCGGACATGTTCGAGACGATGTACGCCGCACCGGGCATCGGGCTGGCCGCGACCCAGGTCGACGTCCACCGGCAGCTGCTGGTCATCGACATCTCCGACACCAAGGACCAGCCGCTGGTCCTGATCAATCCGCGCATCGTCGCGCGCGAAGGCAGCCAGACCTACCAGGAGGGCTGCCTGTCGGTGCCCGGCATCTATGCCGACGTCGATCGCGCGGACCGCGTCCGCGTCGAGGCGCAGGACGTCGACGGCGGCGCGCTGGAGATCGAGGCCGACGGCCTGCTCGCCGTCTGCATCCAGCACGAGATGGATCACCTGGCCGGCAAGCTGTTCGTCGACTACCTCTCGCCGCTCAAGCGCGAGCTGGTGCGCAAGAAGCTCGAGAAGCAGCGGCGCCACACGGCCGCGCCGGCCGCTGTCGCCAGCGCCTAGGCCCGTCCATGGCCGACCGTCTGCGCCTGGTGTTCGCCGGAACACCGGATTTCGCCGTTCCCTGCCTCCAGGCCTGCCTGCGCAGCGACGGGGATGTCGTCGCCGTCTACACCCAGCCGGACCGCCCGTCCGGCCGCGGCCGCCAGCTCGCCGCCAGTCCGGTCAAGCGGGCCGCCGCGGCGGCCGGCATTCCCGTGCTGCAGCCCGAGACCCTGCGTGACCCGGAGGCGCAGGCGCGCCTCGCCGCGCTGCGGCCGGACCTGCTGGTGGTGGTCGCCTACGGCCTGATCCTGCCGCGCAAGGTGCTGGCGCTGCCGCGCCTGGGCTGCTGGAACGTGCACGCCTCGCTGCTGCCGCGCTGGCGTGGTGCCGCACCGATCCAACGCGCCCTCCTGGCCGGCGACCGCGAGACCGGCGTGGGCCTGATGCAGATGGAGGCGGGACTGGATACCGGACCGGTCCTGCTCGAGCGGCGCACGCCGATCGCCGCGGACGACACCGGCGGCAGCCTGCACGACCGGCTGGCGGCGCTCGGGGCCGAGCTCCTCGCCGCGGGCCTGGCGCGTCTGGGCGCCGGCCCGGCGCTGGTGGCCACCGCGCAGCCCGAGGACGGCGTGACCTATGCCCACAAGCTCGACAAGGCCGAGGCGCGCCTGGACTGGCAGCGGCCGGCCATCGAACTGGAACGTACCGTGCGCGCCTTCGATCCCTGGCCGGTCGCCGAGGCCGAGATCGGCGGCGAACGGCTGCGCATCTGGTCGGCGCAGGCGCGGCCCGGCCGGGCGGATGCCGTGCCGGGCCAGGTGCTGGCGGCCGCTGCCGACGGCCTGGACATCGCCTGCGGCGAGGGCACGCTGCGCATCCTGGACGTCCAGCGCGCCGGCGGCCGCCGCATCACGGTGCGCGACTACCTCAACGCGCGCCCCGAATTGAAATCCGCTGCGAGCCCGCCGGCGTGAGCGCCGGCGCCGCGTTGCGCGCGGAGGCGGCGCGGGCCCTGGCGCGGGTCGCGCTGGACGGTGCCTCATTGCGGGTCGAGCTGGCCGCGACGGCTGCGCGGGTCGCCGACCCGCGCGATCGCGCGCTGCTGGCCGCGCTGCTGTTCGAGGCGTCCCGCGGCTGGCTGCGCTGGGATGCCGCCGTCGGCACGATGCTCGAGAAGCCGCTGCCGGCCAGGGCACGCGAGCTGCGCGCGCTGCTGGTGCTCGGGGTGGTCCAACTGGCGGTGCTGGCGCTGCCGGCCTATGCCGTGGTCGCCGCCTGCGTCGATGCCGCCCGCGTGCTCGGGCAGCCGCGCCATGCCGGGCTGGTCAATGCCCTGCTGCGACGCTTCCTGCGCGAGCGTGCGGCGATCGAGGCCCGGCTCGATCGCGATCCGGTGACGCGCCATGCGCATCCGCGCTGGCTGATCGACGCGATCGGGCGTGACTGGCCGGACCAGGCCGAGGCGATCCTCGCCGCCAACAACCGGCAGGCGCCGCTGACGCTGCGCGCCAACCGCCGACGCGTCGAGCCCGCTGCGCTGCTGGCGCGTCTTGCCGAGGCCGGCATCGCCGCCGAGCGGCAGGCGGACCTCGCCGAGAGCCTGCTGCTGGACCAGAGCCAGGACGTGACGCGGCTGCCCGGCTACGCCGAGGGCCTGTTCTCGGTGCAGGACGGCGCCGCACAGCGGGTGGCCGATCTGCTCGACCTGCGCGACGGCCTGCGCGTGCTCGATGCCTGCGCCGCACCGGGCGGCAAGGCCGCACACGTGCTCGAGCGCGCCACCGTCGACCTGCTCGCGCTGGACCGCGATCCGGCGCGCCTGCCGCGGATCGCGGACAACCTGGCGCGGCTCGGGCTGGCGGCCACCGTGCGCGCCGGCGACGCCACCACGCCCGCGGCGTGGTGGGACGGCCAGGCGTTCGACCGCATCCTGGTCGACGCGCCGTGCTCGGCGACCGGCATCGTCCGCCGCCAGCCGGACATCAAGCTGCACCGGCGGGCGGCCGACGTCGCACCGCTGACGGCGATCCAGCTCGGACTGCTCGAGGCGCTGTGGCCGTTGCTGGCGCCCGGCGGGCGCCTGGTCTACGCAACCTGCTCGATGCTGCGCGCCGAGAACGAAACCGTACTGGCGCAATTCCTGGACCGCCACGACAATGCGAAGGCACTGCCGGTCCCGGAACGCTTCGGCGTCGCTGCCGGCGTGGGGCGGCAGAACCTGCCGGGGGCGGACGGCATGGACGGTTTCTTCTATGCGGCGGTCGAGAAACATCGTTAGCGCGGGACTGCTGGCGCTGCTGCTGGCAGGCTGCACGCTGCTCGACGAGCAGACGCCCGGGGAGCTGGCCGTGCGCGGTGCGCGCGTGCAGGCCACCGTGGACGGCGCGATGCTGGAACTGGCGCTCGACTGCCGGCTCAGCGGCCCGATGAGCGACGCCCTCGACCGCGGCATTCCGCTGACGCTCAAGGTGGAGCTGAAGTCGCCGCAGGCGGCCTTGCTCCGGCGCGTGGAACTGCGCTACTTCCCGCTGTCGCGCCGCTACCTGGTGCGCGACCCGGACAGCGGCCGCGTACTGCGCAGCTATGCCGCATCGGCCGCCCTGCTCGACGGCCTGCGCGCGCTGCACCTGCCGCTGGGGCGGGACGGCTCGCGCCTGACCGGCCCGGAACTGCGCGTGCGCATCGGCCTGGAGCGCTCGGCCCTGCCCGGGCCGCTGCGGCTGCCGGCGCTGTTCGAGCCGGCCTGGCACCTGCGTTCACCGGAGTACGCATGGACTACCGACGCGGGCTGACGTTCTTCTGGCGCCGCCTGTTGCCGGCCGTCGCGGTGCTGGCGCTGCTGCTCGGCTCGCTGAAGCTGGCCGAGGAGGCCACCGGCGGCAACGCGGCGCTGGCGCGCCAGTATCCGTGGGTACTCGGCGGCGCGCTGCTGGCCCTGGTCGTGCTGACGGTGGCCATCGGCCACCGGCTGTGGCGGTTGCGCGCGGACCTGGCGCGCGACGCGCCGGGCGCGCGGCTGGCGCGGCGCCTGCTGATCATGCTGGTGCTGCTGGCGGTGCCGCCGGTGGTGGTCGTCTACGGCTTCGCGTTGCGCTTCCTCAATGCGACCGTCGACACCTGGTTCAACCTGCCGCTGGAGCGTTCGCTGGACGACGCGCTGGAGATCGCGCGCATCGTCGTCGAGGAGCGGCTGCAGACGGCCGAGCTCGATACCGGCCTGGTCGCGCGCGATCTGGAGGGCATGCCCGAAGGGGACCTGCAGACGGCCGTCGATAACGCCATCGACCGGCTCGACGCGCTCGAGCTGACCGTCTTCGGCGGCGATCGCCGCATCCTGGCGACCGCCAGTTCCGATCCGCGCTTCCTCGATCCGCCGTTGCCGGACGCGGCCCTGCTGCTGCGGCTGTCGGCCGAGGGCCGCTACGCGGCGTCCGAGCCGCTCGGCGACCTGCTGGCGCTGCGCGTGGTGCTGCGCGTCGGCGGCACGCGGCCCGGCGGCGAGCGGCTGCTGCAGGCGCTGTTCGCGCTGCCCGACCGGCTGCAGCCGCTGACCCGCAGCGTGGAGACCGCCACGTTCCAGTACCAGCAGCTGAAGTTCCTGCGCGGCTCGCTGAAGCTGACGTTCGCCCTGATCCTGAGCTTCGTGCTGCTGCTGTCGGTGCTGTTCGCGGTGCTGGCGGCCTTCGGCGTGGCACGCCGCCTGGTGGCGCCGGTCGGCCGCCTGGTCGCCGCCACGCGTGCGGTCGGTGCGGGCCGCTACGACACGCCGCTGCCGCCGGCCAGCAACGACGAGCTGGGCTTCCTGGTGCGCTCGTTCGCGCAGATGACGCGCGAGCTGGAGCTGGCCGGCGCACACGCGCGCAGCAGCGCGCAGGAATCGGAGCAGCAGCGCGGCTGGCTGGAGGCGGTGCTCGAGCGGCTGTCGGCCGGCGTGCTCGGCTTCGACCGCGACGGCAGCCTGCGCATCGCCAACCATGCCGCCGAGACGATCCTCGGCGTCAACCTGTCGCGCGCCAGCGGCCGCTCGCTGGCCGACATCCGCCGCCAATGGCCGCAACTGGCCGGATTCATCGAGCCCTTGGCGCGGCATCTGCGCGAGCGCCTGCGCGAATGGCGCGAGGAACTGGTCATCGAGACCGACGGCGGCCGCCGCGTGCTGATGCTGCGCGGCGCGGCGCTGCCGGGCGATGCCGGCTTCGTCGCGGTGTTCGACGACCTCACCGTGCTCAACCGCGCCGAGCGCGATGCCGCCTGGGGCGAGGTCGCGCGCCGGCTGGCGCACGAGGTCAAGAACCCGCTGACGCCGATCCAGCTGGCGGCCGAGCGGCTGCGCCGGCGGTTCCTGGGACGCATGCCGGCCGACGACAGCGAGCTGCTCGACCGCGCCACGCATACCATCGTCAGCCAGGTCGAGGCGCTCAAGACGATGGTCAACGCGTTCGGCGACTACGCGCGCCCGCAGCAGCTCTCGACGCGGCCGATCGCGCTGCACGCGCTGCTGGACGAGGTGCTGGACCTCTACGCCAACGACCAGCGCATCGCGCTGACGCGCGACCTGGCCGAGGGCGAACCGCTGGTGCGTGCCGACGCGGTGCGTCTGCGCCAGGCCCTGCACAACCTGCTCAAGAACGCGCTCGAGGCGGTCGGCGAGGAGATCAAGCCGCAGATCCAGGTCGCCACCCGCACGCTGCACGCGGACGGCGGCGACTGGGTCGAGCTGACGGTGGCGGACAACGGGCCCGGGCTGCCGCCGGACTTCGGCGAGCGCTGGTTCGAGCCGTACACGACCAGCAAGGAGAAAGGCACCGGCCTGGGGCTGGCCGTGGTCAAGAAGATCGCCGAGGAGCACGGCGGCAGCGTCCGCGCGGTCAATCGCGAACGCGGCGGCGCGGAATTCGTGCTGCGGCTGCCGCTCGAGGCCGTCTAGCACGGCGCCTGCACCACCCGGCCCGGGAAGCACCCGGGGCCGGGTGGGCAGCGGCTCAGCTGGCGCCGCGCAGCACCGTCACCGGCGGCGTGCGCGCGATGCGGCGCGTGCCGGCCAGACCGGCCAGCATGACCAGGATCGTCGAGCCGATCGCGATCAGGCCGAGCGTGCCGAGCGGCGGCCAGTAGTCGGGCAGGCGAAACACCGTGCGCGCCAGCGCGATGCCGGTGGCGGCCGCACCGGCCGCCGCCACCACGCCGGCCAGCAGGCCCAGCGCGGCGAACTCGCCGAGCACGGCGGCGTTGAGCTGGCCGTTGTTGGCGCCCAGCGTGCGCAGCAGCGCGATCTCGAAGCGCCGCTCGTCCGCCGTCGCGGCCAGTGCGGCCAGCAGCACCAGCAGGCCGGCGACCAGGCTGAAGCCGAGCACCCAGGTCACCGCCGAGGAGACCCGCTCGATGATGTCGCGCACGCGGTCCAGGATCGCATTGATGTCCACCAGCGAGATGTTCGGCATCTCGCGCGACAGCGTGGCCAGGCCGGTCTGCGCCGGCGGCAGGTGGAAGCTGGCGATGAAGCTGTGCGGCAGGGTCGCGCCGTGCGCCGGGTCGAGCATCATGAAGAAGTTGACGCGAAACGAATCCCAGTCCACCTCGCGTACGCTGGAAACCGTGGCGGTGATTTCCTGCTCGCCGATGCGCAGGGTCATCGTGTCGCCGAGCGCGAGCTTGAACATCTCGAACCAGCTCTGGTCGACCGACAGCTGCGGCGTGTCGCCGCCGCCACCGTGCCAGGTGCCCTGGACGATGCGGTTGGACGGCGGCACCTCGGCGCTCCAGGACACGCGCACCTCGCCCTCGATCCAGTTGCCGGCGCGCTCGTCGGTGAAATCGGCGGCCTGCGGCGGCTTGCCGTTGATCGCGACCAGCTTGCCGGCAGCCAGTGGCAGCAGGCTCAGGTTCTGCGCACCGAGTCCGGCCAGCCGCGTCTGGAAATCCGCGCGCTGGTCCGGCTGCACGTTCAGCACGAAGTAGTTGGGCGTGTCGGCCGGCAGGTCGGCACGCCAGCGTTCCAGCAGCGACGGCCCGACCACTGCCAGCAGGTCCAGCGCGGTCAGGCTGAGCGCCAAGGCGCCGACCTGGATCAGCGTCAGCGCACGCCGGCGCACGAGGTTGGCCAGGCCGAAGCGCAGCGCGCCGGGCAGCCGGCGGCCGCCGACGCGCAGCGCCTTGAGCAGAAGCACGGTCACCGCCAGCGTCGCCGCGGCGACGCCGAGCAGGCCGCCGCCGAGCACGCCGGCCAGCCGGCCCGAGCCGCTCTCGACCAGGATCAGCACCGCGCCGACCGCGAACGGCAGCAGGTACAGCGCGTCGAAGCGACGGATGCGGGTTTCCAGGTCGCGCCGGAACACGCGCATCGGCTCCACGTCGCGCAGGCGCAGCAGCGGAGGCAGGGCGAAGCCGAACAGCACGGCCAGGCCGATCACGAATGCCGAGGCCGCCGGGCCCCACGGCAGCGCCGGTGTGCTGCCCGGCAGCAGTTCGCGTGCGAACGCGAACGCCGCCTGCTGCAGGCCGAGGCCGAGTGCCGCGCCGATCAGGCAGGCCGGGATCGCCAGCAGGGCCAGCTCGAGCGTCAGCGCCAGCACGATCTCGCCGCGGCTGGCGCCCAGGCAGCGCAGCAGCGCGACCTCCTCGGTCTTGCGCCGGGCGAAGCGCTGGGCGGCCAGCGCGACGGCGATGCCGGCCAGCAGTGCGGCCAGCAGCGCGGCCAGGCGCAAGAAGCTCTCGCCGCGCTCGAACGCCGTACGCAGGTTCTGCTGGGCGTCCTCGACGGTCGTCAGCCGCGCTGCCGGCGGCAGGTGGGCGCGGGCCCAGCCGGCGTACCGTTCGACCGCAGCGGCATCGCCGGCGACCAGCAGGCGGTAGCTGGCGCGACTGCCCGGGCCGAGCAGTCCGGCCGACTCGGCGTCGGCCAGGCTCATCAGCACGGTCGGCGCGAACTGGAATACCGAGCCGCCGGGGGCGTTGACGATCTCGCCGGCGATCGCCAGGTCGCGGCCACCGATCTGCAGCCGTTCGCCGACGCGGCGGCCCAGCCCGACCAGGACCGCGCGATCGGCATAGACCTCGCCGGACGCCGGTGCCGGTGCGGTGCGCTCGCCGCCGTCCGCGTCACGCACGTTCAGCGTGCCGCGCAGCGGGAAGGCCGGATCGACCGCGCGGATCTCGGTGAACTGGCTGGCGTCGCCGGCGAAGACGACGCTGGAGAACTCGACGATGCGGTTGGTCGCGAGGTTATCGGCGCGGGCCTGCTCGACGAACGGCTCGGGTACGGCGGCGCGGCGCGCGGCGACGCCGAGGTCGCCACCGAGCAGCTCGGAAGCGGAGGCGAGGATGGCGCTCTCGACGCGGCTGGCCAGCGTGCCGACCGCCGCCAGCGCGGCCACGGCCAGCACCAGGGCGGCACCGAGCGTGGCCAGCTCGCCGTGGCGGAACTCCCGGCGCAGGCTGCGCGCGGCGAAGGCGAACGGCTTCATGCAGCCGCCTCCGCCAGGCGCCCGTCGCGCATGTGGACGGTGCGGGCGCAGCGTGCGGCCAGCTTCGGGTCGTGCGTCACCAGCACCAGGGTGGTGGCGTGCTCGCGGTTCAGAGCGAACAGCAGGTCGGTGACCGCCGCGCCGGTGCGCTGGTCGAGGTTGCCGGTCGGCTCGTCGGCGAACAGCAGCTCCGGTCCGTGCACGAAGGCGCGCGCCAGCGCGACGCGCTGCTGCTCGCCGCCGGAGAGCTGGTGCGGATAGTGGTGCAGGCGCTTGGCCAGGCCGACGTCGCCGAGGACCGCCTGGGCGCGCTGGCGGGCGTCGTCGCGGCCCTCCAGCTCCAGCGGCAGCATGACGTTCTCCTCGGCGCTGAGCGCGGGCAGCAGGTGGAACGACTGGAACACGAAGCCGACCAGGCGCCGGCGCAGGCGCGCGCGCGCTTCCTCGTCGAGCGTGTCCAGGCGCTGGCCGGCCATCGTCACGGCGCCGGCGGTGGGCCGGTCGAGGCCGGCCAGCAGGCCGAGCAGCGTGGTCTTGCCCGAGCCGGAGGCGCCGACGATCGCCAGGCTGGCGCCGCGCTCGACCGCCAGGGTGACGTCGTCGAGGATCGTCAGGCGGCCGTCGGGCCCGTCGACGGCTTTGCTAAGCTTCTGCGCACTCAAGACGGTTGCGGAATCGATGGTCATGCTGCGAGGTTTCCTGGTTGTCGTTTTGTTCGTGTGGGGCCTGGCACCGTGGCCGGCATCGGCGCGGGCCGCGCCGGGGCCGGTGCTGGTGCTCGGCGATTCGCTGTCGGCCGCCTACGGCATCCCGGCCGCCTCCGGCTGGGTCAGCCTGCTGACCGAGCGCCTGCGGACCGCTCCCGAATCGCGCGAGGTCGTCAACGCGTCGATCAGCGGCGAGACCACCGCCGGTGGACTGGCGCGGCTGCCGAAGCTGCTGGCCGACCACCGGCCGGCCCTGGTGGTCGTCGAGCTGGGTGCGAACGACGCGCTGCGCGGCCTGCCGATCGCCGCGCCGCGCGAGAACCTGAGCCGCATCATCGAGCAGAGTCGGGAGGCCGGCGCGCGCGTGCTGCTGCTGGGCATCGAGATTCCGGTCAACTACGGGCCGCAGTATCGCGACAGCCTGAGGGCCATGTATCGTGACTTGGCCGCGGATTTCAACCTGCCATTGGTCCCGTTCCTGCTCGACGGCGTCGCCCTCGATCCGGACCTGATGCAGGCCGACGGCCTGCATCCGACGGCGGCGGCGCAGCCGACCCTGCTGGAGAACGTCTGGCCGGCGCTCGAGAAGGCGCTGGCGCGCTGACCGCGCCACGCGCGGCAGGGGGAAGAACCGTGATTGTTCGTTTGCTGCTCTGGATGATGCTGATGACCGCTGCCACCGCCGATGCCGCCCGTCCCGCCAAGCCCGTCCTGCTGATCCACGGCGGTGCCGGCGTGATCCGTTCCACGCTCACGCCGCAGGTCGAGCAGGCGGTGAGGGCCGATCTCGCCCGCGCGCTCGATGCCGGCTATGCCGTGCTCGAGGCCGGCGGCAGCGCCCTGGACGCGGTGGCCCGCGCGGTGGTGGTGCTGGAAGACTCCCCGCATTTCAACGCCGGCAAGGGCGCGGTGTTCACGCACGAGGGCCGCAACGAGCTGGACGCCTCGATCATGGACGGCGCCACGCGCCGCGCTGGTGCGGTGGCCGGCGTGCGGCACGTGCGCAACCCGGTGCTGCTGGCGCGCGCGGTGATGGACAAGTCACCGCACGTGCTGCTGATCGGCGAGGGCGCCGAGGCCTTCGGCAGGACGGTGGGCGGCATCGACTTCGTCGAACCGGCGTACTTCCACACCGACGAACGCTGGCGCCAGTTGCAGGAGGCGCTGCAGAAGGAGGCCGCGGGACAGTCCTCTTCCCTGGGGCGCGCGATCCACTACGGCACGGTCGGCGCGGTGGCGCTCGACAGCCACGGCCGGCTGGCGGCCGCCACCTCGACCGGCGGCATGACCAACAAGCGCTGGGGCCGCGTCGGCGACTCGCCGATCATCGGCGCCGGTACCTACGCCGATGCGCGCTGTGCGGTCTCGGCCACCGGCTGGGGCGAGTTCTTCATCCGCGCGACGGTCGCCCGCGACATTTGCGCCCGCGTGGAGTACGGCCGGCAGCCGCTGCTCAAGGCCGCACGCGCGGTGGTCATGGACACGATCCCGGCGCTCGGCGGCGACGGTGGCGTGATCGCCGTCGATGCCGACGGCAACTTCACGCTGCCGTTCAACACCGACGGCATGTACCGCGGCTGGGTCGGCCGCGACGGCAAGGCACACGTGGCGATCCTCGCAGACGAGGACTGAGCGGCGAGGGCCGGCGGACCATCCGCGCGGCCGGCCTCAGACGAAGACGTTCTCCTCGAGCGGCAGCAGGTCGACGCCGCAGACCAGGCCTTCCACCCAGTCGATGAACCGCTGCACGTTCTCGTGCCCGGCGATCGGCAGGCCGTGCTGCGGCACGATCATGTCGATGTCGAGCTTGCGCGCGCGCCGCGCCCACCAGCGGCAGGCGCGGTTGGACGCCATGTAGCGGCGATGGAAGCCGGCCATCGCCGGGATGTGGCGCGTGAAGTCGGCGACCGGCGCATAGGGCGCGTCGATCATCGAGGCGCCGAGATCGCCGCTGAACAGGATGCGGCTGATCGGGTCGTAGAACTGGAAGTTGCCGACGCTGTGCAGGAAATGCGCGGGCACCGCCTGCAACGTCGCGTTGCCGAGCGGGATCTCGCCGCCTTCGTCGGGCAGCAGCCGGTAGCGGTCGGCGCCGGTGTCCTTCTGGTAGTGCGGGACGCTGTGCGGGATGAAGCGGCCCCACAGGCGCGAGCAGACCACGCGCGCCGAGGTGTACATCAGCCAGCGGTCCACCGAGCCGATGATGTCCGGGTCCTGGTGCGAGGCGATGATCCAGGTCAGGTCGCGCGGCTGCACGTAGCGCGTCATCGCCAGGCTGAGCGGCGTGTAGAGCAGGGCGCCGCCGGGATCGATCAGGGCCGACTCGCCGCCGTGGATCACCAGGAACTGGTTCGCCTGCACGCCGTCGTCGCCGCGTACCAGGTCGTGGAAGGCCACGCACAGGTGGTCTCCCTTGCGGAACAGCTCGGTTGGCATGGCGTCGGATTCGCAGTCGCGGGGCTGCGCATTCTCGTCGCCGCGCGCTCCGTGGCGCTTGACGTGAGTCAACGATGCGGCCGGCTCGCGGCCGAGTGCCGGTGGGCCACGCGGACGAGAGCGGTCCGGTGTGCGGCCGAGGCAGGCCGCAGCGGGTCCGGGCGTGCCGGACCCGCTGTGCGGGGATCTGCGCCGGGCCGTTACGGAGCGGCGGCGCCGTTACCCTTGAGGTGCGTGTCCAGGAACCGCAGGATCGCGCCGTAGCCTTCGATCTGGTTCTTCTTCTTCGTGAAGCCGTGTCCCTCGTCGTCGAACACGACGTACTCGACCGGCACGCCGTTCTTCTTGACGGCGGCGACGATCTCGTCGGACTCGGCCAGCAGCACGCGCGGATCGTTCTTGCCCTGCAGCACGATCAGCGGCTTGGTGATCTTGTCCGCGTGGAACAGCGGCGAGGTCTCGATCAGGAAATCACGCTGCGTCTCCGGATTGCCGACTTCCTGGTAGAGCGCCTCGCGGAAGCTCTCCCAGTACGGAGGGATGCTCTCGAGCGTGCGCAGCCAGTTGCTGACGCCGAAGATGTCGACGCCCACCTTGAACTCCTCCGGCTTGAACGCGAGCGCGGCCAGGGTCATGTAGCCGCCGTAACTGCCGCCGGCGATGGCGATGCGCTCGCCGTCGACGTAGTCCAGCCCCTGCAGGTACTTCTTGGCCTCGACGCAGTCCCACAGCGGTTCGCGCCCGTGCTTGCCGTCGTCGGCCGCGAAGAACGTCTTGCCGTAGCCGGAGCTGCCGCGGTTGTTGATGCCGAGCACGACATAGCCGTTGTTGGCCAGGTACTGCAGCAGCGGGTTGTAGGCGCGGGTGGTCTGTCCGCCCGGTCCGCCGTGCACCCAGACGATCGCCGGCGCCTTGCTCTGCGCGGTCGCCTGGTGCGGCTTCCACAGGACGTTGGGAATCTCCAGGCCGTCGAAGCTCTTGAAGCGCACGACCGAGGAATCCACCAGGTCGGCCTGGTCGATCTTCGGGCTGAGCGTGCTGGTCAGGCGCTTGGCGTCGGCCTGGCCGAACTCCAGGACGTACAGGTCGCTGGGCTGGCGATCGCCGTTCAGATAGAAGGTCGCGCGCTGCTCGGAGCGGCCGATGTTGACGCCACGGATCTCGCCGGCCGGCAGCTTCGGCAGGGCGACGCGGCTGCCGCTCGCGGTCTCGTAGACCTCGAAGCGCGTGCTGCCGTCCTGGTTGATCGCCACCACGCGGTACTTGCCGTTGTGCGAGAAGTACGAATAGACGATGTCCCAGTCTTCGCGCTGCACGTCCTCGTGGGTGCCGCCGTCGATCACGTAGCGGCGCAGGCGCTCGAACTCGCTACCGTCGTTGGTGAGGTAGAGCAGGCTGCGGCCGTCGGGGGCGAAGTCCTGCGGGGAGAAGCTGGCATCGCCCTCGTGCTTGGACAGGTGGGTGAGCTTTTTCTCGCGCCGGTCGAACAGGTACAGGTCGTTGTCGTTGGTCGTGCGGCTCTTGCCGAGCGCCAGCCAGCGCTCGTCGCGCGAGAGCGGGCCGATCTCGTAGCCCTCGTTGTTCTCGTACAGCCGCTCGCGCGCATAGGTCTTGGCGTCGTAGCGGTACAGGTCGAAGAACTTCGGATCGCGCTCGTTGGTAATGACGTAGAACGCGTTGCCTTCGTGGTTGAAGCCGGCGAACTGCGCCTTGAGCTTCTCGCCGGGCGTGAGGTCCTTCTCGCTGCCGTCGAGTTCGATCACGTAGAGGTGGTTGAGCTCGTCGCCGCCCTGGTCGCGCGTGATCAGCTTGCGGTCGTCGGCCGGGAACCAGGCCACCGCATTGTTGTTGTCGGTCGTCGATTGGGTGATCGGCGTCCAGTCCCCGCCGGCGGCGGATATCGTGTAGGCGTTCCAGACGCCGGTCTTGTTCGACGAGAACAGGATCCGGCTCTCGTCGGGCGAGAACGAGGCGCCCGCGATCGCGACGGTATCGATGAAGTCCTCGATCGTGTAGTGCTTGGCGGGACGCGCGACCTCGGCCACGGTGCTGGCCGGAGCCGCGGGCGGAGATGCCGCCGCCGGCGGATCGGGTTGCTTGCAGCCGGCCAGCGCGAGGGCGGCCGTCAGGGCGGATGCGATGAGCGGAGTACGCAATGACATGGAAGGGTCTCGCCGGTCGGTGGTCGGGCAGGGTTCGTCCGTGACCCAGCCGGTGCCCGGCGCCCGGCAGGCCGGTGCGCCGCACCGCGTACGGCGTTTTCGCCCTACGTTGCCGGTGTCGGATGCGACGGCCGCGGGCCCGGCGGCGGATGCCGCCCTTGCCCGGCCCGGCGCATGCCGCTGGGTTGCGGAAGACGCACCCTAGCACGCCGGCCGTACCGTCCCCCCTGGCGGAAGTCATCGCGGCCCGTCCGCGCGCGGGCGGCGGGTTTGCAATCGGCGTGGCGGCTTGCCAAGCTGCGGGCCCGTCGCCGCTTCGTGCCGCCCATGTCGACCCGTCCGCGCCTCGTCCTGATCGACGGCTCGTCCTACCTGTTCCGTGCGTTCCATGCCCTGCCGCCGCTGACCAACGCAGCCGGCGAGCCGACCGGCGCCCTGTTCGGCGTCGTCAACATGCTGCGCTCGACGCTCAAGGAAAAGCCCACGTACGCCGCCTTCGTCGGCGATGCGCCCGGACCCACGTTCCGCGACGCGCTGTATCCGGCGTACAAGGCCAACCGGCCCCCGGCGCCGGCCGAGCTCAAGGCGCAGGTGCAGCCGATGTACGACATCGTCGGCGCGCTCGGCTTCCCGATCCTGTGCGTGCCCGGCGTGGAGGCCGACGACGTGATCGGCACGCTGGCGCGCCAGGCCGAGCAGCTCGGTATCGACGTGGTCATCTCGACCGGCGACAAGGATTTCGCGCAGCTGGTCTCGCCGGGCATCCACCTGATCAACACGATGACCGGCACGCTCACCGATGTCGACGGCGTGGTCGCCAAGTTCGGTGTGCCGCCGGAGCGTATCGTGGACTTCCTGGCCCTGACCGGCGATGCCATCGACAACGTGCCCGGCGTCGAGAAGTGCGGGCCGAAGACCGCCGCGCGCTGGATCGCCGAGTACGGCTCGCTCGACGGTGTCATCGCCGGTGCCGACGGCGTCGGCGGCAAGATCGGCGAGAACCTGCGCAAGGCGCTGGCCCAGCTGCCGCTCTCGCGCGAGCTGGTGACGATCAAGACCGACGTCGCGCTGGAGCAGGGGCCGCAGGGCCTGCTGCTGCGCGACCGCGACGTCGAGGCGCTGCGCGCGCTGTACCGCCGCTACGAGTTCAACGCCGCGCTGAAGGAGCTCGATGCGCTGCCCGCCACCGCCGAGGCCGCCGGAGCATCACGGCTCGCGGCAGACCCGCCCGAAGCCGCGGCGGCGCCCGGCGACTACGAACTGGTGCTGGACCCGGCACGCCTGGAGCACTGGCTGCAGCAGCTGCGCGAGGCGCCGCTGATCGCGTTCGACACCGAAACCACCTCGATCGACCCGATGCGGGCCGACATCGTCGGCCTCTCCTTCGCGGTCGAGCCCGGCCGGGCCGCCTACGTTCCGCTCGGCCACGACTATCCCGGCGCACCGGTGCAGCTCGATCGCACCACCGTGCTGGCGGCGCTCAGGCCGCTGCTGGAGGATGCCGGCCGGCCCAAGCTCGGCCAGCACGCCAAGTACGACATCAACGTGCTGGCCGGTGCCGGCATCGCGGTGCGCGGCGTCACCGAGGACACGATGCTCGAATCGTACGTGCTCAATTCGACCGCCTCGCGCCACGACATGGACACGCTGGCCAAGCGCCACCTGGGCTACACGACGATCCACTACGAGGACGTCGCCGGCAAGGGCGCCAAGCAGATCCCGTTCTCGCAGGTCGACCTGGAGACCGCCACGCGCTACGCCGCCGAGGACGCGGACATCACGCTGCGCCTGCACCAGGCACTGCGGCCGCGACTGGCCGCCGATGCCAAGCTCGATGCGGTCTACCGCGACATCGAGATGCCGCTGGTGCCGGTGCTGGCGCGCATGGAGCAGTGCGGCGTCCTGATCGACGTCCCGGCGCTGCGGCTGCAGAGCCAGCAGTTGGCCCGCCGCATGCAGGAGCTGACCGGCCAGGCGCACGACCTGGCCGGGCACGTCTTCAGCCTCGACTCGCCCAAGCAGTTACAGGCGGTGCTGTTCGACGAACTCAAGCTCGCCGCCGTGTTCAAGACGCCGACCGGCCAGCCCTCGACCAACGAGGAGGCGCTGGAGGCGATCGCCCACGAGCACGACCTGCCGCGCCTGATCCTGGAATACCGCGGGCTGGCCAAGCTGCGGTCGACCTATACCGAGAAGCTGGCCGAGATCGTCAACCCGCGCACGGGACGCGTCCACACCAGCTACCACCAGGCGACCGCTGCGACCGGCCGGCTGTCGTCGGCCGATCCGAACCTGCAGAACATCCCGGTGCGGACCGAGGAGGGGCGGCGCATCCGCCAGGCCTTCATCGCGCCGGAAGGCTGGCGGATAGTGGCGGCGGACTATTCGCAGATCGAGCTGCGGATCATGGCGCACCTGTCCGGCGACGCCGGCCTGCTGGCGGCCTTCCACGGCAACCAGGACATCCATCGCGCGACCGCCGCCGAGGTGTTCGCGGTGCCGCTGGGCGACGTCGATGCCGGCCAGCGGCGCGCGGCCAAGGCGATCAACTTCGGCCTGATGTACGGCATGGGCCCGTTCGGGCTGGCGCGCCAGCTCGGCATCGGTCGCGGCGAGGCGCAGGACTACATCGCCCGCTATTTCCAGCGCTATCCGGGCGTGCGCGAGTTCATGGACCGCATCCGCGAACAGGCACACCGCGACGGCTACGTCGAGACGGTGTTCGGGCGCCGCCTGTATCTGGACTACATCAACGCCCGCAACCAGGCGCAGCGCGCCGGCGCCGAGCGCGCCGCGATCAATGCGCCGATGCAGGGTACGGCGGCGGACATCATCAAGCGCGCGATGATCGCGGTCGATACCTGGCTGACCGGCCGCGAGGACCACGCGCGCATGCTGATGCAAGTGCACGACGAGCTGGTGTTCGAGGTGCGCGCCGATGCGGTCGAGGAGATCGCCGAAGGCGTGCGCCAGCACATGGCGGCGGCAGCGCAGCTGGACGTGCCGTTGCTGGTCGAGGTCGGCAGCGGCACCAACTGGGACCAGGCGCACTGACTCCGACACGCGGCGCGCTCGGTTGCTGGGGCGCGCGCGCGGCCGTCGAGCCTTGAGCTGTTGGCGCTTCGGCTTCGGCTTCGGTTTTGGTTCTGGTTTTGGTTGTTGCTTTGGCTTTGGCAGTGGCTCTTTCTATGGCTGTTGCTCTTGATTTTCCGCCCTAAAGCAAGCCGAGCATCGGAGGTCGGCGAGGCCGCAGAGGCGCCCCGTGTCTGAGCAAAGCGAGTTGGGGCGCCGTGCCTCGTCGTCCGAGAAGCGCAGGGGACGCCGGGCGAGAGGGCTTTTGGTTCCTTTTGGCCCGTCAAAAAATGTCCGGGAGACATTTTTGACATCGCGTCAGCGATGGCCCGTACGGGTGGCGGCCAGGGATGGACCGCCACAAAAGGGACTCGGCCGCGCAGCGGACGAAAGCTCTTGATGTTGCTGTTGCTCTTTTCTGCGCCAGCAATCCTCACCAGATAACCACGGCAGAAGATCAGAGCAAAAGCTTCCGCACGCTGCGCGCGCGGGTCACTTTTGCGGCCCGCCATCCATGGCAGCCGCCCTTCGGGCCGTCGCTGCGCGACGTCAAGAATTTCTCCAGGAAATTCTTTGTCTTGGCAAAAGTGACCAAAACCGTCGTCGCCGGCGCGAGCCGGCACGGCTGCGCCGCGCCGGTCCCCTGTGCTTCTCGGCCAGCCAGGCACGCTGCCCCAACTCGCTTCGCTCAGACACGGGGCAGCTCTCCGGCCTGGCCGACCTGCGATGCTCGGCTCGCTTTAGGCGCCAACAGCAACGGCAACGGCAACGGCGAGAGCAACAGCAACAGCGAGAGCAACAGCAACAGCGAGAGCGAGAGCGAGAGCGAGAGTAGCGATCGGACATCGGCGCGCTCGATTCGCGCCGGGTCATCCGGAGCCACGATCCGAGGTCTGAAAGACGTCCGGCTTCTCAGTGCCGCAGGCGCCGGGCGATCGCCGGGCGCGAGAGCAGCGCGAACACGATGCCGACGGCGAAGCCGGCGATGTGCGTCCACCAAGCCACCGCGCCGAAGGTCGGTCCGGCATAGGTGAACAGCAGTTGCAGCAGGATCCAGAATCCGATCAGCAGCGGCGCGGGAATGCGCACGAACTCCAGGAACACGCCGAGCGGCAGCACCAGGCCCAGGCGCGCGCGCGGGAACAGCGCGAAGTAGGCGCCGACGACCGCCGACACGGCGCCGCTCGAACCGATGATCGGCGAGCGGATCGAGGCGAGTGTCCAGGCGCCCGCCAGATTGGCCAGCGCACCGCCGACCAGGAACAGGGCGAGGAAGCGGGTCGAGCCCAGTGCGCGCTCGGCCGGCACGCCGAAGACGATCAGGAACAGCAGGTTGCCGGTCAGGTGCAGCCAGTCGGCGTGGATGAAGATCGCGGTGACGAGCCGCGCCGCGCGCAGCTCCAGCAGCTGCTGGTGCCAGGGGGCACGGCCGTCGAGCAGGGTCGAGGGCACCGTCCCCCATTGCGCCAGCAGCTCGCCGCGCTCGTCCGGCGGCTCGGTCACCAGCCAGAGAAAGACCACGACGCTGACCGCGACGATCAGCAGCGTCGCCCAGGGCGGATGCGGCTTGCGGCGGCTCGGCAGCTGGACGAACACGCGATGCTCCCGGGGTCAACCGATGCGGGTGGGCTGCCGGCGGCCGGAGCGGGCCGGCGACCTCATCAGCGACCGCCGCGCGGGTAGAAGAAGCGCGTGCCGTCGATCTCCAGAACCAGTCCGTCCTGGCGGATCTCGCGCAGGTACAGGCCCTTGCCGAGCTCGGCGCCTTCGGCCTGGCGCGCATCGTTGAGGATCACGAAGCGCTTGGCCGGTTCCTCGGAATAGACCTGCATCGTCACCTGCAGTGCCGGCAGGTCCTTGCGGGTCGCGTACGGCAACTCCCACATCCGGGGCAAGGCCGGAGCAGACGAGTGCGCCGGCGGGGCTGCGGGGGACGGTACGACTGCGGGCGTCGCCGTCGGACTTGCCGGTGCCGGCGCGACGGCCGTACCGGTGGGCGCCGCCGGAGTGGCGACGGGCGTGGCCGGCGGCGGTGTGACGGGTGCCGGTGCCGTGGCCGCCGGCGCAGTGCCCGCCGGTGGCACGGCCGCGGGTGCGACGGCGACCGGTGCGCTCGCGCCGGCCGGATGATCCACCGTCGCATCGGCGGGCGCCGCTGCGTCGCGCGGCGGCCGCTTGGCTGCTTCGGTCGCCCGGGGCACGCGTGCCTGCGCGGCCTCGCGGGGCTGGCCGGCGGCGCCGGTCGGTGCCGCTGTGGCGGGGGCAGCGCCCGGGGCCGGCGCCTCGGCCAGGGCCGGAGCCGGAGCCGGCGTGCGTTGCAGCCACCATCCGGCCGCCAGGGCACCGGCGATCAGCACCAGCAACAGCGGCAGCAGCAGGCTGCGCCGCCGCCGCGTGTGCATGACCGGCGTGGCCAGGTTCGGCATCTCGCCGAGCCGGCGCTGGTTTTCGGATTTCTTGAGGGCTTCGAGGATCAGCGACATGGGCGGCAGCTTACTTCACCGTGCGTGCCAGATGCGGTCCGGCATCGTCGAGGGCGGAGAGGGCGAACAGCGTTTCCGGACCGATGATGCCGTCGGACTTGACGCCGTAGGATTGCTGGAGGCGGCGCACGCGGTCTTCCAGGGCGGCGTCGAAAGTCGTGCCGTCACCGGCACCGGGGCCCTTGTCGTAGGCGGCGAGCCGGTCCTTGACCCAGCCGACCGCCGGTCCGCCGTCGCCGCGCTTGAGCGTCGCCGGGATCGCCTCGGGCAGGCGCCACAGGGCCAGGAAGTCGCCGTTCCAGTGCTGTTGCAGCGAGGCGCGCCGAAGCTCGATGTTCTCGCCGCCCAGGTCGAGCAGGACGTGTTCCTGGCCGACGCCGCGCAGCAGCGCGAAGCCGGCGGGCGCATCGCCGCCGCCGAGCGCGAGGATCAGCGGCCGGTCGAACCGCGCCAGCTGCTCGAGCGTCGCGCGACCGCGCAGGCAGGCCAGGCCGGGGGCGACCATCGCCGCGCAGCGCACCGCGTCGCGGACCGATACCTGGCTCGAATCGACCTGCCAGCGCGCCAGCAGCTGGCCGAACGCGGCCAGCTCCGAATCGGGCGTGGCCTGCAGCTTGGCGACCAGCCGGCCGGCGGCGGGATCGGCCGGCGGCGGTTGCTCGGCGACCACGGGTGAGGGCACCGGCAGCGGGACGCGCTGCGTGTACCAGAGGCCGGCCACCACCAGCGCCGCGACGATCGCGGCGCCGAGCGCCCACGCGCCGAAACGGCGCGCCAGGTAGCGCGCGTGACCGGGCAGCGTCTCGTCCGCCGCGCGGGCGACCAGGCGCTCACCGATCGTGCTCTGCTCGCGCGCGTAGCCGGCCATCAGGGCACGGTCGGCGATGATGTTGATGAGGCGCGGAATGCCGCCGGAGCGCTGGTACAGCGCGCGCAGCCCCAGGCGCGAGAACGGCATGCGCGCGCAGCCGGCGACCGCCATGCGGTGGCGCAGGTAGGCCTCGGTCTCGTCGCGGTCCAGCGGCGTCAGGTGGTAGCGCGCGGTGATGCGCTGGGTCAGCTGGCGCAGCTCCGGGCGCGCCAGCATCTCGCGCAGCTCGGGCTGGCCGAGCAGGATGATCTGCAGCAGCTTCTGCGTCGGCGTTTCCAGGTTGGTCAGCAGGCGCACCTGCTCCAGCGACTCCGGCGACAGGTTCTGCGCCTCGTCGATGATCAGTACCACGCGCAGGCCTTGCGCATAGGCGTCGAGCAGGTAGGCGTTGAGCGTGTCGGTCAGCGCCTTGAGGCTGCCGCGCTTGCCCTCGATGTCGCGCTTGAGCTCCTCGCAGACCGTCTCGATCAGCTCCACCGGCGAGAGCTTGGGATTCAGCACCAGGGCGACGCGCGTGTTCTCGGGCAGCTGCTCCAGCAGCAGCCGGCACAGCGTCGTCTTGCCGGTGCCCACTTCCCCGGTCAGCTGGACGAAGCCGCCGCTGCCGCCCTTGCCGATGCCGTACAGCAGGTGCGCGAGCGCGTCCCGGTGCCGTTCGGACAGGAAAACGTAGCGCGGATCCGGCGTTATCGAGAACGGCGGCTCGCGCAGGCCATAGAACTCAAGGTACATGGGGAACTACTTTACCCGAACGGCACGGATCGACGGCGAGGCAGGCTACGACCGCCATTCCGCCGCGCAGTTCGCGCGGCGGAGCCGGTGTTGACGCGGGCGCCGACGGGCCGGCCGCGGCCGGGGGTGCGCCGGAGGCGGTCAGTCGTCGCCGCTGAAGAACGAGAACAGGTTCAGCAGGTGCGAGAACAGCACGACGATGTTGCCGAACAGCGACACCGTGATGTGGACCGGGTTGGCGGCGCCGTCGTGGATCATGCGGCCGGTGTCGTAGAGGATGAAGCCGCTCATCAGCAGCACCGCCAGGCCCGAGATCGCCAGCGAAAGCAGCGGGATCTGCAGGAAGAGCAGGGCGACGATGCCGAGCAGGACGACGATGCAGCCGGCCACCAGGAAGCTGCCGAGGAAGCTGAAGTCGCGTCGCGAGCTGACGGCGTAGGCGGACAGGCCCACGAACAGGGCCGCGGTGCCGGCCAGCGCGTTGAAGACGATCGACGGGCCGCCCGGCAGCTTCAGGTAGGCCGCGACCAGCGGGCTCAGCAGGAAACCGACCAGCCCGCCCCAGGCGAACGTCAGCCAGATCGCCGTGTCGCCGTTCTTCGTCGCGTTGATCGCGAACGGGCCGCCGATGAAGACCGCCATGAACAGCAGCCACATCCCCAGGCTCCAGCGCATGCCGGTCTGCAGGCCGATGAAGGCGCCGACGGCCGCCACCGCCATGACGATCGACAGCAGCAGGTAGGTGTTGCGGACGATGCGCGGTTGCGCGCTCGCGGCGGTCGCCTGGACCGTTGCCGGATGGTCGGACATGCGGGTCTCCCTTCGTTCGTGGCTGGCGGTCACCTTAGGCAACCGGCGCCGGCGAGGCAAGCGCCGGTGCCGTGGGCTTCAATCCAGGGCCAGGCAGACGTTCTTCGGCTCGGTGAAGAATCGCAGGGCCTCGACACCCCCCTCGCGGCCGACCCCGGAGTTCTTGACGCCGCCGAACGGGGTACGCAGGTCGCGCAGCAGCCAGCAGTTGACCCAGACCAGGCCGAACTCGAGCCGCGCCGCGACCCGGTGTGCGCGCTTGAGGTCGCGCGTCCACAGCGATGCGGCCAGGCCGTAGCCGGTGCCGTTGGCGAGGGCTATCGCGTCGGCTTCGTCGTCGAACGGGATCAGGCACACTACCGGACCGAAGATCTCCTCCTGGTTGGTCGCGCTGTCGTTGGACAGTCCTTCCACGACCGTCGGTTCGACGAACCAGCCGTCCGCGCAGCGGCCCGCGACCGTCGCCGGACCGCCGCCGGTCAGGATCGTGCCACCCTCGGCACGGGCGCGCTCGATGCAAGCGAGGATCTTGCGATAGTGCGGCTCGGACACCAGGGCGCCGAGGTCGCTGTCCGCGTCGCGCGGATCGCCGACGCGCAGTGCGCGCACGCGCTCCAGGTAGCGGGCACGGAAGCGCTCGTAGATCGAGCGCTGGACCAGCAGCCGTGAACCGCACAGGCAGATCTCGCCCTGGTTGGCGAAACCGGAACGGACGATCGTGTCGAGACTGGCGGCTTCGAAGTCGAAGTCGTCGAATACGATCGCCGGATTCTTGCCGCCCAGCTCCAGCGAGAGCTTCTTGAAGCGCGGGGCCGCGCTGGCGGCGATCGCCGCGCCGGTCCGCGTGCTGCCGGTGAACGAGATCGCCTTGATGGACGGGTGCTCGACGATCGCCTGCCCGCAGTCCGGCCCGGTGCCGTGGACGATGTTGAGCACGCCCGGCGGCAGGCCGGCCTCGACCGCCAGCTCGCCGAGCCGGGCGGCCGTGCACGGCGTCACCTCGGACGGCTTGGCGACCACCGTGTTGCCGGCGGCCAGCGCCGGCGCGATCTTCCAGGTGAACAGGTACAGCGGCAGGTTCCACGGGCTGATGCAGCCGACCACGCCCAGCGGCTGGCGCAGGGTGTAGTTGAGCGCCCGTTCTTCCATCGGGTGGGATTCGCTGGGCCACTGGGTGATCGCATGGGCGAAGAAGCGCAGGTTGGCGACCGCCCGCGGGATGTCGACCCGGCGCGCCAGCGCGACCGGTTTCCCGCTGTCGCGCGATTCCAGCTCGGCCAGGGCGTCGAGCTCGGCCTCGACGCGGTCGGCGAGCCGTTCGAGCAGGCGTGCCCGCACATCGGCCGGTGTCGCGGCCCAGCCGGGAAACGCCGCACGCGCGGCGGCGACGGCGGCCTCGACATCGGTGCTGTCGGCGGCCGGGCAGCGTGCGAAGACCTGGCCGGTGGCCGGCTCTACGACGTCGAGGTAGCGGCCGTTGCGCGGAGGAACGAGGCGGCCGTCGATCAGGTTCTGCAGGGCATTGGATGACGTCATGGATCGTACGGAGTCGTGCTCGCCGGTGTCCGGGCTGGAGCGGGGGGGAATGGGAAGGCGATCGACCGGCCGCCCGAATCGTCGGCGGCGGCCCCGCTGCGACGGCGGCGATGGCTCCGCCGTGCACCGGGGTCCACGCCGGCCGGGGACGGCCGAGGAACGTCGGGGCATTCTAGAGCGTAGCCGGGGCTTCGGGGATATGAGGTTGGGGGGCGGTTGCCGGGTGCTCCGGCGGTTCTTCGGAGCACATCGTCGTCAAGCTGCCGCGGTGCCGGGACTCGCGCGTTACGCGCCGCGTCCCGCAAAAGTAGGTTCTTCGCCCATTGGCGGGGTCATTCGGCTTTGGCCCCGGCTTCGGCTCGTGCTTTGGCTTCGGCTTTGGCTCTTGGCTTTTTCGCACTAAAGCAAGCCGAGCATCGCAGGGCGAGGAGGCCGCAGAGGCGCCCCGTGTCTGAGCGAAGCGAGTTGAGGCGCCGTGAACCTGCCCCGTCGGAACGGACGCCAGGAAGCGATACATTGATCGCAACCTGGAGATTGCTATGCAGCACATCACACGTCGTCGTTACACGGACGACTTCAAGACTCAGGCGGTTGCCTTAGCCGAATCGGTCGGGCGGTCCGAGGCGGCTCGGCAGTTGGACATCTCGGTCAAGACGTTGGGCAACTGGCTGGACGCCTCGCGCGCCGGTCGTCCACTCAGTTCGCCCAATCGCCAGCCGATCGGTGATCTGGAGAGTGAGCTGGCTCGGCTGCGGGCCGAGAACGCCACACTCAAGATGGAGCGCGAGATCCTAAAAAAAGCGACGGCGTTCTTCGCCAAGGAGTCCAAGTGAGGTACGCCTTCGTCGCGCGTGAACGGGCTCGCTATCCGCTTCGGTTACTGTGCCGCGTGCTGTCAGCGTCGGTTTCCGGCTTTCACGACTGGCTGCATCGCCAGGGCCGATCCGATCCAGAGGCGGCGCTGCGCGTCGAGCTGCGCTCGCTCCACACGGGCAGTCGCGGCACCTACGGTCGACCGCGTCTGGTGCGTGCACTGCGCGCTCGCGCCCACGCCGTGGGACACAAGCGGGTAGCCCGGTTGATGCGCCAGGAAGGCTTGCGCGGCAAGGTCAAAGGCCGTTTCAAAGCGCGCACCACCGACAGTCGGCACAGCCGGCCGGTGGTCGGCAATCACCTGGATCGGCAGTTCGCGGTGGATCATCCGCTGCCAGTCTGGGTCGGGGACATCACCTATCTGCCCACGCGCGAGGGCTGGCTGTATCTGGCCGCGGTGATCGACCTGCGCACCCGGCAAGTCCTGGGTTACAGCCTGTCCGAACGGATGCCCGACGATCTGGTGCGTCAGGCGTTCCTCAATGCTTGGTCGGCTTCACCAGTAGCGCCTGGGGTGATCTTCCACTCCGACCGCGGCAGCCAGTACGCCAGCGGTGAGTTCGCCAAAACGCTGGCCGCGCACGGCTTCGTGGCGAGCATGAGCCGCAAGGGCAACTGCTGGGAGCGCGCAGCCTGCCCTCAGGGCACAATGCTGTCGCCGAGAGCTTCTTCGCGACGCTCAAGAACGAAGAAGCCACCGGCGTATACGCCACCAGGGCAACGGCCTATGCCGCCATCGCCCGCTACATTCATGGCTTCTACAATCCTGTCCGTCTGCACTCCGCGCTTGGTTATCTGTCGCCCAACGACTATGCCAAGAAGGTGAAGCAGGCCGCCTAGCATCGCGCTTCTTGGCGTCCGTTCTCAGGGGGCAGGTTCACCGTGCCTCGTCGCCCGAGAAGCGCAGGGGACGCCGGGCGAGAGGGCTTTTGGTTCCTTTTGGCCCGTCAAAAAATGTCCGGGAGACATTTTTGACATCGCGTCAGCGATGGCCCGGAGGGCGGCGGCCAGGGATGGCTGCCGCAAAAGGGACTCGGCCGCGCAGCGGACGAAAGCTCTTGATCCTGCTCCTGCTTTGCTCCGTGCCGGCAATCCCTCAAAAGCCACGGCACAAGCTAAGAGCAAGAGCTTCCGCACGCTGCGCGTGCGGGTCACTTTTGCGGCCCGCCATCCCTGGCCGCCGCCCTCCGGGCCGTCGCTGCGCGACGTCAAGAATTTCTCCAGGAAATTCTTTGTCTTGGCAAAAGTAACCAAAACCGTGGTCGCCGGCGCGAGCCGGCACGGCTGCGCCGCGCCGGTCCCCTGCGCTTCTCGGACGACGAGGCACGGCGCCCCAACTCGCTTCGCTCAGACACGGGGCAGCTCTCCGGCCTGGCCGGCCTGCGATGCTCGGCTCGCTTTAGGCGCCAACAGCGGCAGCGGAAGCGAGAGCGACAAAAGCAGCAGCTGATCGCCGTGAATGGGTGAGGAACCAAAAAAAGAAGCCCACGTACCCGGGAAGTACGTGGGCTCCCGACTGGCGCTACGTCACGTCGGCGGAGCGCGCAGACACCGTGAACCGTCAGTCGGCGGCGTTCTCCTCTTCGGGCTCGGCGGCCTGCGGGCCGAGGGCCCGGATGCAGGGGCCGTCGAATCCGTAGCTCAGGACCGGGTCACCGGCTGCCAGGTTGTTGAAGTTGAACAGGACCGGCGAGGTCAGCGAGAAGGCCAGCTGGGCACTGACCTGGAAGCGGCCCGGTATGCCGTTGGACACTGCCTCGACGAAGGCGTAGCCGTCGGCGTCGGTATCCACGCGCAGCGACAGGCCCGAGTTTGCGCCGTCGTAGAGCAGGGCCGACGGTCCGGAGGCCGGCGCGGTGAAGTCCACGGCCAAGCCTTCCTGCGGCACGCCCTGGCCGTTGACGATCCGCACCATCAGCGCGCAGGCGAAGACGGTGTCCGGCTCGCCGTTCTGCGACGGTTCGCCCTGGTCGCCCGGCCCGATGTCGCTCTGGAGCAGGTTGACCAGCGGGAAGCTGGCGGCCTGGCCGACACCCGATACGTTGGCGGTGATGCTGTAGGCGCCGGCGGTGCCGTTGGCGGTCGGCGTGACACCGGCCTGGCCGTTGGCGCCGGTCAGTACGGTCGACGACGGGAACGTGGCGCTGGCACCCGTGGCCGGCGCGGCGAAGGCCACCTGCACGTTCGGCACCGCGTTGCCGAACTCGTCGGCGACCTTGACGACCAGCGGCTGGCCGAACTGCGAACCGACCACCGCGCTCTGGGCGGCGCCGCTGATGCCGTTGACGCTCGCGGCCGGACCCGGCAGGTTCTCGAGCTGGAACTCCAGCAGCGGCGTGACGCCCTGGACCTCGCCG
Organism: Dokdonella koreensis DS-123; assembly: GCF_001632775.1. Taxonomy (NCBI): domain Bacteria; kingdom Pseudomonadati; phylum Pseudomonadota; class Gammaproteobacteria; order Lysobacterales; family Rhodanobacteraceae; genus Dokdonella; species Dokdonella koreensis. The sequence continues at coordinate 585,233 of NZ_CP015249.1, forward strand.
GTGATCGTGTAGGTGCCGGCGATCGTGTTGGCGGTGGTCGTCACCTCGGCGACGCCGTTGGCGTTGGTCGTCGCCGGGTTCGGCGTGACCGTCGCACTGGGGCCGGTGGTCGGGGCGGTGAAGGTCACGGTGACGCCCTGGATGCCGTCGCCGAGCTGGTCGACCACCTGGATCGACAGCGGCGGATCGACTTCGGTATCGACGATCGCGCTGCGCGGGTCGGCGTCGACCGCCACCAGGCCGGTCGGCGTCTGGTTGAGCAGGCGCGTCTCCAGGCGGACATTGCTGAAGTCGACCGCGCCGAGCAGGCTGGCGCTGAGTACGCCGCTGGGCTCGTAGAACAGGTCGATGCCGATGTTGCCGCTGACCGTGGGGCCGGTTTCGTAGGTCAGCGCGAGCTCGTAGAGGTTGCCGCCGAGCAGATTCAGCGTGACCAGCGAGGCGGACGTGGTGGAACTCAGGCGGGTGGTGCCCGACACCAGGGCCGAGCCGACGCCTTGGCTGTTGATCAGCGCCAGTCCGAGCACCGAGCCGGCGTTGATGTCGGCCTTGAGCGTGTAGCGCCGGTTGGGCTCCCAGGCGACCGGCAGGGTTTGGCGGAAGTAGCCGCCGTTGTTGAGGATGCCGAGCACGCTGAGGCCGGCCAGTCCGCCGATCGCGGCGCGGCCGTTGCCGATTTCCAGGACCGGCGGCGCGAGCAGGCCGGCGACGCCCCAGTAGTTCGCGCGCCAGGGGCCGGCGCCGATCTGGACGTTGGTGCCCGTTCCGCCGAGCACGCCGCCACCCACCGAGCCGTTGTTGGCCGCGTTCGAGAAGTCGCCGTTGGGAATCGCAATCGGTGCGGCCTGCACGAGGGCTGCCCAGGCGAGCCCGAATGCCGCGAGTGCGACGAGCCAGGGGCGCAGCCGCGCAGGGAGCCGTGAGTCACGGCCATTGCCGTGAGGGGTATCGAGAGTGGTGCGAAGCATGTCCATGATGTGATTCCTCTGACGTGATGCACGCACGCGATCCGCGTGGCGTGTCCAGAAAGACGCACAGGCGAAGCTGAACGCGAAGCTCAGCCCGCCGTACGCCAACGCTCCTGCCTGCGGGGTCGCCGAAGGCCGCATCGGGGCAGCGAGGTCGTCAGAAAAGCCAGGGCCTCATCCGCCGCGAGGCGCGCATAGAGGTACGCGGCTTGCGGCAAATGAAAAACCTGTAAGTGTTTACAGGTGCCTTTTGTGCGTCAGTTGGCACAAAAGGGGCGGGGCGGGGAATAGCCTGTACGGCTTGAGCGGCGGTGCCCGTTCAGCCTTTCAGCGCGGGGGAATCCCAGCCCGGACGGGCCGTGAAGCGCGGCCCGTGGCGGGCGGCCAGAGCGCCGAGCCGCGCCTCCAGCGTCGCGGCGCCGACGGCGCGGATATGCGCGATCGGACCGCCGCGGAACGGCGCGAAGCCGGTTCCGAAGATCACGCCGGCATCGAGCAGGTCGGCGTCGTCGACGACGCGGTCGTGCAGGCAGGCGACCGCTTCGTTGAGCAGCGGCAGGATCAGGCGATCCTCGAGGTCGGCGGGCGCGACGTACTTCGGATCGACCTCCGGCTTGACCGGCTTGCCGTTCTCCCAGCGGTAGAAGCCCTGGCCGGTCTTCTTGCCGCGATGCCCGGCCTCGAGCTGCGTATCGATGCCTTCGGGCAGGTCCAGTCCCAGGAACGGTGCCAGCTCCCGGCCGACCGACGCGCAGACGTCGAGCCCGATAGTGTCGGCCAGCTCGATCGGGCCCATCGGCATGCCGAATTTCCTGGCCACCTTGTCGATCACCGGCGCCGGCACGCCTTCCTTCAGGATCCGGATCGCTTCGAGCAGGTACGGCATGAGGATGCGGTTGACGAGGAAGCCCGGCGTGCCGGCGACCGCGATCGGCAGCTTGTCGAGCGCCTTGCACAGCGCCGCCGCACGCTTCTCGGCGGCGGGGTCGAGACGGTCGTGGCGGACGATCTCGACCAGCGGCATCAGCGCGACCGGATTGAAATAGTGCAGGCCGAGGAAGCGGCCGGGCGTCGCGACGGCGGCCCGCAGTTCGTCGAGCGGGATGCTGGAGGTGTTGCTGGCGAGCAGCGCACCGGGTTTCATGCGCGGCTCGAGCTGGCGATACAGGGCCTGCTTGGCTTCCAGGTTCTCGAAGATGGCCTCGATCACCAGGTCGGCTTCGGCGACGCCGGCGCCCTCGACATCGGCCACGAGGCGCCGCGAGGCGGCCTCGACGCGCTCCGGCGCGCGCAGCTTCTTCGCGAACAGGGCGCGTCCGCGTTCGATCGCGGGCCGGACGTAGGCGTCCTCGCGGTCCTGCAGCGTCACCTCGAAGCCGCGCAGGGCCGCCCAGGCGGCGATGTCGCCGCCCATGACACCGGCACCGACGACGTGGATGCGGACGATGCCGTGCTCGACGCCGGCGCCTTGCGCCTTGAGCCGCTCCTGCAGGAAGAACACCCGGATCAGGTTGCGGCAGGTCGGCGTCTGCGCCAGCTTGGCGACGGCACGCGCCTCCAGGTCGAGCCGCTGCCGGATGCTCGATCCCCCGCGGCGCCAGGTCTCGATCAGCGCGAACGGTGCCGGATAGTGTTCCGGCCGCGCCTTGGCGGCCGTCTGCTTGCGCAGCACGGGTGCGAGGGCCTGGCGTACCGGCCACAGGTTGGTCGCCCAGGCCAGCGCGCGCCGGCCGAACGGCGGCGCCGGGCGCCGGCGGACCCACTCCTTGGCCACGTCCAGCAGGCGTTCGGGGGTGGCGATCGCGTCGACCAGGCCCAGCGCCCTGGCGCTGGCGGCCGAGGCGGTGCGGCCGGTCAGCATGAATTCCAGCGCCTTGGGCGCGCCGATCAGCCGGGGCAGCCGCGCCGAGCCGCCCCAGCCGGGGAAGATGCCGAGCTTGACCTCGGGCAGGCCGATGCGGGTGGAGGCGTCGTCGCTGGCGATGCGGTAGTTGCAGGCCAGCGACAGCTCGGTGCCGCCGCCCATGCAGTGGCCGTGGATCGCGACGGCGGTCGGGCAGCGCAGGCGCGCCAGCCGCTCGAACACGGCCTGGCCGTTGCGGATCTGGTCGATCACGCTGCCGCCCTGCTCGTAGCCGGCAAACTCCTTGAGGTCCGCCCCGACGACGAAGCCCGCGCTCTTGCCGGACCGGATGACCAGGCCGCGCGGCGGCTCGAACGACAGGCGCTCGACGATCTGGTCGAACTCGTCCAGCACCGCCCGGCTGAGCGCGTTGACGGGGCTTCCGGCGCGATCCAGCGTCAGGGTCGCGATGTCCTCGGCGTCGATGTCGATCTGCCAGTGCTGGAAACGAAGGCCCTCGAACATGGCATCTACCTGCAAGGCGCGGAATGACGGCTATAATCCGGGCAAGTTGCCGACCGGGTCAACGCAGGGCTCGGCGCGATCCGTTCCGGGACGGTGCGGGCGCGGGAACCGGCAGTCGCTTAGCCCCGGGGGAGGCGCAAGCAGGCTCATGACATGACGGCCGATCCGCAGATCACGCCTCGTCTGTTCGACGCGATCCTCGCCGTTCCCGGCAACCTGGCGGCGCTCGAGACGGCCGATCCGGACGAGGCATTGGCGCAGTTCCGCCTGCTGGCGACGCGCAGCGGCCGCTCGATCTATCTGTGGGATCCGGAACGGGGCATTCGCTCGCTGCGCGAGCCGGACGTGTGCGTGGCCGGGTCGCAGCGCCTCGTCGATGCGTTGCGCTACATCCTGCACAGCATGCATTTCGGGGTCTATCTGTTCCGCGGTTTCGGCGACCAGTTCAAGCCGCCGGTGCCGGCGCTGCTGCGGCGCATCGGCCGCCTGCGCGGCGGCAACGAGCGCAAGCTGGTCCTGGTCGGCGCGGCGTTCGACCTGCCCGAGGACGTCGATCCGCTGTTCGACCGCCTGCGCGACGCCTGGCAGGTCCGCCTCCGGCCGCGCCTGCGCGACGGGCGCTGGATGAGCTGACCGATGGCCGGCACCGCCTCTCCTACCCGCTTCCAGCGCGGCTCGGCCCTGATCGTCACCGGCAACGCCGGGGACCGCGATCGCCTGTGCGCGGCGCTCGACGGGCTGGATTTCGATGCGATCTACGCCGTCGCCGACGTGCCGCAGGCGCGCCTGGTGGTGGGGCAGGTCGAGCGCCTGGAGCTGGTCCTGCTGGAGTTGGGCGACCGTGAGCGCGTCGCGGCCGCGTTCTGCAGCGAGCTGCGGCAGGCGGCGCCCCTGGATCCGCCGACGGTCATCGCCCTCGTCGCCGTCGGCGCAGCCGGATCGATGCCGGGGCGCGATCGCCTGCTCGCCCGGGGCGTGGCCGACTGGGTGCGCGTCCCGGTCGACATCGACGAGGTGCTGGCACGGATCGCGACCGCGCTGGACGCCCGCGGCCTGCGCCTGCCCGGTCGTGGGCCGGTCGCCGGGGATCGCTATCGCTTTGCCTTCGACGAAAGCCAGGACGAGCTGCTGGTCGTGGACGCCGAGAGCGGGCGGGTTCTCGACGCCAATCCGGCGTTCCTGCAGCGCTCGGGCCATGCGCGCGTCCAGGTGGTGGGCGCGCGGGCGGAAGCCTTCGACGCCCTGCCGTCGGTCGAATGGCGCCTGGAATGTCTCAACCGGCTGGCCGGCGAGGGCAGTGCGCGCTTCGCCGGCCATCGCGAGCGCATCGACGGGACGCGCTATCCGGTCGATGCCGAGGTGCGCCTGAGCATCAGCGACGGGCATCCGGTCCACGTCTACACGTTTCGCGACCCGGGCGACCTGGGACGCTACCGGCTGGCGCTGTCGACGCTGGGAGCGATCGGCCGCGCATCGGGTGGCGATGCCGCGTTGCAACAAATCCTGCGCCATGCGATGGACTGGCTCGAGTGCGATTGGGGCGTGGTGGCGATGCTGTGCCCGGAAAGCGCCGAGTTCACGCGAGTGGTCGCGGCGGAAGACCGCGCGCTGCCGTTCGGCCTCACCGAAAGCAGCGACCGCGAGCCGCTGCTGCGGTTGCTGGTCGAAGGCGACGACATCCTCGAAGGACGCGATGCCTGGCGCGTCGTCCCTGCATCGAGCCTGCTGCGGGCTCGCCATTACGAATGCATGATCGGCCTGCCGTTGCGCGACGAGCGCGACACGGTGATCGGCGCCTGGCTGATGGCGCGGGCGGCGCCGCTGGAGATCGACGGCCTGGTCCGCGACGGCCTGCAGGTCATCGCGATGCGCATCGGCCTGGACCTGGAGATCCGCCAGGTGCGCGAGCAGGGGCGCGCGCGCGGCCTGCGCGACGCGCTGACCGGCCTGCCCAACCGCCTGCTGTTCAGCGACCGCCTGGACTCGACGATCAAGCAGGCGCATCGCACCGGCGAGAGCTTCGCGATCCTGTTCATCGAGGTCGAGCCGTTTCCGGCCGGCGACGGCGCGCAGGCGCCGGTTTCCGGCGATCGCATGCTGCCGGTGGTGGCGCAGCGGCTGCGTTCGTGCGTGCGTGCGTACGACACGGTGGCGCGCTATTCCGGCCACGAGTTCGTCGTGATCCTGCGCCACATCGTCAAGCGCGAGGACGCGCTGCGGATCGCCGACAAGATCGTCCGCGCGATGGACGCGCCGCTGCCGGCCGGCATCGACCCCGGCCATCGCGTCCGCACGACGATCGGCCTGAGCTTCCATCCCGACGATGCGATCCTCGCCGATCGCCTGCTGCTGCAGGCCGAGGAAGCGATGCGCTCGGCCAAGGGCATGGGCCACAGCAACTACCAGGCCTACGTGGTGATGCCCGAGGAGTCGCAGCGGCAGCGCCTGGCGCTGGAGGAGAAGCTGCGCAAGGCGGAGCGGAACGGCGAGCTGCGGGTCTACTACCAGCCGCAGATCGACGGGCGGACCGAGGACATCGTCGGCATGGAGGCGCTGATCCGCTGGGAGAACCCCGAGCTCGGCATGATCAGTCCGGGCTTCTTCATCCCGCTGGCCGAGCAGACCGGGCTGATCGTCGACCTCGGCCTGTGGGTGCTGCGCGCGGCCTGCGCGGACGCGCGGCGCTGGCAGGCCCGTTTCGGCCTGCCGCTGCGCGTCAGCGTCAACCTCTCGGCGCTGCAGCTGCGCCAGGGCGACCTGGTCGAGCGGATCGGCGCGGTGCTGGCCGAGACCGGGCTGGACCCGCGCTCGCTGGACCTGGAAGTCACCGAAAGCATCAGTCTCAAGGCGATCCCGAACCTGCTGGCCACGCTGCAGGCCCTGCGCGAGATCGGCTGCCGCACCTCGATCGACGATTTCGGTACCGGCCAGTCGTCGCTCGACTACATCAAGCGGTTTCCGGCCGACAGCATCAAGATCGACCAGGCGTTCGTCCGCAACATCGGCGTCGACCCCGACGACGAGGCGATCGTCCGCGCGACGATCGACATGGCGCATAATCTCGGGCGCACCCTGGTCGCCGAGGGCGTGGAGGTCGAGCGCCACGTCGAGTTCCTTCGCGCCCACGGCTGCGACGTGCTGCAGGGCTACCTGTTCTGCCGGCCGGTTCCCGCCGCCACCTTCGAGGCGATGCTGATCGAGCGCGAGCGCCTGTTCCGGCGTATCGCCGAGCCGTCCGGGGCGTCCTGAACCGGCGCTGCGCCAACACCGTCCCGGCGGCCTCCGCAGGTCGACGGATGAAACTTATTCGAGTATTGATGGTCTAGTCTGCCGCTCGACCCGCCCGGGCGATCACCGACAGACCCTTTGGGAGATGGGCCCGGATGGGCGAAACTGAGTTGGATCAGGCGCTGGTGCAGCGCGTCCAGCACGGCGACAAGCGCGCGTTCGACCTGCTGGTGCGCAAGTACCAGCACAAGATCGTCGGCGTCGTGTCGCGCTACGTGTCGGACTGGAGCGAGGCGCAGGACGTCGCGCAGGAGGCCTTCCTGCGTGCGTACCGTGCCATCGGCGCATTTCGAGGCGACAGTCAGTTCTATACCTGGATGTACAAGATCGCGATCAATACGGCCAAGAACTGGCTGGTGTCGCAAGGCCGGCGCCCGCCGACCGAGGATGTCGCGATCGAGGATGCGGTCCAGTTCGAGGGTGCCCTGCGGCTCAAGGAGACCGCGACGCCCGACCGTGAATTGATGCGCCAGGAAATTGAACGAACCGTGTTCCAGACGGTCGAAAGTCTGCCGGAAGAGCTGCGTACCGCGATCACCCTGCGTGAGGTCGACGGGCTCAGCTACGAGGAAATCGCCGAATCGATGAACTGTCCGATCGGCACGGTGCGTTCGCGCATCTTCCGGGCGCGCGAAGCCATTGACGAGAAACTGCGTCCGCTGCTGTCGGACGAGGAAGGTTGACGAGCCATGAGCCACGATTACCGCGAGCACCTGTCTGCCCTGATGGATGGCGAGCTTCCGCGCGACGAGAGCCGCTTCCTGCTGAAACGGCTCGAACGCGATGACGCGCTCGGTGCCACCTGGGCGCGCTTCCACGTCGCCCGCCAGGCGCTGCGCCGCCAGGACATCCATGCCTTGCGCCCCGGCTTCTCGGCCGGCGTGCTCGCCTGCATCCATGCCGAGGCGGTTCCGCAGCGGCGTGCCGGCGGCACCTGGCTGCGCTGGGCTTCCGGCGGCGCGGTGGCCGCGTCCGTGGCGGTCGCGGCGCTGGTGCTGACCCGCCCGGCCGTCGAGACCGTGGACGCCGGTGCGACCGCTTCGCCGCGAACCATGGCCGCCCGGTCGGGTGCGCCGGTCGCGGCAGCGCCCGCCTCGGTATCGACCTTGCCGCAGGAGCTGCGCACGCCGGCGTCGAGCTCGGTGCTGCTGCCGGTCCAGACGGCTTCGGCCACGGCCGGCGAGGGCGACTGGGCACAGCCGGTCGCTTCGTTCGATCCGCGCATGCAGTCCTACCTGATCCGGCACTACCAGGCGGTCGGTGCCGCCGGCCAGTCGGGCGTCGTGCCCTACATCCTGCTGGCGACGCCGGCGCAGCCGCCGGCGGCCGCGCCGGCCGCCAATGACCCGAACCCGAACCGCTGAGCGCCGATCGCCCCTTTCCGAACGGTGATGCCCCGACGATGAGCTTCAGGGATGGATTCCGGCGCAGTGTGGCGGTCATGGCGATCGCGTGGGCCGGTTGCTCGCCGGTCGCGTTCGGCCAGCAGGTCGAGGCGCCCCAGTTGCTGGACCGCATGAATGCGGCGATGCGCGACCTGGACTACCACGGTTCGCTGATCTACCAGCACGGCGGGCGGATCGACGCCTTGCGGATCTTCCACGCCGGCGGCGAGAACGAGCGCGAGCGGCTGATCAGCCTCTCCGGGCCGCGCAACGAGGTCATCCGCGCCGGCAACACGGTCACCTGCATCCAGGGGCCGCGCACGCCCACCGTGTTCCCGTCCAACCGGCAGCAGCTGCTGCCGCTGCTGCCCGATACCCGCAACGAACGCTACCAGGCCTCGTACTCGAGCCGGCTCGGCGGCACCGACCGGGTCGCCGGCTACGACGCGCAGATCGTCGAAGTGGTTCCGCGCGACGGCTACCGCTACGGCTACCGGCTGTGGATCGAGCGCGACTCCCATGCGCTGCTGCGCGCGGCGATCGTCACCGTCGACCAGCGGCCGCTGGAGCAGTTCATGTTCGTCAACCTGACGATCGGCAGCGCCCCGAGTGCCGCCGATCTGCTGCCGAGCCGGCCGATCGAGCGCGCGACCCTGCCCGATGGCGAGGTCGCGATCGAGAATTCGCGCTGGCGACTGGGCGACCTGCCGCCGGGCTTCGCGCTCGCCGGCAGCCGGCGCCCCGCCGACGGCGGGGCCGACGCCGAACATCTGGTGGTCTCCGACGGCCTGGTCAGCGTCTCGGTCTACGTCGAGCGCCGCACCGAGAATTCGCCCGAGTCGGACATCGCGATGAGCCGCGGTGTCCTGAGCGTCTACACCCGGATCGCCGATCCGTGGCGGATCACCGCGCTGGGCAACGTGCCGAAGGAGACGATCGAGAAGATCGCGCTGTCGGTCGACGCCGCGGCGCCTTGATGAAGCCGTGCTGAAACCGGCCACGGAGCAAGCGCCGTGCGCCTGGAACTTTGCGGTGATGGTCCTCATCCAAGCGGTTCCCCAACAAGAACCACATCCCCACAGGTATTTGCCATGACCCGATTCTTCGCGCGCTGGTTGCTGGTCCCGGTCGTCGGTTTCGCCGCCGTGGCGGCGCAGGCGGCCAACCTTCCGGACTTCACCGACCTGGTCGATCGCTACGGGACTGCCGTCGTCAACGTCGAGGCGACCGGCAGCGTCGACAACGCGCTGCAGGACGAGGACCAGCAGGTTCCGGAGATCTTCCGCCGCTTCTTCGGCCCGGGCGGGCCGGGCGGCCAGGCGCCGCGTCCGCAAGGGCCCCGCCGGTCGCTGGGCTCGGGCTTCATCATCTCCGCCGACGGCTACGTGCTGACCAACAACCATGTCGTGGACGGTGCCGACGAGGTGCGCGTGCGCCTGTCCGACCGCCGCGACCTGGAGGCCAAGGTCGTCGGTACCGATCCGCAGACCGACATCGCGCTGCTCAAGGTCGAGGCGGCCGCGCTGCCGGCGGTGACGCTGGGCGACTCGAGCAAGCTGCGCCCCGGGCAATGGGTGGTCGCGATCGGCTCGCCGTTCGGACTGGACCACTCGGTGACCGCCGGCATCGTCAGCGCGATCGGCCGCAACACCGGCGGCGGACAGCAGTACGTCCCCTTCATCCAGACCGACGTGCCGATCAATCGCGGCAATTCGGGCGGCCCGCTGTTCAACCTCGACGGCCAGGTCGTCGGCATCAACTCGCAGATCTTCTCGAACACCGGCGGCTACATGGGCGTGTCGTTCGCGATCCCGATCGACCTGGCGATGAATACGGTCGAGCAGCTCAAGACCAGCGGCCGCGTGTCGCGCGGCATGATCGGCGTGCAGATCCAGAACGTCGATCGTGATACCGCCAAGGCGCTGGGCCTACCGCGCAGCGGCGGAGCACTGGTCAACAACGTGACCACCGGCGGGGCCGCCGACAAGGCCGGCGTGAAGCTGCAGGACGTGATCCTCGGCTTCAACGGCCAGGAAGTGGTCAGCTCGGCCGACCTGCCGCCGCTGGTCGGCCTGACCAAGCCGGGTACCCAGGCCGAGCTGTCGATCTTCCGCGACGGCAAGACCATCACGGTGCCGATCACGGTCGGCGAGCAGCCGGCCGAACTGACCGCGGGTACCGGCGGCGGTGCCGCCGGCGCCACCGCCTCCAACCCGCTCGGCCTGACGGTCGAGAACCTGACGCCCGAGCAGCGCCGCCAGCTCGATCTCCAGGACGAGGGCGTGGTCATCACGCGGGTCGGCGGGTCGGCGCGTGCCTCGCAGCTGGCGCCGGGCGACATCGTCCTGCGCGTGGGCCGCACGCCGATCAAGACCGTCGCCGACTTCAACGGGGCGGTCAAGGGCGTCGCGCCGGGCGATTCGGTCATGCTGCTGGTGCGGCGTGGCGATGTCACCCAGTTCGTCGCCATCGGGGTGCCCAAGACCCGCGACAACGGCTGATCCGGGGCTTCCGGCGGCTCTCGCAGATGAACGGCGCGCCCTCCGGCGCGCCGTCCGCGTATGCGCAGATCCGGCGGCCGTGGGGCAGCGGTTTTCTGCGATAATGGCCGGCTTGCGTCGATCCATCCGGATCCCCTTCCCCCGATTGCGCCCCTGCCGATGGACCTTATCCGCAACTTCTCGATCATCGCCCACGTCGACCACGGCAAGTCGACGCTCGCCGATCGCATCATCCAGCTGTGCGGCGGCTTGACCGAGCGCGAGATGGAAGCGCAGGTGCTCGACAACAATCCGATCGAGCGCGAACGCGGCATCACGATCAAGGCGCAAAGTGTTTCGCTGCCGTACACCGCGCGCGACGGCAAGACCTACCAGCTCAACTTCATCGACACGCCCGGGCACGTGGACTTCTCCTACGAGGTCAGCCGCTCGCTGGCCGCCTGCGAGGGCGCGCTGCTGGTCGTCGACGCGGCGCAGGGCGTCGAGGCGCAGTCGGTCGCCAACTGCTACACCGCGGTGGAGCAGGGGCTCGAGGTCGTCCCGGTCCTCAACAAGATCGACCTGCCGACCGCCGACATCGAGCGCGCCAAGGCCGAGATCGAGGCGGTCATCGGCATCGACGCCACCGACGCCGTGCCGATCAGCGCGAAGACCGGCCAGAACGTCGTCGAGGTGCTCGAGGCGATCGTCGCCCGCATCCCGCCGCCGAAGCCGCGCGACACCGACAAGCTGCAGGCGCTGATCATCGACTCGTGGTTCGACAACTACCTCGGCGTCGTCTCACTGGTGCGCGTCATGCAGGGCGAGATCAAGCCCAAGGACAAGATCCTGGTCATGTCGACCGGCCGCTGGCACGAGGTCGACCAGGTCGGCGTGTTCACGCCCAAGCGCCTGGTACGGCCCAAGCTCGGCGGCGGCGAGGTGGGCTGGGTCACCGCGTCGATCAAGGAAGTCAACGGTGCGCCGGTCGGCGACACCCTGACGCTGAACGCCGATCCGGCGCCGCGGCCGCTGCCCGGCTTCCAGCAGGTGCAGCCGCGCGTGTTCTCCGGCCTGTTCCCGGTCTCGGCCGACGACTATCCGGCGCTGCGCGAGGCGCTCGAGAAGCTCAAGCTCAACGATGCGGCGCTCAACTTCGAGCCGGAAAGCTCCGAGGCGATGGGCTTCGGCTTCCGCTGCGGGTTCCTCGGCCTGCTGCACATGGACATCATCCAGGAGCGGCTCGAGCGCGAGTACGACCTGGACCTGATCACGACGGCGCCGACCGTGGTCTACGAGGTCGTCAAGACCGACGGCAGCGTGATCCTGCTCGACAACCCCGCCAAGCTGCCGGCGACGCAGTACGTGGAAGAGATCCGCGAGCCGATCATCGTCGCCAACATCCTCACGCCGCCCGACCACATCGGCAACGTGATCAAGCTGTGCGAGGAGAAGCGTGGCTCGCAGCGCTCGATCAACTACCTCGGCAGCCAGGTGCAGATCAGCTACGAGCTGCCGCTGGCCGAGGTGGTGCTCGATTTCTTCGACAAGCTCAAGTCGGTCTCGCGCGGCTATGCGTCGATGGACTACCACTTCGACCGCTTCCAGGCGGGACCGCTGGTGCGCCTGGACGTGCTCATCAACGGCGACCGCGTGGACGCGCTGAGCCTGATCCTGCACCGCGCCGCTGCCGATCGGCGCGGACGCGAGCTGGTCGAGCGCATGAAGGACCTGATCCCGCGCCAGCAGTTCGACGTCGCGATCCAGGGCGCCATCGGCGCGCAGATCATCGCGCGCTCGACGGTCAAGGCGCTGCGCAAGAACGTGCTGGCCAAGTGCTACGGCGGCGACGTCTCGCGCAAGCGCAAGCTGCTGGAGAAGCAGAAGGAAGGCAAGAAGCGCATGAAGCAGGTCGGCCGCGTGGACATTCCGCAGGAAGCGTTCCTGGCCGTGCTCCAAGTCGACAACAAGTAACTACGTTCAGAAGGAAACCGGCGTGCATTTCAATCTTGCCCTGCTGCTCGTCATCCTGACCGCGGTCAGCGGTCTGGTCTGGCTGGTCGACTGGCTGTTCTTCGCCGCCGGTCGCCGGCGCCGCGCGGAAGAGCTGCGCGCCATGGACACGCTGCCCGCCGAGGAGCGCAGGCTGCGCGCCGAGGCGGCACTGCGCGAATCGACGATCGTCGAGTACGCGCGTTCGTTCTTTCCGGTGCTGCTGCTGATCCTGGTCGTGCGCTCGTTCATCGCCGAGCCGTTCAAGATCCCGTCCGGCTCGATGATGCCGACGCTGCTGGTCGGGGACTTCATCCTCGTCAACAAGTTCTCCTACGGCGTCCGCCTGCCGGTGCTCAACAGCAAGGTGCTCGATACCGGCGAGCCCAAGCGCGGCGACGTGGCCGTGTTCCGGTTCCCCCGCGATCCGCGCCAGGACTACATCAAGCGCGTGATCGGCGTGCCGGGCGACCAGGTGACCTACCGCAACCGCACGCTCTACGTGAACGGCGAGCAGGTCGCCGACACCTACGTCGGTCCGTACGTGGGGCCGTCCGAGCCGGGCGGGCCGAACCTGGCCGGCGCTCAGACCAAGCAGGAGAACCTGCTGGGCGTGGAGCACCGCATCCTGGTCCGCCCGAACCAGCCGCCGGGCCCGGAAGGCACCTGGACCGTGCCGGACGGCCAGTACTTCGTGATGGGCGACAGCCGCGACAACAGCGCCGACAGCCGGTTCTGGGGCTTCGTCCCGGAGGAGAACCTGGTCGGCAAGGCCTTCTTGATCTGGATGAACTGTTCAGGCAGCTTCTGCACCGGCGGTTTCGACCTTTCGCGTATCGGTACGGTCATCCGCTGAGCCGCTGCCGGGCCGGTGCGGCACCCGTGCGTCGTGTTGGACCTTGCCTGGAGGGGATCACCATGTTGAGTCATCGCAATCCGAGCCGTCCCGGCGCCCGACCGGGCCGCCAGCGCGGCATCACCCTGATCGGCTTCCTGGTTCTGCTGGCCGTCGTCGGCTTCTTCGCCTATCTGGCCATGCGCCTGGTACCCGCCTACACCGAGTACATGGGCGTGGTGAAGTCGATGGAACTGGTCAAGAACGAGCCGAATGCGGCGCAGGCCTCGCCCGAGGAGATCCGGCGCAGCCTGCAGATCAAGTTCGACACCCAGTACGTGGACAGCAAGAGCGTGCCGCCGCAGGCGATCACGGTGCTGCGCCAGGGTGGCGAGGCGACCTTGCGCGTCGCCTACGAGAAGCGCATCCCGTTCGCCTACAACGTCGATCTGGTCGTCAGCTTCGACAAGTCGGTCAACCTCGGGGGCGGCTATTAAGGCAGCGATCGCCCTGGGCCACGCGTTCGACGACGCGCGCCTGCTGCGGCAGGCGTTCACCCATCGCAGTGCCGGCCAGCCGAACAACGAGCGGCTGGAGTTCCTCGGCGACAGCCTGCTCAATCTGATCGTCGCCGAACTGATCTTCGAGTTGCACCCGCGTGCCGACGAAGGCGAGATGACGCGCCTGCGCGCCAGCCTGGTCAGCGGCGTCGCGCTGGCCGAGCGGGCGCGCGAGGAAGCGTTCCCCGAGCGACTGCACCTGGGCGGCGGCGAAATGAAGAGCGGCGGCCATCGCCGCGACTCGATCCTGGCCGACGCCTACGAGGCGGTGATCGCCGCCATCTACCTCGACGGCGGCTGGACCGCCTGTCGCGAAGCGGTCAGGTCGCGCTTCGGCACGGCGGTCGGAACCGCGCCCGGCCGGACCGAGAAGGATCCCAAGACGCGCCTGCAGGAACTCCTGCAGGGCGAAGGCCTGCCGGTACCGGTCTATGATCTGACCGACAGCCGCGGCGAGGACCACGCGCGGACCTTCGAGGTGACCTGCACGATCGAGGCCCTCTCGATCCATACCCGCGCCGAAGGGTCGAGCCGCCGGACCGCCGAGCAGCGCGCCGCCGCCGAGGCCCTCGAACACGTGATCGCGAAACTCGCCGAATGACCCTCCAAGACCCGTCCCACCGCTGCGGTCGCGTCGTCCTGATCGGACGTCCGAACGTCGGCAAGTCCACGCTCCTGAACGCCTTGATCGGCGAGCGCCTGAGCATCGTCTCGCCGAAGCCGCAGACGACCCGCCACAGCATCCTCGGCGTCGCCACGCGCGAAGGCGCGCAGATCGTGTTCGTCGATACGCCGGGCCTGCACGCGGCGGGCGGGCGGGCGCTCAACCGGCACGTCAACCGCGTGGCGCGCCAGGCACCCGAGGAGGCCGACCTGATCGTCCACGTCGCCGATGCGCGCCGCTGGACCGACGAGGACGAGGCCGTCTGGCGGCTGGCCGCCGCCCATGCGGCGCCCAAGCTGCTGGTGCTCAACAAGGTGGACCTGGTGCCGGACAAGGGGCGCCTGCTGCCGTTCGCGGCGGAGCTGACCCGCACGCGCGACTATGCCGGCGTCCACTTCCTGTGCGCGCGGCGCCAGGACGGCCTGGCCGCGCTGCTCGACGACATCGCCGGGCGCCTGCCCGAGGGGCCGCCGGCATTCGGGGAGGACGAACTCACCGACCGCAGCGAGCGTTTCCTGGCCGCCGAGCTGATTCGCGAGCAGCTGATGCTGCAGCTCTCGGCCGAACTGCCGTACGCGACCACCGTGGAGATCGAGCGTTTCGAGGACGAGGGAGCGATGGCGAGGATCGCCGCGGCGATCTGGGTCGAGCGCGACGGACAGAAGGCGATCGTCGTCGGCAAGGCCGGCGAGCGGCTCAAGGCGATCGGCACCGCGGCGCGCCTGCGGATGGAGAAGCTTTTCGGCCGCAAGGTGTTCCTGCAGCTCTGGGTCAAGGTCCGCGAGAACTGGAGCGACGACGAGGCGGCGCTCCGGCGCCTGGGCTACGACGGCTGAGCGATGCAGCGGATCGAGGGCCAGTCCGCCTTCATCGTGCATGCGCGGCCCTATCGCGAGACATCGCTGCTGATCGAATGCCTGACACGCGACCACGGCCGCGTCGGGCTGATCGCGCGGGGCGTCCGCCGCGAGCGGACGCGACTGCCGCGCGGCTTGTTGCAGCCGTTGCAGGCGCTGCGGATCGACTGGATCGCGCGCGGCGAGCTCGGCACGCTGACCGCGGTCGAGCCCGCTGCCGCACCGGCCCGCTACGTCGGCGAGCCGCTGCTGGCAGCGATGTACGTCAATGAGCTGGTGTTACGGCTGGTCGGGCGCGGCGATCCCCACGCGACGGCGTTCGAGCGCTATGCCGATTGCCTGCGGCGGCTGACGACGGCCGAACCGGTCGCCTGGACGCTGCGACGCTTCGAGCGCGACCTGCTGTCGGACCTGGGCTATGCGCTGGTGCTGACCACGAGCGGCGGTGCCGGAGCGCCGATCGATGCGCAGGCCGACTACGCCTACGATCCGGAAGCCGGACCGCGGCCCTGGCGTGGCGAGACCGGCGGCTTGCGCGTCGGCGGCGGCAGCCTGCTCGCGCTGGCGCAGGACCGCCTGCCCGATGCCGAGGGCCTGGAACAGCTGCGCCGGCTGATGCGCCGGGTGATTCGGCACCACCTGGGGGGCGCCAGCCTGCACGCCTGGGGCATGACGCTGGCCGGGATTCAATCCAGCAGCCGGCCGATCGCCGAACAGTAGGCGCGGAACTCGGCCAGCGCATCGTCGGGCCAGCCGGTGCCGGCATCCAGGGCCTTGTGCAGGGCGGCGATCGCGCCGGTGAGGCCGGGCACGCCGCAGAATCCGGCCGACGCCTCGAGGCGATGCAGCCGGTCGCGCAGCGCAGCCGTATCACGGGCCTGAGCCAGGTCCGCCAGTTCGCGCGGCAGCGCCAGCAGTTCCTGCCGCAGCAATGCCCGCAGGGCGTCGACGATGCCGCGATCACCGCCAGCGGCGCGCAATGCCTGGTCGTCGTCGAGCCAGCCGCTGCGATCCTCGGGCAGGTTCAGTTCGGGCAGGTGCTGCAGCAGCAGCGCGTGCAGGGCCTCCACGCTGATCGGCTTGAGCACCACGGCGTCGAAGCCGGCCTCGCGCAGCGAGCGGTGGATGTCCGGATCGTTCGACGCCGTGGTCGCCCAGGCCCCGACGTGGCGGGCCGGGCCGGTGCCGGAACGGATCCGCTTGAGCGCGCCGGGGCCGTCCAACTGGGGCATGCGGGCGTCGAAGAGCAGCAGGTCGAACGGTTCGGCAGCGGCCAGGATCACCGCCTGGCGGCCGTCCACGGCCGCTACGCACTCACCGCCGAGCTGGCGGATCGCCTCGGTGAAGAACTGCAGCGTCAGCGGGTTGTCGTCGGCGACGAGGATGCGGGGCATCGGCAATCCTTGGCATTGAAGCGGTCTTCATCGACTCCAGGGCGAGTCATCCGTTCCCGGGCAGGCCTCGCCACGTTTGCGTGTCCGGGAACTGCTCGTCCAGACCCCGAACACGCGCAAAAGCGGCCGTGCGGGTTGGTCCTGGAACGCCGCCAGCGTGCGTTCGTGGCTGGACCTGACGGCCAGTCAGGCGTGGCGCCACGCAACACCTCCTGACGACGTTTCAGGACCAACGCGACCGGCCCGGGAGTGAATGACAGGTCCTGATGTCAGAATGGCCCGTCATGATGGACCCGTCAATGTCAGTCCGTTTGGGCCTCGCGCTCGCGATCCTCGTCGCCGCATTGCTGCCCGCGCCGGTGCGCGCGGGCCGCCTGGCGCTGGCCGTGGACCGCATCGACGGCCCGGCGCTTCAGGCGTCCGACCTGCGGCTGCAGGTGGATGAAGCGAGCGGCGAGGTCGTCGTCGAGGCGGCGCGGCTGGCCGTGCCGGCGTTGCGCTGGTCGGGCGATGCGCTGGCATGGCGCTGCCAGCTGCAGCAGCGCGGCGAGGAGAGCGGTTGTGCGGGGCCGCTGCGGAGCGCCGGCCTTGCCGGCGAGCTGAAGGTACGGGCCGATCCGCAGCAGATCGGATTGGCCTTCATCGGCAGCGCGGCCCGCATCGACCTGACGGTGCCGCGCAATGCCGGTCCGGTCCACATCCAGGTGCAGCGGCTTCCGCTGGCACCGTTGCAGGAGGCGCTCTCGGCCTGGCTGCCCGCGCGGATGCGGCTGCTGGGCGGCGACGTCGATGCCGACCTGCACTGGACGCCGGGCGAGCGAGTCGACGGGCGCTTCGCGGTGGCCGACCTGGGTCTGGAGGACGCCGCGCGCGCGTTCGGGATCGAGGAACTCGACGGCCACGGCCAGGCCGAGGTCGAGTGGATCGACGGGCGGATGCGGGCCCACGCGCAGGTCGGCTTCGTCGACGGCACGTTGAGCGGGGGCGGCGAGCGCATCCGTCTGGCCGATGCGCCGGCCGATCTGGAACTGGCGCTGCAGGAAGGTGCTGACGGTCGCTGGGAGATCGATCGTTTCCAATGGGGCGATGCCGATGGCCTGGTCGCCACCGGCAGCGCCTCGCTCGATCCCGCGGCTCCGGCGCCGCTGGTCCGCCTGGCGCTCGATGTCGAGGGTGCGCGGCTTCCGGGGGCGGTGCAGCGCTACGGCCGATCCGCCTGGCGCGCTGCCGGGCTGGATCGGTTGCAGGTGACCGGCGCCGTGCGTGCGAGCCTGCGCGCCGAGGAAGGCCGCCTGGCTGGGTTCGCCGTCGACCTGGACGGCGTGACGGTGCGCGACGGCACGGCGGCGGCGTGGCAGAACCTGCACGGCCGCCTGGCCTGGGCCGGGCAAGGAGAAAGCGCGGTCAGCCGGCTCGGCTGGACATCCGCAACCGTGGCCGGCGTCGGTATCGGTCGCGGCAGCGTGGCATTGCACCTGCGCCCTGATGGCCTGGCGCTCGCGCAACCGGCACAACTGGCCGTACTGGGGGGCACGGTGGTGCTCGACCGCCTGGACATCGACCTGCGCGAGAACGGCGGTCCCTGGCTGCAGGCCCGTTTTGCCGCCAGCGGGCTCCGCTACGACAGCGCCGACGGCCTCTACGCTGCGGCCGGCCTCGGCGTCGGCGGCGCATTGCAGCTGGAAGGCCCGGTGACACAGCCACGCCTGCGAGTGGATGCGCGGATCGAAGGCGGCGAGGTGCTGGCCGGCGCCCTCTACGTCCGCTTCCCGTCGACACCGGTCGCCGTCGGCCTGGATGCCGAACTGGCCGATGGCCGGATCGACGTCCATGCCCTGGACTGGCGCGATCCCGGTGTGCTCGACGTGCATGCGCGCGCGCGCATCGCGCTCGGCGAGGTGCCCGGCGTTGCGGCGCTGGAGCTGGACCTGCGCCAGGTCGAACTGGCGCCGGCGCTGGCACGCTATGCGCAGAGCGCGCTGGCGGCCAAGGGCTATGGCGAGATCGCCGCCGATGGCGCGTTGTCCGGTCATCTGGCCTTCGGCGCGGACGGACTGGAGCGGCTCGATTTCGCCGCGCGCTCGGTCACGTTGCACGACGGCGGCGGCCGCTTCGCGGTGACCGGGCTCGACGGCGGTATCGACTGGCGCCATCGCGCCGACCGGCCGCCCACCGCGCTGCAGTGGCGGTCGATGGAGCTGCTGCAGATTCCGCTCGGCGGTGCCAGCGCCCGGTTCGCGTCGCGTCGCGGACGGCTCGCCCTGGTCGAGGGCATCGGCATCGACGTGCTGGGCGGGCAGATCCGGCTGGAGCGCCTGGACCTGTTGCCGCGTTCGCCGCGCGGCGAGCGCTACAGCGCCTCGTTCGCCATCGCGGCGATCGAGATGGCGCAGCTCTCCAAGGTCTTCGGCTGGCCGAGCTTTCCGGGCAACCTCTCCGGCGGCATTCCCGAAGTGGTGCTGGCGGGCGACACGGTGGAGCTGCGCGGCGGCCTGGACCTGTACGTCTTCGACGGCTACCTCGGCCTCAGCGGCCTGCGGCTGGAGCGCCCGTTCGGCGTGGCACCGTCGCTGGCCGCCGACATCCACTTCCAGAATTTCGACCTGGAGCAGGTGACCAGTGCGTTCTCGCTCGGTGGCATGACCGGCCGTCTGGACGGCACCATCGCCGACCTGCGGCTGGTCGACTGGGGCCTGGTCGGCTTCGACGCCTGGCTGCGCACGAAAGGGGGCGGCCGGATGAGCTACAAGGCGGTCAACGACGTCGCCTCGCTGGGCGGCGGTGGAGGCCTGACCGCCAACCTGCAGACGATGGCGCTGCAACTGTTCGACACCTTCGGCTATCGGCGCTTCGGTATCCGCTGCCGGCTCCAGGCCGAGGTCTGCACGATGGCCGGCATCGAGCCGGCGTCCGCGCCGGTGGGTTCAGCCGGGGACGGCTACACTATCGTGGAGGGCGCCGGGCTTCCGCGCATCAGCATCGTCGGCCATCGGCGTCGTGTCGATTGGCCGGTGCTGGTCGAGCGCATCCGTGAGGCGACCTCGGGGCAGGGCCCGATCATCGAATGAACGCGTCAACGAAGGAGTAGGCATGCGCAAGCTCGTCGTCTGGTCCGCACTCGCGCTGGCAGCTGCGCTGCCGGTGGCCTGCGTGACGATCAACGTCTATTTTCCCGCCGCGGCCGCCGAGAAGGCGGCCGAGCAGTTCGTCGGCAAGGTGTTCGGCGACGTGCCGGAGGGCAAGCCGGTCGAGCCGGAACCGGAGACCAAGCACGAGCCCAAGCCGCCCGGCGCGATGCTGATCGACCTGCTGATTCCCAGCGCGCAGGCGCAGACGCCGGACCTCAGCATCCAGACGCCGCAGCTGCAGGCGATCCAGACGCGCATGCGCCAGCGCTTCGACGGCCGCCTCGCGGCCGCGTTCACCTCGGGCGCCGTCGGCCTGACGCGCGACGGCCAGATCGCGATCCGCGATGCCGCTGCCGTGCCGCTGGCCGAGCGCGCCGCGCTCAACCAGGCGGTCGCCGACGACAATCGCGACCGCCAGGCGGTCTATCGCGAGATCGCCGTCGCCAACGACCATCCGGAGTGGGAGGCGCAGATCCGCGAGACCTTCGCCAAGCAGTGGCTGCAGCAGGCGCGTCCGGGTTGGTACTATCAGGATGCTTCCGGCGCCTGGAAGCAGAAGTAGCCCGCACTCCCCCGTATCCCTGCAACGGCCCGCCGCTCGCGGCGGGCCGTTCGTCGTTTCCGCCATGCAGCCGCTAGCCGAAGTCGATATCACCGATCTGTCCCATGATGGCCGCGGGGTCGCCCGCCTCCACGACAAGGCCGTTTTCGTCGCCGGCGCGCTGCCGGGCGAGCGCGCACGCATCCGCATCGTGCGAAGGCATCGCAGCTTCGACGAGGCCAAGGTCGAGGAGCTGCTGGTGCGCTCGGCCGAGCGCATCGAGCCGCGCTGCGTGCACTTCGGCACCTGTGGAGGCTGCGCCTTGCAGCACCTGCCGACGGACCGGCAGATCGCCGCCAAGCAGCGCGTGCTGGCCGAGAATTTCGAGCGGATCGGCAAGGTGGCCCCGCGGACCTGGCTGGAACCGCTGACCGACGCACCCTGGGGCTACCGGCGCAAGGGCCGGCTTTCGGTCAAGTGGGTCGAAAAAAAGGGCAAGGTGCTGGTCGGCTTCCGCGAGGAGGACCCGCGCTTCGTCGCCGATCTTTCGGTCTGCCATACGCTGCTGCCGCAGGTGGGCGAACGGATCGGAGCCTTGAGCGAACTGATCGCCGGTCTCGACGCCAAGCGCGAGATCGCGCAGATCGAGATCGCCGCCGACGACCGGACGACGGCACTGGTGTTCCGGCACCTGGTGCCGCTCGGCGACGAGGATCGCGCCCGGCTGGTCGCGTTCGGGCGCACCCACGACCTGGCGATCCTGCTGCAGCCCAAGGGGCCCGACAGCGTCCAGGCACTCGAACCGGAGCGGATCGACCTGCGCTTCCGCATCCCGGCGGCGGACGTCGAGCTGATGTTCCGGCCGCTCGACTTCATCCAGGTCAACGCCGGCATGAACCAGCGCATGCTCGCGCAGGCGCTGGACCTGCTCGACCTGCGCGAGGACGATCGCGTACTGGACCTGTTCTGCGGCCTCGGCAATTTCACGCTGCCGATCGCGCGGTGGGCCGGCAGTGTCGTCGGTGTCGAGGGCGAGGCCGGCCTGGTCGCGCGTGCCGGTGACAACGCGCGCCACAACGGCATCGACAACGCGGTGTTCCATGCCGCCGATCTCGCGCAGGACCAGCGCGCCGCCGGCTGGGCCAAGGCCGGCTACGACAAGCTGCTGCTCGATCCGCCGCGATCGGGCGCCGCCGCGGTGCTCGACTACCTGCCGCGCAAGGGCACCGATCGCGTCGTCTACGTGTCCTGCCATCCCGGCTCGCTCGCGCGCGATGCCGGTATCCTGGTCGAGCGCCACGGCTTCCGCCTCAGCACGGCCGGCGTCATGGACATGTTTCCGCATACGGCGCACGTCGAATCGATCGCCTTGTTCGAGCGCTGAGGAGACGCGCCGTGGCCGTGGAGATCGAACGCAAGTTCCTGGTCGCCGGCGAGACCTGGCGCGCACAGGCCTCGCGTCGCCTGCGGATGGTCCAGGCCTATCTGGCCGGGCCGTTGCCGGGCATTGCGGGTGCGCCGCGGTGTTCGGTCCGCGTGCGCATCGCCGGCGAGCGCGCCTGGCTCAACATCAAGTCGCTGCAGGTCGGCATCACGCGGCAGGAGTTCGAGTATCCCATCCCGCCGGACGACGCCGAGGCGATGCTGGCATTGGCGGGTGGACGGATCGAGAAGGTCCGGCATTTCGTCGCGATCGAGGGCCACGTGTTCGAAGTCGACGAGTTTCTCGGCGACAATGCCGGCCTGGTGGTGGCGGAGATCGAGCTCGACGCCGAGGACCGGCGGCATCCGGCGCCGGACTGGCTCGGTCGCGAGGTCAGTCACCTGCCGCGCTACTACAACGTGAACCTGGTCGATCGCCCGTACACGCGCTGGACACCGTCCGAGCGGGCCGGCGAGGACCTGCCGTGAGGCACGCCGCCGGTTGGCCACCCGGCTGCCGGCATCCGGTCAAGACAGCGACGCATTCAACCCTTACCTTCGTGCAACGCCCATGCTGATCATCGGAATCCCCGGCAAGACGCTGACGACCGTCGACCGCGCGTGGCTCGCGCAGCCGCAGGTCAGCGGCGTGATCCTGTTCTCGCGCAACTTCGAGCATCGGCAGCAGGTCGCCGCGCTGATCGAGGCGATCCGCGAATGCCGCCCGCAGGACTTCGTGGTCTGCGTCGACCAGGAGGGCGGCCCGGTCCAGCGGTTCCGTGACGGCTTCACGCGCCTGCCCGCGCTGGCGCGCATCGGCGAGATCCACGACCGCGATCCGGCGCTGGCCGTGGCGCTGGCCGAGGAACACGCCTGGCTGATGGCCAGCGAGATGCGGGCGATCGGCGTCGACATCTCGTTCGCGCCGGTGGCCGACCTCGCGCGCGGCAACCGCGCCATCGGCGAACGCGCGTTCCATGCCGATCCCCTGGTCGTGTCCGAGCTGCTGCTCGCCTACCTTCGCGGCATGCGCATCGCCGGCATGGCCGCCACGCTCAAGCACTTCCCGGGACACGGCTCGGTGGCCGAGGACACCCACTTCGACGCCGCCGTCGATCCGCGCCCGCTCGACGAGCTGCTGCGGACCGACCTGCTGCCGTTTGCCGACGCGGTGACCGCCGGTGCCGAAGCCGTCATGCTGGCCCATGTCCTCTACCCGGCGGTGGATGGCCGTGCGGCCGGTTTCTCGCCGGTCTGGATCGGTGAGGTGCTGCGCGAGCGTATGGGGTTCCGCGGGCTCGTCGTCGGCGACGACATCGGCATGGCGGCCGCCGAGGGCGTCGGTGGCATCGCGGCACGGATCGAGGCGCACCGGCAGGCCGGCTGCGACCTCGTGCTGGCCTGCAATCCGTCGATCGTGGCCGAGGCGCTGGACGCCACCGCCCAGGTGCCGGCGTGTCCGGCCGGGCGCCTGGCGCTGCTGCAGGGAGCGGCACCGCAGGCCTGGGAGGCACTGGTGGATAATCCGCAGCGGGACAGCTTCATCGCGCGCGTCACCGCGCTCGATGCCACAGCGAGGGTTTGAGAGCATGAGCGACATCGATTTCACCACCGCGCGGCAGCGCGCCGAGCTGGTCCACGACGAGGCGGCGCTGACCGCGGCGATCGCGCGCGTCGGCCGCGAGATCGACGCACATCTCGGCGACGAGACCGCGGTGTTCCTGCCGGTCATGCAAGGCGGCCTGGTCTTCGCCGGCCAGCTGGCGACGCGGATCAAGGCTGGCCTGGAGTTCGACTACGTTCACGCGACGCGCTACCGCGGCGGCACCCTGGGCGGCGGCTTGGTCTGGTTGCGCCAGCCGGCATTGCTGCTCGGCGGCCGCACCGTGCTGCTGGTCGACGACATCCTCGACGAGGGCACCACGCTCAAGGGCATCCGCGACTTCTGCCTCGAGCAGGGCGCGCAGCGCGTGCTGATCGCCGTGCTCTGCGAGAAGCGGCACGGCCGCACCGTGCCGGGGCTGGCCGCCGACTTCGTCGGCGTCGAAGTGCCCGATCGCTACGTGTTCGGCTTCGGCATGGACTATCACGAGCAAGGCCGCAACCTGCCGGGAATCTACGCACTATGAGCGACATCATCGACCTGGCCGTGATCGGCGGCACCGGCCTCTACCGCTTTCCCGGGCTGGAGGATGCCGAGAAGCACGTCGTCAACACGCGCTTCGGCACGCCCTCGGACCGGATCGTCATCGGGCGCGTGGGCAACAAGCGGATCGCCTTCCTCGCCCGCCACGGTGAAGGCCACTCGGTGGCGCCGCACCGCGTCAACTACCGCGCGAACGTCTGGGCGCTGCACCACCTCGGTGCCCGCCGCGTCGTCGCGGTGAACGCCGTGGGCGGCATTCGCGAGGACATGGGGCCGCGCGCCGTGGTGGTGCCGGACCAGATCATCGACTACACGCATGGGCGGCTGTCGAGCTTCTGCGACGTGGAGGGCGCCGAAGTGCGCCATGTCGATTTCAGCCACCCGTACAGCGCCGGCCTGCGTGCCGAGCTGCTGGTCGCCGCGCGCAAGGCCGGTGTCGCCGTGGTCAACGGCGGCTGCTATGGCGCGACGCAGGGGCCGCGCCTGGAAACGGTGGCCGAGATCGCGCGCCTGCGCCGTGACGGCTGCGACCTGGTCGGCATGACCGGCATGCCCGAGGCCGCGCTGGCGCGCGAGCTGGAGCTGGACTATGCCTGCCTGGCGCTGGTCGCCAACTGGGCCGCCGGCTGCGGCGACCAGCAGGAGATCAGCCTGCCGGAGATCTTCGCGCACCTGGAGGCGGCGACCGCGCAGGTCCCGATGATCCTCTCGGCGCTGCTGGCGGACTGACCGGCCGCGCCGTCCGGCGCGCGCGGCACCCGGATTTCACGCGTCGGCCGGCGCCGCCGGCGCGACATCGAACTGCAGCCGGGCCAGCTCGGCGTAGAGACCGCCCTGGGCGATCAGTTCGGTATGGCGTCCCTGGGCGACGATCCGCCCGCCATCGAGGACGACGATGCGGTCCGCTTGCTGGACCGTGGCCAGCCGGTGGGCGATGACCAGGGTGGTGCGATTGCGCATGAGGCGGTCGAGCGCCTGTTGCACCAGGCGTTCGGACTGCGCGTCCAGGCTCGACGTCGCTTCGTCGAGCAACAGGATCGGCGCGTCGCGCAGCACGGCACGTGCGATCGCCACCCGCTGCTGCTGCCCGCCGGACAGCCGGACGCCGCGTTCGCCGAGGTAGGTCGCGTAGCGTTCCGGCAGCTTCTCCAGGAACTCGCTGGCTTCGGCGGCCCGGGCGGCCGCGATCATCGCCGCCTCGTCCGCGTCCAGCCGGCCGAAGCGGATGTTGTCGGCGGCGCTGGCGCCGAACAGCACCGGGTCCTGCGGGACCAGCGCATAGCACGCGCGCAGGTCGGCGAGGTCGAGCTCGCGCAGGTCCACGCCGTCGATCGTGATGCGGCCGTGCTGCGGATCGTGGAAGCGTTGCAGCAACTGGAACAGCGTCGTCTTTCCGGCGCCGGATGGGCCGACCAGGGCCACGGTCTCGCCCGGCTCGATGCGCAGCGAAAGGTCCTCGATCGCCGGGCGGTCCGGCCGCGACGGATAGCGGAAGCCGACCGACTCGAACGCCAGCGCCCCGCGCACCGGCTGCGGCAGGCGCCGCGGTGCGGCCGGCGAGCGGATCGCGGCCGGCGTGTCGAGCAGTTCGCTGATGCGGCCGAGCGCGCCGGCGCAGCGCAGCAGCTCGCCCCAGACCTCGGTCAGCCCGCCGACCGAGCCGGCGGCGACCACGGCATACAGCACGAACTGCGCCAGCACGCCGGCATTCATGTCGCCGGCGATCACGGCATGGGCGCCCGCCCACAACACCAGCGTGATCGCGCCGAAGCTCAGCAGGATCACCAGCGCGGTCAGCAGGGCCGTGGTGCCGATGCGCCGTCGTGCCGTGGCGAGCGCGTGCCGTACCGCGTCGCCGTAGCGCTCGGCTTCCCGCGGCTCGCGCGTGTAGGCCTGGATCGTGTGGATCGCGTTGAGCGATTCGGAGGCGACCGCCGACGCATCGGCGATGCGGTCCTGGCTTTCGCGCGACAGCCGCTCGACGCGGCGGCCGAGGAAGACGATCGGCACGATCACCGCCGGAATCACCAGCGCGGTCAGTCCGGCCAGGCGCGGGCTGGTGACGATCAGCATCGTCGTCGAGCCGACCAGCATCACGACGCTGCGCAGCGACAGCGACAGCGTCGAGCCGACCACCGTCTGCACCAGCTCGGTGTCGGCGGCGAGCCGGGAGACCAGCTCGCCCGAACGCGTGCGCTCGAAGAACGCCTGGTCGAGGGTCAGCAGGTGCGTGTAGAGACGCGCGCGCAAGGCCGCGGCGATGCGCTCGCCGAGCAGGGTCACGCAGTAGAAGCGCGCGGCCCCGGCGATGGCCATCACCACCGCGACCGCGAACAGGCCGATGAACGCCGCATTGAGCAAGGCTGGATCGGTCTGGCTGAAGCCGCGATCGATCATGAAGCGCGCGGCCGCCGGCAGCGCCAGCGTGGCCGCGGAGGAAATGGCCAGGAAGACCAGCCAGCCGGCGATCAGTCCGCGCTGCTCGCGGAGATAGGGCAGCAGGCGGCGGTACGTGCCGAACTTGCGCGGCGGCGCCGCGGAGGATGAGGACATGGACGAAGGCCGCAGGACGTGCGTCCTCGCATGGATGCCGCGGCGGCCGGTTTCAAGCCCTCGGCAGCCGCTTCGCCCGGCGCGGCCGGCCTTGGCCTACCAGCAGTTGCCGTTGGTCGCCTCGCCGCTCTGGTCCTTGAGCCCGGTGCTGGTCAGGGTGAGGTCGAGGCAGGCATCCTCGGACTGCACGCCTTGCGGTGTCGCGGTCAGCGTGTAGGTCTGGTCGCCGTTGGCGGTCGCGATCGCCACGGTGTAGAACCCGCGCTCGGAGGCGTCGCCGGCGAATCCGAGCTCGGCCATGTCCGTTCCGTAGCGGTTGCGGTTCGTGTAGAACCGCTCCTGGGCGGCGGCGATCCGCAGCAGCAGCTCGTGGCCGTCGGCGCGGCGCGCCCGGAAGCCGTAGCGGCCATAGGCCGGCAGCGCGATCGCGGCGAGGACGGCGATGATCGCCACGACGATGATCAGCTCGAGCAGCGTGAAACCCTTCTTCTTGCGGATGTACATCGCGGACCCCTGATTGAGCTTCGGTAGGGCAGGGCCGGCAGCGCCGAGGCGCCGCCGGCCGATGGCGTCACAACAGGTCGAGCAGCTCGCGCCAGGCGCCGCGGTAGTTGGGCGCGTCGGGGATCTGCACTTCGGGGATGCCGGGCATGACGAGGCTGGAGGCGCCGAGGCGACTGACCAGCGAGGGATAGCCGCTGATCGGGATCGCCGTGGAATTGACGACGACGCCGACGGTATCGGACTGCGCGCCGGCCAGGTACGGCATGCCCCCGAAGCCGTTGCCGGGCACGCCACCGGTTGCCGCATCGACGACCATGACCGAACCGCGGCGACCCGGATCGCAGGGGTCGTCGCCCTTCGGGATCAAGGTCGTCAGCACGGCGCGATTGCTCGCGTACAGCGGCGTGATGCCGATGACGCTGCGCTCGCTGACCTCGGTATCGATGTCCAGCGGGATCTTCCAGCCGCGGTTCGACGCCGGTACGGAGTTCGACGTGATCGAACGGTTGTTGCCGTCCTGCGTCAGCTCCTGCTCGACCAGCTGGTCGGCGGTGATCGGGTACTCGGCGGCGCCGGGACCGTAGTCGCGGATCCCATAGAACGCCTGCGGCCCTTCGTTCGACGGCGTGCCTTCGTTGGAGCGGTCGTCCTTGCCGAGGTACTTGCCGGTGCCGAAGATCCAGACCGGCTTGAAGGTCGCGAAGTCGCGCATCGCCACCGGCATCACCGAGATCGGCTGCCGGCCGGCATCGCCCGGATTGCCGCCGCCGTAGGTCTTGAACATCAGGTCGGCCGACCAGGCTGACGGGTCCGCGGAAGACACGTCGAAGCGCCAGAGGTTGCCGGCCAGGTCGCCGGCGACGACGACGTCGTCGACCTGGTCGCCGTTGGAATCGTAGCCGGCCGGCGTCGACAGGCCGAACGTGGTGTCGGCGCCGGTGGTCTGGATCTCGCGGATCAGTGCGCCGGTCTCCAGGTCCAGGATCAGCAGCGAGGTGCGATCGGCGTTCTCGTCGAGGCGCGCCGGGTCCGGGAAGCCGTACGGATCGGGGTTCGACGAGGGGTAGTAGCCGCTCGACACCAGCACCACCCACTTGCCGTTGTTGAGCCGCGCGATGTTGGCCGAGCCGTAGGTATAGCCCAGGGCCTCGCCGCCGTCGGAATGGTCGGAGAACTCCCACAGCACGTTGCCCGCGCCGAAGCTGTCCGGATCGGTCACGTCGAGTGCATAGATGCCGCGGCCGCCGAGGCGCAGCGAGCCGACCAGCACGCTGCGCCACTGGTTGTTGATGAAGACGTCCTGCACGACCGGCATGTCGTCGACGCTGACGACGTTGGCCTTGTCGGTGGTCTGGTTGAGCTTGCCGGTGCCGAACAGCGTATTGGGTACGTAGGCGAAACGCTCACTGCCGTTGACCGCGTTGAAGGCGTGCAGCATGCCGTCGTTGGCGCCGACGTAGACGGTCGGCGCGCGGTCGCGGTAGTTCCAGATGAATTCCGCGTAGCTACCCGCGCCGGTGGCCGGATCGGCGGCCTCGGCCTCGGGCGAGCCGGGCGGGAAGCTGTCCTCCCAGCCGCCGGTCGGGCCGGAGACGTAGACCGGCTGCGAGTTGACGATGGCGCCGAGCACGGAGCCGCGGCGACGGAAGAGCGGCGCCTCGGTCTCGGCGGTGCGCACGCCGCGCAGGTAGTCCACGCGACGGCTGCCGAGGTCGTCCGGCGCCGTGACCGACGGATTGGGATGCTTGTTGAGCGCGGTCTGCTGGGCCGAGCTCAGGCTCCCCCACAGGAACGGGATGCCGCCGCTGCCGTTCCAGGTGAAGATCTTGCGCCGGGCGGGATCGGTGACCGGCAGACCCGACTGGCCGGTCGTCACGCAGTTGCCGCCGGTCAGCACGCAGCCGGCATCCCACAGCGGCGCCATCGCCTCGCCGGTGGTCGGATCGAGATTGGACTTGGTCAGCACGCCGGACCAGTCGGTCGTGTCGTAGCCGGCCGAGAAGCCCTGCGTGCCGGAGGTCAGGATCGCCATCGTCGCCGACAGCGCGGTCGAGGAGCCGCGCCGCGCGATGATGTTGGAGATGATCGCGCTCAGCGCCGAGACCAGCTCGTTGGGGTTGCTGGCCGCGAAGAACTCGCCACGGCTGTTGACTGCCGCGTGCCAGATGTCGTCGACCTTGCGCGCGTCGTCGGTGCCGGCGACGGTCTCCGGCCACGTGAGCTGGCCGCGGCGCAGGCGCTCGTAGGTGTTCTCGTTCTTCGGGATCGTGCCGGAGATGCCGAAGCCGATCATGTACTGGACCAGATGCGGCCAGCTGGCCGGGTCGTTGGCGGGATTCCAGTAGATTTCCTTGTTGTCGCGCGGGTCCTCGCCATTCGCCAGCGCCGGCCCGAACAGGTCGGTCGAGCGGTCCGGGATGTACGGTGGCACCTTGAGCCGGGTCCGTTCGTCGTCGGCGAAGTCCGGGCGCAGGTCGGTGGCCCAGTAATGGAACGCGATGTCGGCCATGCTGCGCGCGTCGGCGCCGTTCTCGTGCCAGAAGATCGAGCTCTCGGTGTCGCTGGTCGAATACGTGCGCCCGTCGGGCAGGTCGCGTGTGGCCGGCGAGCGGTCGTTGGTATCCGTCGTACTGGTGCCGCCGTTCCAGTAGCCGTCGCTCATGTTGATGTGGAAGTTCTGGCGGCAGCTGAGTTCGCGGTTGAGATCGCGGTCCCAGTACGGATTGGTGTCGCGGCTGCCGGTGTCGCGCCGGAAGAACTCGCCGGCACGGACCGTGGCGGCCTGGTTCGGCGTGCCGCCGGAGACCGGCGAGCTGAACAGCCAGTTGTAGAAGCGCGTGCGGACGTTGGTGTTGGCGGTCTCGTTGCGGAACTTGTAGATCGCGGTGTTGTTGTTGATCTGGTTGCTGTTGATGTTCTGCCAGGCGACGCGGATGTTCTCGTCGAACGGCGCGAACGCGCGCGAGACGGCGGTCTTCGAGGCCAGGTGGCGCGTGTGGTAGTACGAGTACCAGTTGGCGAAGTTCTGCTTCTGTGCCGCGGTGCCGTCCGTCGCAATGCTCACCCACTCCCAGTTGCCGGACGTGAACAGCCGGGTCCGGCTCGCAGTATCGATGCGGCCATCGGCGTCGAGCGTCAACGCGACGGTGTCCTTGAGCCGGTAGTAGCCGGCCGAATTGCCGCAGAAGCGCGAGCCGCTGCCGAGATTGCGCGTCGTGCTGGCGCTGGGGCTGCTCGGGCGGTTGTGGACGATGCCGTTGTCCCAGGCAGCGGCGAACGGCGCATTGGGCATCTTGGTGACGCCGTCGACGAGCAGGGGCGGGTCGTACACGACGCCGGCCGTCGCGTTGTAGTACGCGCCGTTCATCGCCCAGGAGCGCGGGTTGTCCGGATCGGTCACGCGCGGGTCGATGATGCCGGCGCACAGGTACGGGCCGCCGCCGGACGGATACGAGGCGTCGCTGGTCGTGTTCTGCTGGTCGGTCGCGCCCCAGCCGGCACCGGAGTACGGCCGCTGGTCGCCCATGAAGTTGCGGCCCATCGAGCCGGAGTCGTCGAGGGTCAGCATCAGGTTCGGTGCGACGGTCGAGGTCAGGTCCGGCGGTGTCGGATGCAGGTCGACGGTCTCGGCGCCGGCCGGTGCGGCCAGCCCGGCCAGCAGGCACAGCGCGCCGGCCTGCAGCGTCACGCGGGCCGAGTCGAACAGGGAAGTTGCATTCATCGCCGGATCCTCACGGTCCCGAAGGATTGGACTGGTTGTTGGTGGTGTACATCGAGTACACCGACTCGGTCGCGCGCACCGCGGCGGCACTGCTGCCACCCTGGCTGCGCGAGGTGACGCGGTAGAGCGCGCGCTTCGGATTGGGGCCGGTACCGCCGGCCTCCTGCAGGCGCGCGCCGCCCATGCGTCCGGTCATGCCTTCGTAGCCGGACATGTCCAGGCCCAGCCCTTCCACCAGGTACTGCGGCTGCGAGGCCAGCGAGGCGGTCTCGGCATCGCCGGAGAGGCCGTGCAGCGCGGGGCCGTACTCGTAGCTGCCGTTCGGCGCATCGTCCCAGGTGCGGCTGGAGCGGAACGCCAGGACCTCCGCCCGCGGCTCGCCGTTGATGCGCGTCCACTGGCAGATCTCGCCGGTCGTGTTCAGGCCGAAGCCGCACGGCGGCAAGGCGCTCTCGGCGCCGGTCGGCGACGACCAGAGCGAGAACTCGCCGTTGCGCAAGGCGCTCTCCGAGCCCATCAGGGCCAGTTGCCGGTTGCGCATGCCGCCGGTCATGCGTTCCTGCAGCACCGAGGTGCTGGAGGCGGTCAGTGCCAGCAGGGTCAGCAGGATCAGGAAGATCAGGGCGACGAAGAGCACGGCGCCGCGCGCGGGCACGGAGACGGGACGGGGCAGGCGGGAAGGTTTCATGGCGATCTCGCGGGCGATCACTGGTTGCCGTTGCGCACCGACAGCAGGGAGATGAACTCCTTGCGCAGCATGCGGCCGGAGGGAAGCTGGCTGACCGGCATCGTGTCGCCCGGTGGCGTGGGTTCGGTCGTGCCGTCGATGCTGTAGCGATAGGCGGTATCGGCCACCGCCATCGTGTTGAGGTCGTTGACGGTGTTGAACAGCGCATGGACCTCGACGCTGCGGACCGTGCGCCACAGGCAGCCCGGTTCCAGGTAGCCGGTTCCCAGGACGTACTCGAAGCGGTTGGCCGGCGGGAAGCAGGTCGCGTTGTCGCCGAGGCTGTCGACCTCGTCGGCGGTCAGGTAGGCCATCGCGCCGTCGGTGCTCTGGATGCCGTAGAGGAAGTCCAGCCGCTCCACGCCCTGCACCAGCTCCTGCACCTCGCCGTTCTGGTTGCGCATCAATGCCGGGATCACGCGGCCGTCAACGGCCGGGTCGGCGTCCAGCCGCAGCCAGTAGGTGACGCTGACGAAGTCGCGGGAGAAGTTGAACACGCGCGGATCGCAGGCGCCCGTGCCCGGGCTCGGCTTGAACTGGTCGGCCTCGATCAGGTTGGTCGGCGTCAGTATGGTGCCGCCGGCGTCGACCTGGACGATCATCGATCCGCTGCAGTCGGACAGCAGGGCGAGGTCGCCGCTCTGGAAGTTGAGCGGGTCGTCGCCGGTGACGGTCGTCAGTTCGAGCTGCGGCGGCACGACGCTCGGGTCGACCACGCGGTATCCCCAGCCGGTGCCGCGCTGGTAGCGCAGCGTCAGCACGTCGGCGCCGGTGACGCGCTCGCCGGCGGCGCTGCCGGCCGACGGCAGGAACGGCGCGGGCGGGACGGCGGGATCGCAGTCGCCGCTGCCGCATTCGTAGCCCTGCGCGAAGAAGCGCGAGCTCAGCGGATAGACCGTGTCGGCGGGCCAGCCGGCCGGCGCGGCGACCGTCAGGTCCGGAAACACCAGCGCGGCGGTGGTGTTGACGATCGGCGCCGCCGAGCGGTAGACCGGGCCGTTGCTGGTCGGGCGCCAGTTCATCGGACTGCTGTTGCTGCGGAACTGGCCGTTCATCATGCGCAGGTCGCTGTCGATGCGCGTGACCGCGTAGCGTCCGTTCTCCTGGATCCGGGCCAGCGCATCCTGGACGCGGCTGGTCGTGTTGGTCGCACTGAACAGCGTGACCAGGCCCAGGCTGAGCAGGAGGCCCAGCACCATCGCGATCATCAGCTCGACGAGATTGAAGCCGGACGCGTACCGGCGCCCGGTGGACGCGTGACGCCGACCGGTCATTGCAGGCCGCGTGCTCATGGCTGGAACACCCAGGCGAAGGTCTGCTGCCGTGTGCCGGCGTCCTCGTCCTGTGTGTCGAGGCCGGCTTCGGTCCATTGCATCGTGATCGTGCACAGCCCGTCGTAGGGCGTGCGGTCGCGCTGGCTGACGGCCGACACGACCGTGGCCGAGTTGCGCTCGCACAGGACCGTGGCGGTCGGATTGGGCATCAGGTCGACCAGTTGCTGGCTCCACAGCGTGCGGTCGCGCGTGGCGACGTCGTCGGTCGAGCACGCCGCGCCGACCGCGCAGGCCGGCGGCGTGCCGGTTTCCGGGTAGTCGCCGTCGTAGCCGTTCTCCCACACCGCGGGCATGTTGGCGCGCATGCGGTCGGCCAGCGACTGGGCGAGGAAATTGGCCTGGGTGCGGATGTAGGCGCCGTTGTTGACCTTGACCGACACGACCAGCAGGCCGGCCAGGCCGAGCAGCCCCAGGCTGAAGATCAGCAATGCAACCAGCACTTCCAGCAGACTGAAGCCGCGGGACGGTCGCAGTATTCGCTTCATCGGTGCGTCGCTCATGTGCAGCTGCCCGCGGGCGAGCCGGTGGTGTCGCGGCGGGACGTGATCGTGCCGCTGCCGGCGATCGCGATGTGCCGCGAGCCGGCGTCGCCCGAATCACTCGGCGGGCGACAGACGTTGAGGTCGAAGCTGGCGGCCTGGCGCAGGTCGCCGCTGATCCCGAACAGCACCACGCCGTCCTCGCCGCCGCCCGAGGCGGCGCCGAGGATGCGGTAGTCGGCAGCGACCGGGCCGCGGTGGCGCATGCAGATCGAGACGCCGTTCTCGATGTCGGCAGCGCAGGCGGCCTCGTCACCGGGCGAAGTGGGGACCGCCTGCAGCGTGCCGTCCTCCATCCGTGCCGACACGACCTGCCAGCCGGCCGACCAGTCGCCGCCGTTGGCGATGACCGCCACCGGCCGGCCGCGCTTGACGGCCTCCGAGCGGGCCAGGTTGAGCGCGCCGACGAGGTCGTTGGTGGTGTCCGTGACGGTCATGTTGACCGTCAGCTCGCGGAAGCCCGGAAACGCGATGGCGGCGAGGATCGCCAGGAGCGCCATGACCGTGATCATCTCGATCAGCGTGAAGCCGCGCGCGGCGGTCCGGCCTCGGCGGTGGCGTGACGCAGGTGCTGCGGGCATTGCTCCCCCTGGGCGGAGCCGAACGGTGCGAGCGTGCAGGCTAGGCAGCCGGGCGGGCGCAGGCAACCGCTATCGGGTACGAGGTAGCAATTGGCGGACGAATGGCGCGCCGGCGCCGCCGCTGGCCTCAGCCGACCACTTTGAGCCGCAGTTCCTTGGGCAGGGCGAAGGTGACGTTCTCGGGCTCGCCGTCGAGTTCGCGCACCTCGCCGGCCCCCCACTCGCGCAGCCGCTCGACCACGCCGCGGACCAGGCTCTCGGGTGCCGACGCGCCGGCCGTGACGCCGATGCGGGCGTGGCCGCGCACCCATTCGGGGCGGATGTCGTCGGCACCGTCGATCAGGAAGGCCGCCACGCCCTGCTTCTGCGCCAGCTCGCGCAGCCGGTTGGAGTTGGAGCTGTTCGGCGAGCCGACCACCAGCACGATGTCGCATTCCTGGCCGAGCCGGCGCACGGCGTCCTGCCGGTTCTGGGTGGCATAGCAGATGTCGTCGTGGCGCGGGCCCAGGATCGCCGGGAACTGCCGGCGCAGGGCCTCGATCACCGCCCGGGTGTCGTCCACCGACAGCGTCGTCTGGCTGACGTAGGCGATGTGGTCCGGCCGTCGCGGCTCCAGCCGTTCCACGCATTCGGGCGTTTCGACCAGGTAGATGCGGCCGGCGTTAGCGGTGCTCCACTGGCCCATCGTGCCCTCGACTTCCGGATGGCCGGCATGCCCGATCAGGACCACGTCGCGCCCGGCCTTGCCGTGCCGTGCCACCTCGATGTGCACCTTGGTGACAAGCGGGCAGGTGGCGTCGAACACCGACAGCTGCCGGCGCGCGGCCTCGTCGCGGATCTCGCGGGAGACGCCGTGTGCGCTGAAGATCACGGTGGCGCCGTCCGGCACCTCGTCGAGCTCGTCGACGAACACCGCGCCGCGTGCGCGCAGCGAGTCGACGACGAAGCGGTTGTGGACGACTTCGTGGCGCACGTAGATCGGCGCGCCGAAGGTGTCGATTGCGCGCTCGACGATCTCGATCGCGCGGTCGACACCGGCGCAGAAT
Source organism: Dokdonella koreensis DS-123 (assembly GCF_001632775.1). Lineage (NCBI taxonomy): Bacteria > Pseudomonadati > Pseudomonadota > Gammaproteobacteria > Lysobacterales > Rhodanobacteraceae > Dokdonella > Dokdonella koreensis. Next base: position 620,266 of record NZ_CP015249.1, read on the forward strand.
CCGCGCGGGTTGGCCAGTAGTACCTGCATGGGCCGTGATTATCCGCCAGCCGGGGTGGTTTTCCCACCGAACAGCCCGCCGAGGACCAGCAGCACGGCGCCGACGCAGATGGCCGAGTCGGCGATGTTGAACGCCGGGAAATGCCAGCCGCCGAGGATCACGTCGATGAAATCGGTGACCTGGCCGTGGCGCAGCCGGTCGACCAGGTTGCCGATCGCCCCGCCGATCACCAGCGACAGCGGCAGCGCATTGCGCCAGTCGCCCCGGGGCGTGCGCGCGAGCCAGGTGGCCAGCAGCGCGCTGATGCCGATGGCGAGGGCGGTGAAGAGCCAGCGCTGCCAGCCGCCGGCACCGGCGAGAAAGCTGAACGCCGCACCGGTGTTGAACGCGAGCGTCCAGTTGAGCAGGCCCGGGATCACCACGTGCGGCTCGTACGGGGCCAGGCTGCGCAAGGCGATTTCCTTGGTGGCCTGGTCGGCTGCGAAGACGACCAGCGAAAGCAGCAGCCAGGACAAGGCGTTGGGACGAACAGTCATGAGGCAGGCGTGATGTGCGGAGGGAGCGGGCCGGCGCGCCCCGTTCAGGGAGCAGGCCCGGGGCGGCACTTTACCGATCTTTTCGTGGATCTTGCAGATTCGCGGGCCATGTGGAGGGCCAAAAGGTGTCTGATCTGTCCGCACCACCCCATCCCCCCTGGAGCACCCACGATGAACATCAGCAAGACGCTTTCTTCCACGACGCTGGCGCTGGCTCTTGCCGGCATCCTGTTGACCGCCGCTCCCGTCGCGCCGGCCTTCGCGCAGGACCAGACCCCGGTCGCGGCGCCCGATACGGCCGGCAAGCCGGTCCATCGCCGCCACCGCGACTTCGCATTCAAGGCCACGGCCGAGGAACGCGCGGTGCTCGGCGACCTGCGCGCGCTGACGCGGGTCTACCTGCAGTCCAACCGCGCCTCGGAGCTGCCGGCGCTCTATCGCAGCGTGCTGGCCAAGACCGACAACGAGACCGTGCGCAACGTCGCCAACCGCATGCTCGAGCGCGCTGGCCAGGCGCCGCAGAATCCGGATCTCGAAATCGCCCGCCTGACGCGCGATCTCAACGAGAAGCTGGCGGCCCTCCCGGCCGGGCAGTAACCGGCAGCCCACCGTGGCGGATTCGATGGACCGGCCGGTCCGCCACGGTTCTCGTTCCTGCGCTGCCGTCCCGTCACGCAGGCGCGAGAAGTCCCGGGACGAGCGCGTACGACGGCGCACGATCGATCGCCGCCCGAGGCGATAGCGCCTTCGTCGCCGGCCTGCATCCGGCCGGCGAAATCCAGGCCGAACGGGCAATGGCTTGTTCGCCGCGTGCCGCGACGCTGGCGCGGGTGCCGATCTTCGGCGACGGTTCCGGAGACTGATCGCTCCACCTCGTCCGGACCGCCGGTCTTGACGACATCCGCGTCCCCGCCACCACCGGTGGCGCTTCCGGTACCATGGCCCCGCCGCGCGCGGGTCGCGCGACGGACCGCCAGCCGCGCATGCAGCACGCCACGCCCGATCTGAACACGCCGACCGGCGATGCCATCGCCACCACCACCTGCTACATGTGCGCCTGCCGCTGCGGCATCCGCGTGCACCTGAAGGACGGCAAGGTCCGCTACATCGACGGCAATCCCGCCCATCCGGTCAATCGCGGCGTGATCTGCGCGAAAGGTTCGGCCGGCATCAAGCAGCACTACTCGCCGGCACGGCTGTCCAAGCCGCTGCTGCGCGTCGGCGAGCGCGGCGCCGGCGAGTTCCGCGAGATCGAATGGGACGAGGCGCTCGACCTGGCCGCGCGCTGGCTCGGCGACATCCGCCGGCGCAACCCGGACGAACTGGCCTTCTTCACCGGCCGCGACCAGTCGCAGGCCCTGACCGGCTGGTGGGCGCAGCAGTTCGGTACGGTCAACTACGCGGCGCACGGCGGCTTCTGCTCGGTCAACATGGCGGCGGCCGGCCTCTACACGCTCGGCGGGTCGTTCTGGGAGTTCGGCGAGCCGGACTGGGAGCTCACGCGCTACCTGATGCTCTGGGGCGTGGCCGAGGATCACGACTCCAACCCGATCAAGCTCGGCCTCGGCAAGCTCAAGGCGCGCGGCGCGAAGATCGTCGCGATCAATCCGGTGCGCAGCGGCTACGGCGCGATCGCCGACGAATGGGTGCCGATCAACCCCGGCACCGACGGCCTGCTGGCCGGCGCCCTGATCCACGAGCTGCTGCGTACGGACCGCATCGATCTCGACTACCTCGTGCGCTACACCAACGCGCACCACCTGGTGATCCGGGCGCCGGGTGCCGCGGACGACGGCCTGTTCGCACGCGATGCCGAGGGCCATCCCCTGTGCGCGGTGCGCGAAGGCGGCACGCTGCGCCACGCCCGGGCCGACCTGCCGGACATCGCACCGCAGGTGGTCGGCGAATACACGCTCGCGGACGGCCGCAGCGCCGTCCCGGCCTTCCAGCTGCTGGCCGAGCGCTACCTGGCCGCCGACTACGCGCCCGATCGTGTCGCCGAACGCTGCGGCGTCGCCGCGACGACGATCCGCCGGCTGGCCGCCGAGCTCGCGCAGGCCGCGTTCGATCACGACCTGCGTCTGGAGCAGGCGTGGACCGACACGCACGGGCGCGTCCACGCCGACATGCCGTGCCGACCGGTGGCGATGCATGCGATGCGCGGCATTTCCGCCCACGCCAACGGATTCCATACCTGCCGTTCGCTGCACGTGCTGCAGATGCTGCTCGGCGCGATCGACGTGCCCGGCAGCTTCCGCTACCAGCCGCCGTTTCCGAAGCCGGTGCCGCCGCCGAACCGGCCCGGGCGCAGCCGCAAGGACAACGGCGTGCTCGATGCCGCGCCGCTGGGCTTCGTGCACGGGCCGGACGACCTGCTGGTCGACGCCGACGGCAAGCCGCGGCGCATCGACAAGGCGTTCTCGTGGGAGCATCCGTTCGCCGCGCACGGCATGCTGCAGTCGGTGATCCGCAACGCCTGGGCCGGCGACCCGTACCGCATCGACACCCTGCTGCTGTTCATGGCCAACATGGGCTGGAACTCGGCCATGAACGTCGGCCAGACGCGGGCGATGCTGACCGATCGCGATCCGGCGACCGGCGAGTACCGGATCCCGCACGTGATCTACGCCGACGCCTACGCGTCGGAAACGGTCGCGCTCGCCGACCTGGTGCTGCCGGATACCACCTACCTGGAGCGCCACGACTGCATCAGCCTGCTCGACCGGCCGATCTCCGACGCCGATGCGGCCAGCGATGCGATCCGCCGGCCGGTGGTGGCGCCCGATCGCGACGTGCGTCCGTTCCAGGACGTGCTGCTCGACCTGGGGGCGCGCCTCGGGCTGCCGGGCATGACGCACGAGGACGGCACGCCGCGCTACCCGCGCGGCTTCGCCCAGTACATGGTCGAGCACGAGCGCGCGCCGGGCATCGGCCTGCTGGCCGGCTGGCGCGGCGCGAACGGCGACAAGCACGGCGTCGGCGAGCCCAATCCGGCCCAGCTCGAACGCTATGCCGCGCACGACTGCTACTGGCACCACGCGGTGCCCGCCGCGGGCCGCTACTACAAGATGGCCAACCGCGACTACCTGGACTGGGCGCGGACGATGGGTTTCGTCGGCTCGACGGCGCCGGTCGTCATCGAGCTCTACTCGGAGAAGCTCCAGCGATTCCGGCTGGCCGCGCAGGGCCACGGCGCGATCCAGCCGCCGGCACGCGAGCGCGCGCGGATCGCGCGCTTCTTCGATCCGCTGCCGTTCTGGTACGCCGATACCGACCTCGCGCCGGTCCCGGCAGCAGCGGCCGAAACCTATCCGCTGGCCGCCGTCACCCAGCGGCCGATGTTCATGTACCACGCCTGGGGTTCGCAGAACGCCTGGCTGCGCCAGATCGCGGCGCGCAATTTCCTGTACCTGCATCCGTCCACGGCCGCGCTGCATGGCGTGGCCGACGGCGACTGGATCTGGCTGGCCTCGCCGCTGGCGCGCATCCGCGTGCAGGCGCGCCTGCACGCGGGCACCGCGCCCGGCACCGTGTGGACCTGGAACGCGATCGGCAAGCGCCGCGGCGCCTGGAAGCTGGCGGGCGACGCGCCGGAGAGCCGCGACGGATTCCTGCTCAACCACCTGATCGACGAACTGCTGCCGTCGCGTGCCGACGGCTATCGCTACGCGAATGCCGATCCGGTGACCGGGCAGGCCGCCTGGTTCGACCTGCGCGTGCGCATCGAGGCCGATCCGGCACCGCGCCAGGCCGGCCACCGCGTCGAGACGGCACCGTTGCGGAGGACGGCATGACGATGCTGCCGCCACCGGCGCAGAAGAAGCTCGGCCTGGTGATCGACCTGGACACCTGCGTCGGCTGCCATGCCTGCGCGGTGGCCTGCAAGGAATGGAACGACGGTGGCGACTTCGGGCCGCTGGAGGACACCGACGCCTATGGCGCGAAGCCGGACGGCGTCTGGTTCAATCGCGTGCACAGCTACGAGGTGGCCGCCGACACCGGCCCCACGCTGGCGCAGACGGTGCTCGCGGCCGCCGCCGAGGCGGGCGTGGCGCCGGTCCGTAGCGGCGGCGGGACCGGATCGGGCTGCGGCGCGGCGGCGGCGATGACCGTGCACTTCCCGCGCTCGTGCCTGCATTGCGAGAAACCCGCCTGCGTCACCGTCTGCCCGACCGGTGCCAGCTTCAAGCGGGTCGAGGACGGCATCGTCCTGGTCAACGAAGACACCTGCATCGGTTGCCAGCTGTGTGCCTGGGCCTGTCCCTATGGCGCGCGCGAGTTCAGCACGCGGCACGGGACGATGCAGAAATGCACGCTGTGCATCGACCGCATCTACAACGAAAGCCTGGCCCCCGAAGACCGCCAGCCGGCCTGCGTCAAGGCCTGCCCGACGCGCGCGCGGCATTTCGGCGACCTGGGGGATCCCGAGTCGGCGGTGTCGCGCCTGGTCGCGGAGCGGCAGGGCTATGCACTGATGCCCGAACTCGGCTACCAGCCGGTCAACCGCTATCTGCCGCCGCGACCGCGCCGTGCCGGCGCCGTGGCCGAGGAGGCCGTTGCATCCGATGCCGGCGAGGCCTTCGACGCCGCCAGCCTGCCGCCGCTGCTGCGCTGGCTCGATCGCGTGCTGTCGCGCTAAGGTGCCGTCGTCGTCGACGCGGCGCCGGAGCGCCCCGCGCCGCGTCGACGACGTGCCGCCGCCCCCGTGAGGAGAACCCCATGCTGATCTCGACCACGTCCACGCTGCAGGACCGCAAGATCGTCCGTTATCTCGGCCTGGTCAGCGGCGATGCGATTCTCGGCGCCAACGTGTTCCGCGATTTCTTCGCCGGCATCCGCGACGTCATCGGCGGTCGCGCCGGCAGCTACGAGAAGGTCCTGCGCTCGGCCAAGGACACGGCCCTGGAAGAGATGGCCGAGCAGGCCGAGCGCCTGGGCGCCAATGCGGTGATCGGTGTCGATCTGGACTACGAGACGATCCAGATCAAGGACGGCGGCGGGATGCTGATGGTGTCGGCGACCGGCACCGCCGTCGTCGTCGAAGACTAGAGCCGATGCGCCCCGCGTTTTCGATCATCTTCTTCACGACGCTGTCGGGGGCCGGCTACGGCCTGTGGTTCCTGGTCGGAGCCGCGGTGCTGGTGGGGGCTGCGCCGCCGGATCGCATGGCGGTCCTGGTGCCGTTGGTTGCGGGTTTCGTGCTGACGTCGGCGGGCCTGCTGGCCTCGGTGGCCCACCTCGGCAAGCCGCTGCGTGCCTGGCGCGCGCTCAGCCAGTGGCGCAGCTCCTGGCTGTCGCGCGAGGGTGTGCTGTCGCTGGCCTGCGTGCCGCTGTGCGCGCTGCTCGCCTGGCGCGTGGAGTCCGTGCACAGCGGTCTTCGGATCCGCCTCGGTTTCGCTCTGCTCGCGGTGCTGGCCGCGGCGACGGTGTTCTGCACGGCGCGCATCTACGCTTCGCTCAAGACGGTGCGCGCCTGGAACGACGCGCGCGTCACGCCGCTGTACGGACTGCTGGCGCTCCAGACCGGCGGTCTCTGGTTCTGGCTGCTGGTCGGTCCGTATGCCGCGGTCGCGGCGGTCGAACCGGCCGAGCCGGCCGCCGCCGGTACGGCCGCGATCTGGCTGCTCGGGCTGGCTGCCGTGGTCGTGGCGGCGTCGTCGCTCCAGCATGCGTACTGGCGGCAGCGGCTGGACGACGGCCCCGATGCCGCAGCGGCCACCGGACTCGGTCGCGCCGGTGGCGTGCACAGCGTGGAGGCACCGCACACCGAGGAAAACTACCTGACCCGCGAGATGGGATTCGTGCTGGCCCGCCGCCACGGTGCGCGCCTGCGCACGATCACCACCCATCTGCTGTTCCTGGTCCCGCTGGCGGCGATCGGGCTCGCCCTGCTGCTGCCGGCCTGGATGCCGGCCTGTGCGCTCGTGGCGACCGCCAGCGCGATGCTCGGCGTCTTCGTCCAGCGCTGGCTGTTCTTCGCCCAGGCGCGCCACGCCGTGCAGGCCTACTACGGCTGAAGCCGGTGCCGGCCGGCCTCATGTTCACTCGCGATTCAAGCCGCGGAACTAGCATGTTGCGGCGCCGCACGCCTCATTCCGGCGCTCTGTCCCGCTTTTAGAAGGAAGAAAAATGAAGAACGTCCTGCTCTGCGCCGCCGTGCTGGCGGTGCTCCCGCTGGCTGCCCAGGCCGAGAATTCGGATTGGTCCGGCTCCGGCGAAGTCGGCATCGCAGCCACGCGCGGCAACAGCAAGTCCGAGAACGTCAACATCAAGCTGCAGTTCAAGCAGGAAGACGACACCTGGAAGAACAACGTCTTTCTCAATGCCCTGCGCAGCAAGGGCGAGGTGACGGTGGCGACCCAGGTCGACGGCCAGACGGTCAACGTGACGCGCTATGACCTGACCGCCAACCGCTACGAGGCCGGCGGCTCGGTCGGCTACAAGCTCGACGAGCGCAGCTACCTGGTCGGCGCCTTGCGCTACGAGAACGACGACTTCTCGCCGTTCGAGTACCAGTGGATCGCGTCGGTCGGCTACGGCTATACCGCGCTCAAGAACCAGCGCACCGAGCTGAGCTTCGAGATCGGCCCCGGCTACAAGCGCTACCAGGTCCAGCCCTACGACGTCTTCATCGGCGACCCGCCGGTGGCCACGCGCGTGCGCCCGGGCTCGGACGGCGAGGTCGTCGCGCGCGGCCTGATCTCGTTCCGCCACAAGCTGACCGAAACCACCACGTTCGAGAACGTGCTGCTGACCGAAGCGGGCAGCGACAACACCTTCCTGCAGAACGACGCCGGGCTGGCCGTGTCGATGTCGGAGAAGTTCGCGCTCAAGCTCGGCTACCAGGTGCGTCACAACACCGACGTGACCGAGGGCGCCAAGAAGACCGACCAGTTGCTGACGACCAACCTCGTCTACAACTTCTGAGGTCGCTCCCGACCCACCCGGCGGCAGTCGCCGGGTGGGTGTCGTGATCGGTTCGCCGCGGCGTCAGGCCCGGCCGAGCAGGCGCAGCGCGCCCTGCGCGACGAGGTCGGCCGCCACGACCCGGCCCAGCGCCTGCGGGTCGTCGGCCGGTCCCTGCGCCTGAGCGCGCAGCAGCGTGCCGTCGGCGGCGTCGCCGACCAATCCCCACAGGTGCAGGCCGCGGTCGGTCTCGATCGCCTGGGCCGCCAGCGAGACCTGGCAACTGCCGGCCAGCGCCTGGCTGAAGGCGCGCTCGGCCGCTACGCAGCGATGCGTGCCGGCATCGTCGAGCGGCGCCAGCAGGTCGGCGATCCGGGCGTCCCCGCTGCGCATCTCGATCGCGATCGCGCCCTGCGCCGCCGCCGGCAGCCAGTGCGGCGCGGCCAGCCGGCTGCGGATGCGCGTGCCGAGCGCGAGGCGCTCCAGGCCGGCACAGGCCAGGACGATGGCGTCGTACTCGCCGGCGTCGAGTTTGGCCAGGCGCGTGTTGACGTTGCCGCGCAGGTCGAGCAGGGCCAGGTCCGGACGCAAGGCGCGCAGCTGGGCCTGCCGGCGCAGCGACGAGGTACCCACGCGCGCGCCCTGCGGCAGCGCGGCGATCTGCGCGTACCCGTTACTGACGAACGCATCGGCGGCATCGGCGCGTTCGAGCACGCAGCCGATCGCGAAGCCCGGCTCCAGCTCCATCGGCACGTCCTTGAACGAGTGCACGGCGATGTCGGCCAGGCCCTCCTGCATGGCCACTTCCAGTTCCTTGAGGAAGAGCCCCTTGCCGCCGATGTCGGCCAGCGGGCGATCGAGGATGCGGTCGCCGCGCGTGGTCATCGGCAGCAGCTCGACGATCAGGCCCGGATGGCGCTGGCGCAGCAGTGCGGCGGCGTGTTCGGCTTGCCACAGCGCGAGCGCGCTCTGGCGGGTGGCGATTCGCAGGATGTTCAAAGGGTCTTCACCAGTTTGCGCAGGCCGGGCAGGCAGCGGCGGCTGACTTCCAGTTCGGTGCCGGTGCCTTCGACGCGTGCCAGCATGCGGCCATCGGTCGTGCGCAGCAGCCCGAGCAGGCGGCTGCGCGTGACCAGGCAGTTGCGATGGATGCGTACGAAGCGGTCGCCGAACTCCTCCTCCAGGTCCTTCAGCGGCTCCTCGATCAGCACGTCGCCCCCGACGTGGTGGACGACGACGTACTTGTCCTCGGCCTGCAGGTAGGCCACGTCCTCGATCGGTACCAGCACCAGGCTGCCGCGGACGCGTGCGCACAGATGGCTGCGCTGCCGTCCTGCCGCGCCGTCGCCGGCCTGCCGCAGCTGCTCGCCGCTGTAGCGGCGCGCGCGTTCGAGCGCGTGGCGCAGGCGTTCGCCGCGCACCGGCTTGACGATGTAGTCGATCGCGTGCACGTCGAAGGCCGCCAGGGCGTGTTCGTCGTAGGCGGTGCAGAACACGATGGCGGGCGGCGCGTCCAGCGCGGCGAGGTGCCGGGCCGCCTCGAGGCCGTCCATCGCCGGCATGCGGATGTCCAGCAGGACCACGTCCGGACGCAGGGCCGGCGCCGCTTCGAGCAGGGCGGTCCCGCTGCCGGCCTCGCCGACCACTTCGGCACCGCCGATCTCGCCGAGCAGCGCGATCAGGCGCTCGCGCGCCAGCGGCTCATCGTCGACAACGAGGACTTTCATCGGATGGATTCCAGCGGCAGTCGCAGCACGACGGTGAAGCGCTCCGTGCCGGAAACGGTTTCCAGTGCGGCGCGATCGCCGAAATGGTAGCCGATGCGCGCGCGGATGTTGGCGATCGCATGACCGTTGCCGCCGCGCCGTGCCGGCGTGGCGGGGCAGGGGTTGTCGATGCGCACCTCGATGCCCGACGCCAGGCGCCGCCCCTGCAGGCGCAGTGTGCCGCCGTCCGGCAACGGCTCGATGCCATGATAGATCGCGTTCTCGACCAGGGGCTGCAGCAGCAGCGGCGGCAGCGGCAGCTCGCGCGGCAGCGCGACCAGGTCGCGTTGCACCTCCAGCCGCGGGCCCAGCCGCAGGCCCTCGATCCGCAGGTAGTGATCGACCCGGTCCAGTTCCTCGCCGAGGGTGCCGCTGGCATCGGCCGAGCCGAGCGCCGCGCGGAACAGGTCGGACAGGTCCTCCACCGCGCCCTCGGCCTCGGCCGGCCGCGTGCGGATGAGGCTGGCGATCGTATTCATGCTGTTGAACAGGAAGTGTGGCCGGATGCGCGCCTGCAGGGCATCGACCTGCGCCTTCGACGCGGCCTGCACGCGCTCGCGCCATTGGCCGATCACGAACAGGTAGCGCAGCAGGGCGGCGCCGATCAGCGCGCAGATCGCGGCGTTGGCCGCGACGAAGCGGACCGGCCCCGGGTCGGTGCCGGTGAGCCCGAGCCCGAGCGCATGGTCCATCGCCTGGATCAGCGCGGCGGCCAGTGCGGTGACGCCGATCATGACCAGCCAGGCCAGGAGCAGGCCGCTGCGCGGCGACAGGCGGTCGAGCACACCGCGCAGCGAGCACAGCACGACGGCATTGAGCAGGGCCAGCCATTGCAGGTAGACGCTGACGATGCCGATCCGCGGCAGCAGGGGACCCGGCGCATTCGGCGTGAGCACGACGACCAGGGCGACCAGCTCGGCCACCACGATTACCGCGAACAGCGTCGGCAGGCTGCAGAACTGCGGCAGCCAGTGGCGGCCTGCGGTGTCGTTCACCGGCGCTCCCCGTCGTGATCCCGTTGGCGATGGTAGCGCGCGGGCCACCGCGCCGATGCTACCGGCCGCACGTCCTGGCGCGCGTGCGCGCTAGGGCGTGTCATCAATCCCTCGGTAGGCCGCGCCGTTCTTGCGTGCGTCCGGGCCAAGGAAGAGGGAGGAAGTGGACGTGGGTCCACGCCCGAGCGATGACGCAGTCCCGGGCGCACGCAAGAGCGGCCCTACGGGTTGGCCCTGGAAAGCCGCCAGCGTGCGTTGCGCGGCTTGACCTGACGGCCAGTCAGGCGCGGCGCCACACTACACCCCCTGACGACTTTCCAGGGCCAACGCGACCTGCCGGGGGATTGATGACACGCCCTAGAACAGCGTGCGACCGATCCAGTCGCGCAGGTCGGCGACTTCCTCGGCGCAGACCTGGTGGGCCATCGGGTAGTCGTGCCAGTCGACCGTGTAGCCGAGCTGGCGCAGCAGGTCGCGGCTCATCCGGCCGAGCGCCTCGGGGACGACCGGATCGGCGCTGCCGTGCGCCAGGAAGACCGGGACGTCGCCGTTGGCGGCCGCGCGTTCGTCCGGCAACCGGGTGTGCAGCGGCAGGTAGCCCGAAAGGCCGACGATGCCGGCCAGCCGCTGCGGATGCCGCAGGCCGCCGCCGAGCGCCACCGCGGCGCCCTGGGAGAAGCCGGCGAGCAGGATCGCCGCCGCCGGTACGCCGCGCTCGATCTCACGCCCGATCAGCGCATCGAGTTCGATGAACGACGCGCGCAGGCCCGCCTCGTCCTGGCGCTCGGCCAGCGTCGTGCCGGCGATGTCGTACCAGGCCCGCATCGGCATGCCGCCGTTGATGGTGACCGGGCGCACTGGCGCGTGCGGGAACACGAAGCGCAGCGCCGGCCAGTCGCGGTCGACCAGCTCCGGGACGATCGGGCCGAAATCGTGGCCGTCGGCACCCAGGCCGTGCAGCCAGATCACCGCGTGGCGCGGATCGGGAGCGGTTTCGATTTCGACGGTGGGCAGCATCCGGGGAGGGCTCGCGCAGGAAGACGGCCCGCAAGGCTGCCCGATGCGGCCGGCGCTGCCAAGCCGCCGCCGGCCCGGCCTTTCCCGCCGGCCGGTCCGCACCTGCCACGGTGCGTGCCCGCGGCGGGCCGGCGCCGACCCCTCCGGCGCCGGTTTTTCGGGGTGGACGCGCCGCGCCGTGCAGGTGCCCGAGGGCTTCGCATCCGTGTGCGTCGACGACACGTTCTGGGAGCCGTTCGGCCTTGGTACGATCGCCGCCTCCGCCGTCCGGCGCCGCTTGCCGATCGATCCCATGTCCGCGCCGCCGTTTCCTTCCGACCCCCGTTCGCGCCGCGATCTGCTGCTGTTCTTCCTGGCCGCCTTCGTCGTGCTGGCCGCGGGCATGGGCCTGCGTGATCCCTGGCCGGCCGACGAGCCGCGCTTCACGCTGGTCGCCGAGCAGATGGTCGAGAGCGGCCAATGGCTGATCACGCATCGCGGCAGCGAGCTGTACTCGGACAAGCCGCCATTGTTCATGGCCTTGCAGGCCGCGGCGTTCACCGTGACCGGGCACTGGCGCATCGCCTTCCTGCTGCCGTCCCTGCTGGCGGCGCTGGGTACGCTGTTCCTGGTCTACGACGCCGGGCGTCGCCTGTGGGGCGCACGCGTGGGCCTGTACGCCGCCGGCGCGCTGCTGGTGACGTTCCAGTTCGTCTACCAGGCCAAGCGCGCGCAGATCGACCCGACCGTGACGTTCTTCATCACCCTGGCCAACTACGGCCTGCTGCGGCATTTCCTGCTCGGCCCGGACTGGCGTGCCTACTGGCTCGGCTGCTTCGCGGCGGGCCTGGGCGTCATCACCAAGGGCGTGGGCATCCTTGCACTGCTGATGTTCGTGCCGTTCCTGTTCGCGCGCTGGCGCGGCTGGAACGGGTTGTCGCCGATCCGCGGCGGCGGGCTGCATTGGCTGGGCGGCGCCGTGGCCTTCCTGCTGGCGGTCGGACTGTGGATCGTGCCGATGCTGCTGGCGGTGCACGCCAGCGATTCGCCCGAGCATCGCGCCTACATGAACGACATCCTGTTCCGGCAGACCGCCGGGCGCTATACCGATTCCTGGGACCATCACAAGCCGGCCTGGTACTACCTCGGCGTGATCGCCGCGAGCTGGCTGCCGCTGGCGCTGGCGCTACCCGGCCTGGTGCCGAAATGGCGCGAGCGGCTGCGCGCGCGCGACGCCCGTTTCCTGCTGCCGCTGGCCTGGATCGTGCTGATCGTGCTGTTCTTCACGCTGCCCAAGGGCAAGCGTGACGTCTACATCATGCCGGCGCTGCCGATGTTCGCCCTGGTGGCGGGGCCGTTCCTCGAAGACCTGATCCGGCGTCCGTGGCTGCGCTGGCTCGCCTTCGCGCTCAGCCTGCTGCTGGCGGGCCTGTTCCTCGGCGGTGGCTTCGCGGCGCTGGGCGGCGGCTGGGCGCGCGCCAACGCGCTGGTCGTCCAGCGCGGGCTGGCCGATGGCGGCGTCGCACTCTGGCACCTGATGATCGCGATCGGCGCGGCGGCGCTGGCTGCGGCGGTGGTGTTCCGCGTGCGCCGCGCGGTGACCGGCCTGGTGGCCCTGCTGGGCGTGATCTGGCTGCTGTGGGGCCTGTGGGCCTATCCGGTGCTCAATGCCTCCACGTCCGCGTCGGACGTCATGCGCCGCACCGAGCAACTGGTGGGTGACGGCGAGCTCGGGCTGGTCGCCTGGAAGGAGCAGAACCTGCTGCTGCTCGACAAGCCGGCGACCGATTTCGGCTTCCTGAAGCCCTGGCACACGCAGCTCGGTGCGTCGATCCGCTGGCTCGAGGCCGCGCCCGACCGGCGCTGGGTGTTCGTGCTCGGCAGGGCGATGGGGCCGTGCGTCGACCGCGCGCGGGCGATCCACGTCGGCAACGCGAACCGCCGCGAGTGGTGGCTGTTCCGGGCCGATGCGGTGACACCGGCCTGCCGTGGCGGGCAGGTGCCGGTCATCGGCGAGGAGACCGAGGACTCGCCGAACGAGGAGTGAGACCCCGCGCCGCCGCCGCTGGCAGCGGCCGGCGGCGCTGCGTAAGATGCCCCGCCCTGGACCAGGATTCCCAGGCCGGAATACGCCTGACGCCGGCCCTCGCACCGCATGCGCCGCTATCTGCTTTTCGGGACCGAACTCTACGCCTTGCCGATCCTGCATCCGATCGCGGCGGCCGCCCAGGCCGAAGGCGCCGAGGTGGCGTGGTTCCTCGACGGTTCGGCCGCCGCGCAGGCCGCCGTGCCGGGCCAGGTGCGATTGCCCGATGCAGCCGCCGTGCGCCGCTGGCGTCCGGACGCGGTGTTCTCGGCCAGCAACTGGGTGCCGCATTTCTTTCCGGGCGCGAAGGTGCAGGTCTTCCACGGTTTCAGCGTCGGCAAGCGCAGCGAGGCGCGCGGCCATTTCCGCATCCGCGGCTGGTTCGACCTGTACTGCACGCAGGGGCCGGCGACGACGCAGCCGTTCCAGGCGCTGGCCGACCGGCTCGGCCATTTCGTCGTCGCCGAGACCGGCTGGCCGAAACTCGACCCGCTGTTCGCCGCCACCGCGATCGGCGAGGACCTGCGTGCGGCCGCCGCGGGCCGGCCCGTCGTCATGTACGCCTCCACGTTCACCGAGCGGCTCAGTTCCGCGTCGGCCCTGTTGCCGGAGATCGCGCGCCAGGTCGCCGCCGGCGACCGCTACTGGCTGCTCACGCTGCATCCGAAGACCGCGCCGGACCTGGTCGCGCGCTACCGTGCGCTGGTTGGCCCCCATGCGCGGTTCCTGGAGGCGGATGCGCTGGTGCCGATGCTGCGTGCTGCCGACGTGCTGGTCTGCGATACCTCCTCGGTCGTCCCGGAGTTCGCGCTGCAGGGCAAGCCGGTGGTGACGTTCCGCAACAATGCGGTGCAGCCATACATGATCGACATCGCCGAGCCGGCGGCGCTGGAGCCGGCGCTGCGCCGTGCGTTCGCCGCGGAGCCGGCGCTGCGCGCCGAGCTCGATGCGCTGGCCGCGCGGATCCACCCGTACCGCGACGGCCGGTCCAGCCAGCGCGTGCTGGCCGCGACCGAGGCGCTGCTGACGGGACGGCTGCGGCCGCGCGCGCGCAAGCCCGCCAACCTGCTGCGCAAGCTGCAGATGCGCCTGTGGCTGCGCTACTTCGGCCGCGCCGGCTGACGCGCCGCTGCGGCCGGGCCGGCGACGGATCGTCGCGGGCCGACGGTGCCGCTGCGCGCGCGCCTGCGCTATGCTGCATGTCTCCTTTTCGCAACGCAGGCCCGCCGTGGCGAACCCCCATGTACTCGTGGTCGACGACGAGCCGGACATCCGGGCGACCGTAAAGGAAATCCTCGAGGACGAAGGCTATTCGGTCAGCGTCGCCGAATCGGCCGCCGCCGCGCGCGAAGCGCGCCGGCAGCAGCGGCCGGACGTGGTCCTCCTCGACATCTGGATGCCCGGGGTCGACGGCATCAGCCTGCTGCGCGAATGGGGCGAGCGCGGCGGCCTGCCCGGGCCGGTCATCATGATGAGCGGCCATGGCACGATCGAGACGGCGGTGGAAGCCACGCGCCTGGGCGCCTGGGACTTCGTCGAAAAGCCCATCTCGCTGGCCAAGCTGCTGCTGACGATCGAGCGTGCGCTCGAAGCCGGCCGCCTGCGCCGCGAGAACGAAGGACTGAAGAGCCGCCTGCCGGCACCGGCCGAGCCGATCGGTTCCAGCGTCGCGATGCAGTCG